>DATBQU010000096.1:0-14726 GCA_036560665.1 Polyangiaceae bacterium
CAGCAGGTCTCCCAGGGCCATCAGCGTCACCGGCCACGAGAGCACGAGGACCGGGATGCCGGTGTTGAGCCAGCTCCCGTCCTTGAGGCCCACGAGGACGGTGGCGGCCACGGCGGCGCAGAGCATTCCCACCCATTTCACCGTCGACGGCCGGAGCCAGCGCCGGCGCCGCAGCGAGCCGACGAGCGCCGGCAGCAGCAGCAGGAACGGCGCGTGCCGCAGGATGACCGGGAAGCGATCGGCCCACCGATTGAGGCGCGCCGGGTGGTGGCGCTGATCGAAGAGCCACACCCCGAACCAGTCTCCGCTGCCGCGCTGCATCCACGCGAACAGCAGCAGGCTGGCGACGGCCGTCGCCACCGCGAGCACGACGCCGCCGCGCGCGCCGCGGGTCAGGGCGAAGGCCATCAGCCAGGCGACGAAGAAGACCGCCGTCTGCTTGGTGAAGAGCGCGGCCACCAGCACCGCGGCCACGCCGAGGGCGCGAGCGACCGAGACCCGGCCGTCGCCGAGCAGGGTCGCCGCGAGGACGGGGAGCGCGATGGCCATCGCGTCGTTGCGCGCGATGTCGTAGCTGCCGCCCGCCATCGGGTAGCCCGCGGCGATCGAGGCCATGGCGACGACGCCGAGGATCGCGCCGAGCCATCGCGCCGGCGCGTGGCGGGCGACCACGACCGCGAGCAGCAGCGACGTGCCGGCGATGCACCCGACCGAGACCGCGCGCGCCGTCGCGTAGTCGAGCCCCCCCATCCTGCCGGCGGCGGCGACCGCGATCCAGTAGAGCGGCGGGTACGGGAAGGGCGCAAAGCCGCTCTCGGGGGCGACGTAGATCGGCAGGCCGTGGAGCACGCGGTAGGCGTGGTAGACGTTGCCGCCTTCCATCCACTCGATGTCGAAGGGGTACGACAGCCGCGCGCGGAAGAGGGCGGCGATGGTGCGCAGCTGCCACGCCGCCGGCCAGAGCACGAGGCCCGCGGCGACGGCGCCGAGAACGTGCGCGAGGCGGGGTTTCACTGGACGACGAGCTGCAGCGTGACGAGATCGCTCGACACGCAGCCGGCCGTCGTCGCGGATAACCAGTAAGTGTAGGTGCCGCTCTGCGCGGGCGCCGGGAAGGTGCGCGACCAGGCGCCGTCCGGGAAGTCGTCCTTCTTGCCGACGGACGGAGGATCGAGCTCGACCGCCCACGAGTGCGTCGGCTCGACGAGGAGCGTCTCGTCCGACAGCGGATCGGTGGGGACGCCGGCGGTGACCGTCGCGCGGACGGTCACCGCGTCGCCGCCCTTCACCGTGGTCTTGTCGAAGGCGGCGCCGGCGACGGTGGGCTTCGTCTGCTGCGCCGGCAGGGGCGAGAGCAGGATGCTCACCGTGCTGCCCCTGCTCGTGTCGAGCGGCGCGCGCGAGTAGTACTGACCCGTCGCGAAGCCGTGGAAACCGAGCTTGCCCGCGGCCGCCGTCACCGTGAAGGCGCCCGCGTCGTCGGTCACCGCGCCGAAGACGTAGTAAGGGCTGGCGTGGGCGAGATCGCACCACGGCAGATACAGTCCGCCGTACTCGACGGCGACCATCGCGCCGGGCACGGGCACCTGCGCGTCGCCCACGTCGGTGAGGACCGTCCCCGTCACCTGCACTGGCCCCCCGTCCGGCAGCGGCGCCTCGGTGCATGCGGTGCCGGCGTCGTCGCCCGCCGCGCCCGAATCCATCGCGGCCCCGCCCGAGGAGGACGCCGAGGTGCAGGCCGCCGCGCCGAGCGATGCCGAGACGAGGAGGGCCGTTCTCAGCATCATGCCCGCGAGTATACGCGACTGGACGGCGCACGGTTTCGTTCGCGGCTAGAGTGCTCCCGGATGGACCGCCTGCGCGCCGCCGTCGAGCTCGCCCCGAGCGGCAAGGACTTCGCGACGGGGCTGCTGGTCGACCTCGTCGCCGCGCTCCGTCGCGCCGCGCCGGGCGAGCTCGTCGCCTTCACCACGTCGGCGCCGATCGACGAGGACGTCGAGCGCTGGGCGCGCTTCACCGGCAACGCGCTGATCGCGCACACGCGCGAGCCCGAGGGCTGGCGCTACGTCGTGCGTCACGGGACGGCGCCCGTCGCGGCCGGCGACGGAGGCGCGGCCGACGACGAGCGGCCGATCGGCTCGCGCCTCTGGCTCTACACCAACTTCGACTGCAACCTGGCCTGCGACTACTGCTGCGTGCGCTCGTCGCCCGCCGCGCCCCGCCGGGAGCTCGGGCTCGAGCGGGTGCGTGCCATCGCCCGCGAAGCCGGCGCGCTCGGCGTGACCGACCTCTTCGTGACCGGAGGCGAGCCGTTCCTGCTGGAGGACATCGGGGAGATCCTCGCCGCCTGCGCGCAGGCCGCCCGGACGACGGTGCTGACCAACGGCATGCTGTTCGCGGGGCGGCGTCGCGACGCGCTGGCCGCGTTGCCGCGCGACCGGGTCGTCCTCCAGATCAGCCTCGACAGCGCCGCGCCGCGCCTCCACGATCTGCACCGCGGGGCGGGCAGCTGGGCGAAGGCGCAGCGCGGGATCGCCGTCGCGCGGGGTCTGGGCTTCCGGGTGCGGCTCGCGGCGACGGTCGCCACGGAGGCCGAGGAGCGCGCGCTCGCCGAGCACTTCGATCGCGAGGGGGTGGCGACCGAGGACCGCGTCGTCCGCCGCGTGGCGCTGCGCGGGCTGGCCAGCGAAGGAGTGGCGCTCGCGCGCGGCGATCTCTGGCCCGAGCCGACGGTCACCGCCGGGGGGGTCTACTGGCACCCCGTCGGCGCGGACGACGACGACTTCTTCGTCACCGGCGACGCGCTTCCTCTGGCGCGCGCCGTCGAGGCGGTGCGGCTGGCGTGGGAAGAGGAGCGGCGCTTCGCCCGGACGCTGGCCAGTGTCTTCCACTGCGCCTGAAGGTCACGGCCCCACGATCGGCGCGGCGGAGCCCCCCGCGAAGTGGCAGACGTTGCAGTCGCCGCTCGGCGCGAGCTCCTTCATGGCGACCGAGCGCCCGTCGGGACCGACCACCACCGCGCGCAGCGGAGGCGCGAGCGGGAAGTGACGGAAGAAGTTGGCGAAGGGATCGGGCGCGAGGTCGGCGACGTCGCCGTCCGACGCGGTGATCACGACGCGCGCCACCGGCGGCCCCGCGAGGTCGATCGAGCCGCCCACGCCGAACTCGTCGGAGTGGCAGCACAGGCAAGCCGTGCCGTGGCGCTGCGTCGCCTCGTCACCGTCGCGGCAGCTGGGCGCGTCGGGAGGCATGGCGGCCACGTTCGCGGGTGCCGGCGCGGCGTCGTTCGCGCCGCACGCGGCGGCAGCGGACAGACAGACGAGCGCCAGGACCACATCGAGTCGCACCCCTGGAGCATACGTTCTAGAGTGGCGGTCTTCATGGGCGTGAGTCTGGGAGTGATGGCCCGCGCGCCCATCGCCGGGCGCTGCAAGACACGCCTCGCGTCCGCGCTGGGGGACGCGGCGGCCGCCGACGTGTACCGCGCGATGCTGCTGGATTCGCTCGATGCGCTCGCGCGCGCGCGCCCGGCCCTGGGGCGGCTGGTGGTCATGGCCGCGCCCGAGGACGATGGCGTCGCGGTTCTGCGCGCGCTCGCGCCGGAGCCGTGGGAGATCCTGCCGCAGCGAGGCGAGGGGCTGGGCGCGCGCCTGGCGAACGCGTTCCGCGCGCTCGGCGCGGGCGGGGACGCGGTGGCGCTGGTCTCGAGCGACTCGCCGACCGTGAGCTGGGGCGAGGTGGCCGGCGCGCTCGCGCGCTTCGGCGGAGAGCGCCGGGCGATGATGGGCCCGTGCGACGACGGGGGGTACTACCTCGTCGCGCTCGGCTCGCTCGAGCTCGGCATCCTCGAAGGCATCGACTGGAGCACTCCGCGCGTGCAGGACCAGACCCGCCAGCGCTGCGCCGCGCTGGGCCTCGCCCTCGACGTGCTGGCGCCGGCCTACGACGTCGACGACGCGCGCGACCTCGAGCGCCTGCGCGTCGAGCTGCGCGAGCACCCCGGACGCGCGCCGCGCACCGCCGCCGTGCTGCGGGCGCTCCCGTGAAGATCGCCGTCGTGCCGGCCCTCGACGAGGAGGCGTCGATCGCCGGCGTCGTCCGCGGCGCGCTCGCGCACGTCGACGCCGTGGTCGTGGTGGACAACGGCAGCCGCGACGCGACCGCAAACCGCGCGCGCGAGGCGGGCGCCGACGTCGTCGACGAGCCGCGCCGCGGCTACGGCGCGGCTTGCCTGGCCGGCGTTGGGCGCGCACGGCAGCGTGGCGCGACGGTCGTCCTCTTCCTCGACGGCGACGGAAGCGACGATCCCGGGGAGGCCCCGCTGCTTCTCGGACCGGTGGAGCGGAACGAGGCCGACCTCGCGCTGGGGGTGCGCACGCGCGTCGAGCCGGGAGCGATGACGCCCGTGCAGCGCTTCGGCAACTGGCTCGCCCCGCGGCTGATGCGCGCGGCGGTGGGCGCGCGCTACCGCGACATGCCGCCCTTCAAGGCCGTCCGCCTCGACGCCCTCGATCGCCTCGCGCTGACCGACACCGGCATGGGCTACATCATCGAGATGCTGCTCGCGGCGCACGCGCGCGGCCTGCGCGTGGTCGAGGTAGAGGTCGCCTGCCGCGCGCGCCGCGCGGGGGCCTCGAAGATCTCCGGGACGCTGGTGGGGACGGTGCGCGCCTCGGCGAAGATCGTCTCCGCCATCGGGCGCCACGCCGTGCTTCAGCGCCTCTCGAAGAACCCCTGACGCTCGGCCGCCGCGCGCAGCGACGCGTAGCCTTCGAGGTGCGGGGGCACCCACTCCTTCAGCCCCTCGGCCTCCAGGATGGGCCGGTGCTTCGGGTCGTCCCACTTCATCGCGAAGAGGGCGCGCGCGAGCTTCTCGGCGTCTTCCCTGGGCAGACCGACGCGGGCGGTGAACATGCAGTGGTGGAAGGGCGGCGAGGTCCACACCACGGACACCGCGCCCGCCGGCACGAGCTTCTTGTCGACCACCCCCTGCCAGAACGGGCTGCCCACCGCGCCCGCGTCGGCGCGGCCATCCATCACCGCCTTGAGGACGTCGACCTCGCTCGTCCCAGTGTCGCCGTGCTTGCCCAGATCGGTGTCGAACCGCAGCGCGCGGTAGTCCGCCCCCTCGCGCAGCCCCTTCTCGGCCAGGAAGTGCACCGGCAGGATGCTGGCGTGTCCGCTGTCGCGGCTCCCGAGGGCCAGCGTCTTGCCGCGCAGATCCTCGAGGGTGCGCACCGGCCCCCCGGCGAGGGCCACGATCTTGCTCTCCCACACCAGGTCGGTGTCGCGCATCGCGATCGGCGCGGCCCGCCCCTCCGACAGCCGCTCGCACTGCACGAAGGCGAGGTTCGTGTTCCACGCCACGTCGATGCGCCCCGCCAGGAGCGCGTCGACCTGCGCCTCGTAGGACAGGTACAGGACCACCTCGAGCGGCAGCTTCGCCTCGTCGCGGAAGTAGCCGCGGAGGCCCTCCCAGATCGTCACCACCTTGGGGTCGTACGCCACCGCGCCGATCGTGATCATCGCGCGGAGCATACCCCCGATGGCCCCCCAGGGTCAGCGGCCGAACGTCGCCGTGAACTCCCGGTGCAGGTCGAGCCCGGGGTCGGTGGCGAGCTGCTTCGGGCGGTAACCGCTCCGCAGCGCCCGCACGACGAGCCGCCTGCCGTCCTCCACGTCGAAGTCGACGCGCCACTCCTTGATCGCCAGGCGCATCCCCTCCGCCTGCGCGCGGATGCGCCGGTAGGGATGGGGCTGCGGGCCGAGGGCCAGCGCCGACTCGATGGCGGCGCGCAGCGCGACGCCCCGCTCCTCCAGCCACACGAGCTGCGCGCCCGCAACATCGGCGAACGCCACCTGCCAGGAAGGGAGCGGATCGCGCGCCTCGAGCCACCCGCTCCGCGCGCCGGGATGAGCGTCGGCGTAGGGCACGTACGGCTTGAGATCGAGCACCGGCGTCCCGTCCAGCAGATCGAGCTCGCGCACGTGCACCACCAGCCCCTCGACGCGCTCGATCCGGACCGCGCTCATCCCGATGGGGTTCGGCCGGTGCGGCGAGCGCGTGGCGAAGACGCCCTGCTTCTCCGTGGCCCGCGGCGGCAGGACCTTCGGCTTCCAGCCCCGCCCTTCCTCGACGTTCTTGTGGAACACGAAGAGGACCCACGCGTACTCCCAGCCCGCCAGCCCCTCGAGGGCGTGCTCGAAGCCGCGCCCCTCGAAGAGCTCGATGCGCCCCTCGACCCCGGTCGCCGCCGCCGCCTGGCGCGGGGCCTCGATGCGCTCGGCGAACGGCGAGCGCACGACGCCGATGGGCTCGAACGAGTAGGACGCGGGCATGGGGCACGCCAGTTTACCCCGCTCGACCTCGGCCCCCTTCCTCGCTAATCCTTCAGGCCCCCATGGCCCCCACGCCCCCCGTCCTGCCCCTCCTGCTCGAGATCGGCGTCGAGGAGCTCCCCTCGTCGTTCGTCGACGCCGCCCTGGTCGCGCTGCCGAAGATCGCGGCCGACGAGCTGGCCAGGGTGCGCCTGACGCACGGCGAGGTGCGCGCCCTCGGGACGCCCCGTCGCCTGGCGATCGTGGTGCGCGACGTGACCACGCGACAGCTCGATCTCGACGAGGAGGTCATCGGCCCCCCCGAGACGGTGGCCTTCAAGGACGGCAAGCCCACCAAGGCGGCGGAGGCTTTCGCGGCCAAGCTCGGCGCCCCGGTCACGTCGCTCGTCATCGTCGAGAAGCAGGCCGGCCCCAAGCAGAAGGAGGGGCGCTACGTCGTCGGGCGGCGCGTCGAGGCGGGTCGTCCGGCGCTGGAGCTTCTCGGCGGCGCCCTCGCCGCCGTGTGCGCCGCCATCCCCTTCCGCAAGTCGATGCGCTGGGCCGACCTCGACGCCACCTTCGGGCGGCCCGTCCAGTGGCTGGTGGCGCTCCTCGGGGAGGAGGGCGTCCCCGTGGCCTTCGCCGGCGCGAAGAGCACGCGCACCTCGCGCGGTCACCGCTTCCTCGCGCCGGCCACGTTCGAGGTGAAGAGCCCCGACACCTACGTGACCCAGCTCCGCGAGCGGCACGTGCTGGTCGACCGCGACGAGCGCGTGCGCACGATGATGGAGCGCGTCGACGCCGCCGCGCGCGCCGCCGGCGGCACCCACGACCGCGAGCCCATGCTGGTCGACGAGAACGCCTCGCTGGTCGAGGAGCCGCACGTCGTCACCGGCTCCTTCGACCGCGCCTTCCTCGAGCTGCCCGCCTCCGTCATCCGCGCCGTCGCCCGCGGGCACCAGCGCTACTTCTGCGTGCAGAAGAGCGACGACGAGCTGCTCGCGAGCTACCTCGCCGTCGTCAACACCGCCAACCGCCCCGATCTCATCACCAAGGGCACCGACCGCGTCATGCGCGCGCGCCTGTCCGACGCGCGCTTCTTCTGGCAGGAGGACCAGAAGGCCCCGCTCGACACGCGCTACGACAGGCTCGGCGGCATCGTCTTCCACAACCGCCTCGGCACGGTGAAGGAGAAGGTGGAGCGCATCGAGCGGCTGGCGGCGCAGATCGCCGCGCGGCTCGGCCTCGACGACGCCCGCAAGAAGCTCGTCGCCCGCGGGGCCCGCCTCTGCAAGTGCGACCTCGTGACCCTCATGGTCGGCGAGTTCCCCGAGCTCCAGGGGCACATGGGCCGCGCCTACGCCCTGCGGCAGAACGAGCCGCCCGCGGTGGCCGACGCCATCCGCGACCACTATCGCCCCGTCGGCGCGCAGGACGACGTCGCCCCCGACGACGTGTCCGCCGCCATCGCCCTCGCCGACCGCTTCGACACCCTCGCCGGCTGCTTCGCCGTCGGCCTCGCCCCCACCGGCGCCGCCGATCCCTTCGCCCTGCGTCGCGCGTGCATCGCCGTCCTGCGCACGCTCCTCGATCGCGGGTACGCCTCCCTGCCCTTCTCGGAGACGGTGGGCCTCGCCTACGACGGCCTGGAAGGAAAGAAGCTGGACCTGTCGCGGATCGAGGCCGTCGCCAAGATCGAGGAGTTCGCCACCGAGCGCCTGCGCGGCCTCGTCGCGTCGGCCACCAGCAACCCCGTCGCCGAGGCGGTGATGGCCGGCTACCAGGAGGCGGCGCTCAAGAACGTCGTCGCCGTCCTCGCCCGCGCCGTGGCCCTGCAGGCCGTGGTCGACGCGAAGGAGCCGTGGCTGGAGAAGGCGAAGATCGTGGCCAAGCGCCTGGCGGGGATCAGCCGCGAGGCCCAGCCCGTGCTCCACCCCGCCGCCGACTTCGCCGGCAGCAAGAAGCCCGACGACGCCGTCATCCAGAAGCTCGTCGCCGATCTCGACCGCACCATCGTGGGCCTCACCACCGAGCAGGCCATGCGCGACGCCCTCATGCGCATGAGCGAGGTCGCCACCGAGCTCGATCGCATCTTCGTGGAGACGCTGGTCAACGATCCCGGCGACGCGCTGACGAAGGTGCGCCTGGAGACGCTGGCGCACGGGGCGCAGTCCATGCTGCGGATCGCGGACTTCTCGAAGCTGTCGTAGGGGGCGCTCGACCTCGCCCCTCCTCGCGGCAGCGCCCTCGACGACTCGCCCCGCATTGACCGCCGGCCCGCCTGGCCTCATCTTTCCCGCCGGCGGGGACCCCTCACGGGCCCCGACCGGAGGAACACGTGCTCCGTCATCTCCTGCTCGGCAAGCTCCACCGCGTCACCGTCACCCGGGCCGACCTCGACTACGTCGGCTCGATCACCATCGACCCCGTGCTCATCGAGGCCGCCGGCTTCCTCGAGAACGAGAAGATCGACATCTACGACGTGACCAACGGCGCGCGCCTGGCCACGTACGTCATCCCCGGCGAGCGCGGCTCGGGCGAGATCGGCATCAACGGCGCCGCCGCGCACCTGGTGCGGCCGGGCGACCTGGTCATCCTCGCCGCCTACGGGTGGATGACGGCCGAGGAGGCCGCCGCGCACCGCCCGCGCGTGGTCCACGTCGACGCCCGCAACCGCATCGTCGAGATCGCGCGCGTCGAGCGCACGCCGGCCGCGGCGGAGTGACGCGGCCCGCGCGGCCTCGGGTCAGGGCTCGCAGACCTTGCCGGCGGAGTAGGCCGAGCTGCACGTCGAGCCCGTGCACGGCGTGCCCACGCACTGCTGGAGGCACCAGCCGGCGAGGCCCTGGTTCTGGAGCGTGAAGCCCGTCACCGCGGCGTCGTTGGCCCCGTTGACCGAGACCGGCTCCTGCCCCGAGCAGGCGTAGCCCGACGGGCAGAGCACGGTGGCGCTGCCGACGATGCAGAACTGCGAGCAGTAGCCGTTGCTGGTGGCGGTGTCGAAGAAGCAGTCGCACGCGCCGCTCACGAGGTCCGCCTGCGTGCAGGCGGCGCCGACGGCCTTGGTGCGCGTCACCCCCGCGGTGAGGCACACGCCCTGGTCCTTCTGGCAGACGCTGCCCGTCGCGCAGTCGGCGTTGGTGGCGCAGCCGCCGAAGCAGAAGCCGATGCCCGTCACGGTGTTGGTGAGGTCGACGCTCCAGCCGTAGAGGTTGCACGTGTCCTGCCCCTGGCAGCCCGTCGGCGACTGCCCCTGCGAGCCGAAGGTGCAGCGCGGCAGGCAGATGCCCGTGCCGGACTGCCCCACGTCGCCGGAGGGCACGCACACGCCGGGCGACGTCGGTGCGTCCGGACCGTCGCAGTAGTGAACGAGCCCGTCGGTGCCCGGGTTGCACGTCGGCAGCAGGCACACCGGCGTCGGGTAGAGCGGGCCCGCGGCGAAGGCGCCGGCGCCGCTGCACACGTTCACGCCGGGCCCGCCGCCCGGGCGGCACTCGGCGTTGGTGCTGCATCCCTTGCCCGTGGTGCCGTCGTAGGGGGAGCCGGCCTCGCCGGAGTCGTTGTTGACGGTGCCGGTGTCGGCCGGCCCGGTGTCCTGCACGAAGGTGTCGGCGGCCCCGGTGTCGCCCCCGCCGTCGTGGACGCCGCCTCCCGTGTCCGCCACGGTGTCGGCGCCGGTGTCGACCGGCCCCGCCTCGACGTTGCCCGAGTCGGATCCGCCGTCGGCGGGGCTCGTGTCGTAGCTCGCGCTGCACGCGACGGCCCCGCACACGAGCGCGAGGGGCGCGACCAGCCACCCGCGCCTCACTGGAACCGCCCTTCCAGACCGGCCCACCCGGGGCCGATCCGCGGCACGACGTGCAGCCCGGTGGCTGGCTGGTCGGCCGGCTGCTGGAGCCAGAGGTACGTCCCCACCGCGGCGCCCGCCACGGCGATGCCGTACCCGAGCGCGAGCACCGCCGTGTCCGTCTTCTGCTTGCTCTCGTAGTCGTTCGCCGTGGCCGCGTCGCAGCGCGGGATGCAGGCGCTGTCGCCGCTCGACTTGGCGGAGAACCACATGCCGGTGAAGACGGCGCCCACGACCAGCCCCACCGCGCCCGCGCCGAACGCGACGTACGCCGGCATGCGCGAGGAGCCGCCCGTCTCCGGCGAGGGCGGCTGCGCGGTCGACGTCGCCGTCGCCGTCGGCGGGGGAAGCGGCGGCGCCTGCGTCGGCCGGGCGACGAGGACGAGGCTCTCGTGCCGGTTCTGCTCGCCCGGCTGGATCTGGATCGCGCGCTGGAGCGGGTTCATCCCCGGCGCGCTGAACGCGAACTGGTGCTGCCCGGGATCGACCACGAGCGCCGTCCCGTCGAGGTGATCCGCCAGCGGGGCGCCGTCGACCGTGACCGTCACCGCCGTCACCGCGTTGCCCAGCGCGTCCTTCGCGTCGAAGACGATGGTCGGCGTCGCCTTCGCCACCGCGTCGAGCCGCTGCTGGCAGTCGTCGCGCACCGGGCCGGGGCAGCTCTTGGAGACGCAGATCTGGAGCTGCTCCTTCGCCGCACGGAGCCTGGAGTCCTTCTGCAGGGCCTGGGCGGACTCGTTGGCGGTGATGCACTCGTCCTTGGTCGGCTCCGCGCCCGAGGCGGGAGGCGCCAGCGACACCCCCGCGCACGCGAGAGCCATCGCGCCGAGCGCGCGCAGCTTGGATCGGGTCACAGGCACTCCCTCTTCCATCGTTTCACGCCTTGCGCGTCGATCTCGTACGGCGGGTTGCAGCTCTTCTTGCGGGGTGGGGGGGCGGTCGCGGTGGTGGTCGCGGTTGCGGTCGCGGTTGCGGTCGCGGTCGCGGTCGCGGTTGCGGTCGCGGTTCCGGTCGTGGTCGCGGTCGCGGTCGCGGGAGGCGGGGGCTCGGTGGAACCGGCGGTCTCGGTGGCGGTGGGGACGTCGGGGGCGGGAGGGGGCGGCTCGGTGGCGGTCTCGGTGGGGGTGGTGGCCGTGGGCGAGATGGTCGCGACGGGGGGCGGCGGCTGCGCGGGCTGCGCCGGCTGCGCGGACTCGTGGTGGGCGTGCCTCGCCACGAGGAGGACGACGAGGAGCAGCGTTCCCATGCCCAGCACCACCGCGACGGCCACGATGGCCTGGATGGGCGGCGGCCGCTGTCCCCCGACCGGACGACCCACCGAGGGGTCGCGCGAGACCGGCTGCGCGGTGACTCCCTCGGGCCCGGGCACGACGGGCGCCAGCGCCTGCGGCTGCGGCTGCGGCGGAATGACGCTGATGACCCTCGGCGTCGGCGGGGGACCGGGGTCCCGGAGGTGCACCGGGGGCGACGGCGCGGGCGAGCTGGGGCCCAGCCCGGGCGGCGTGAACCCCGGCAGCAGGACGGGCGGCGACGCCAGGTGCTCGGTGGGCTGCGCATCGCCGCGCAGGAGGGCCTCCACCGCGTCGGCCAGGAGCTGCTGGGAAGGCACGCCGCCCAGGTCGGCCGCGGCGGCGTTCTTCAGCGCCTCGCGCATGGCCACCGCGCTCGCCCAGCGATCGTTCCGGTCCCAGGCCAGCGCCCGGTCGATGATCTCGCGGACCAGGGCGGGCGCGCCGGGCAGCACCGCGTCGAGCGATCGGGCTCGGGACATGGCGGCCATGATGATGAGCTCGTGCTGCGACGTGGCCGGGTGCACGAGCTGCCCCGAGGCGAGCGTGAAGAGCGTGGCCCCCACCGACCAGAGATCGGTGCGGGCGTCGATCTCGGTGGTCTTGCCGGCCGCCTGCTCGGGGGCCATGAAGGCGGGCGTCCCCAGCATCATGCCGCTCAGCGTGGCCTGGCTGACGGCGAGGTCGCGCAGGCGGGCGATGCCGAAGTCGAGCACCTTGAGCTGCCCGGTGCGGGTGAGAAAGAGGTTGGCCGGCTTGATGTCGCGGTGGATGACGCCGCGCGAGTGGGCGGCGGCCAGGACGTCGAGGAGCTGGATGCCGACGCCGGCCACGACCACCAGCGGCAGCTGCCGCTGCGCGCGCTCCCACAGGTGCTCCACGGTGTCGCCGTCGAGCAGCTCCATGACGATGAAGGCCGAGCCGTCCTCGGTCAGATCGTCGTCGATGACGCTGACGGCGCCGGGGTGCTTCACGCTGTTGGCGACGTAGCCCTCGCGCAGGAAACGCCCGCGCATGTCGCCCTGGGTGGAGAGGCCGGCGTGGAGCAGCTTGACCGCGAACTCCTTGCCGTTGCGGTGGGTGGCGGCGAAGACCGAGGCCATCCCGCCCGAGCCGAGGACCCGGTCGAGGCGGTACTTGCCGCGGAGCACCGTCCCCAGGCGGGCTCGTGCTTGTACGAGGACCTGTTCGTCCTGCCCCGGCATCCCGTCCTCCAGCCTACAGTATTCTCCCGGCCTGCTACATTCGCCCGCCATGGCGAAGAGCGTGTTCTTCTTCGGCGACGGTCACGCGGAGGGCGACCCGAAGCGCCGCGATCTGCTGGGCGGCAAGGGCGCCGGGCTGGCGGAGATGACGTCGCTCGGTCTGCCGGTGCCGCCCGGCTTCACCATCGCCACCGACGTGTGCCTGGCCTTCGCGCGCGACCAGCGCGTCCCGGCCGAGGTGCGGGGCGAGGTCGAGGCGGCGCTGGCCCGCCTGGAGAAGGCGATGGGCGCCCGCCTGGGGGATCCGGCGGCCCCGCTGCTGGTGAGCGTGCGCTCCGGCGCGCGCGCGTCGATGCCGGGGATGATGGACACCATCCTCAACCTGGGCCTGAACGACGCGGTGGCCGAGGGGCTCGCCGCCAAGAGCGGCAGCCCGCGCTTCGCCTACGACGCCTACCGGCGCTTCATCGCCATGCACTCCGCCATCGCGCTCGGGCTCTCCAAGGACCCCTTCGACCGCGCCCTCGACGAGGCGCGCGCGCGCGTGGCCACCGCGAAGGGGATCGACCGCACGCGCCTCAACGCCGAGGAGCTGAAGCGCAAGGTGCCCGACGCGGACATCCCGGGCGACGAGCTGAAGGCGCTGGTGGCCACGTTCAAGGCCATCGTGAAGAAGGAGACGGGGCGCGACTTCCCCACCGATCCGCGCGAGCAGCTGTGGCAGGCGACGGAGGCGGTGTTCAGGTCGTGGAACAACCACCGCGCGGTGGTGTACCGCAAGATGCACGACATCCCCGACGCGTGGGGCACCGCCTGCAACGTGCAGGCGATGGTCTTCGGCAACCTGGGGGACACCAGCGCCACCGGCGTCGCCTTCACCCGCGATCCGTCGACGGGCGAGAAGAAGCTCTACGGCGAGTGGCTCCCCAACGCGCAGGGCGAGGACGTCGTGGCCGGTATCCGCACGCCGCTGCCCATCCGCTCCACGGCGCGCAGCGCGGGCCGGCCGGACGAGTCGCTGGAGGCGAAGATGCCCGAGGCGTACGCCGAGCTCGATCGCATCGCGTCGACGCTGGAGAAGCACTTCCGCGACATGCAGGACCTGGAGTTCACCATCCAGAGCGGCAAGCTCTACATGCTCCAGTGCCGGGGGGCGAAGCGCGCGGCGCGGGCGGCGGTGCGCGTCGCGGTGGACATGGCCAAGGAGGGCCTGGTCTCGAAGGAGGAGGCGGTCCTGCGCGTCGATCCCGGCGGCATCGACCAGCTCCTGCACCCGACGCTCGATCCGCAGGCGCCGAAGAAGGTCCTGGCGCGCGGCCTGTCCGCCAGCCCGGGCGCCGCCAGCGGTCACATCGTCTTCAGCGCCGACGAGGCCGAGCGCCGCGCCGGCCAGGGCAAGCCCGTCATCCTGGTGCGCATCGAGACGTCGCCCGAGGACATCCACGGGATGAAGGCGGCGCGCGGCGTGCTCACCGCCCGCGGGGGGATGACCAGCCACGCCGCCGTCGTGGCGCGCGGGATGGGCAAGCCCTGCGTCGCCGGGGTGAGCGCCGTGGCGGTGAACTACGAGACGCAGACGATGACGGTCACGCTCTACGACGACGCCGGGCGGCAGACCGAGAACGTGATCCTCAAGAAGGGCGACGTCATCACCATCGACGGCGGCACCGGCCACGTCTACGAGGGCGCCTTCCCCACCGTGAGCGCGGCGCTGTCGGGCGAGTTCGGCGAGCTCATGGTCTGGGCCGACGCGGCGCGGACGATGAAGGTCCGCGCCAACGCCGACACGCCGCTCGACGCGCGCACGGCGCGCGCCTTCGGGGCGGAGGGCATCGGCCTGTGCCGCACCGAGCACATGTTCTTCGACGAGGAGCGCATCCAGGCCATGCGCGAGATGATCCTGGCCGACGACGTGACCGGGCGGGCGGCGGCGCTCGACAAGCTGCTGCCCTTCCAGAAGGAAGACTTCGCGGGGATCTTCCGCGAGATGCGCGGGCTGCCGGTCACCATCCGCCTGCTCGATCCGCCGCTGCACGAGTTCCTGCCCGGCGAGCCCAAGCAGCTCGA
>DATBQU010000097.1:0-10616 GCA_036560665.1 Polyangiaceae bacterium
TTCGATCCCAGCGGCTCGACCTTCGATCCCAGCGGCTTGACCTTCGATCCCAGCGGCTCGACCTTCGATCACAGCGGCTTGACCTTCGATCACAGCGGCGGCTCGTCTACTCACAGCCGCTCTTCCTTCACCGAGAGCCGCGCTGGGCCTCGACGGGGGACGATTCGGCCCCCTGTCAGGCTCCCCCCGCCTTGTGCGCGAGGGGCCTGGCCGCGGGGGCGGGGTCCGGCTCGGAGACACGCACGTCGTAGACCGGCGACGGGGAGACGTCCGGAGGGTCGTGGACGACCGTCCACGGGGCGCTGCGCGGCCGCGCGCGAAGGGCCATCGGACCGAGGCGTGGAGCGGCAGGGGACGGGGGGACGGCATCGACCGGCGCCTGGTCCGCGAGCGCCTCGTCCACGGCGACGCGGGGCTGCATGTCCCGACGCGTGGCCGCGGTGTGCGAGGTGGACCCGGCGTCGTCGTCGCCCGGTGGGAGGCGCGCGATCGCGCCGAGGGCCAGTCCGCCCGCGGTGATGCCGACGGCGAGGCCCAGGATGGAGGGGAAGAGGTTTCGCATGCTCCGCTGGAAGAGCAACCGACGTTCCATCCTCGATCAGAGCTTGTACCCCATCTTCAGGAGCATCTTCGCGCTGGCGGCGAACGCGGCGTCGTCGGGGATCTCGAAGCGGAAGGCGTCGGCGAGGCGATCGATGGCGTTGAACATGGCGGCGACGAAGAGGGCGTCCTTGACCCCCTGGCGGGTGACGCCCCGCGCGAGCACGGGACGGACGTCGTCGGGGCCGAGCGCCTCCGGGGCGCGGGTCACCTTCTCCAGCAGGGCGAGGGCGGCGCGGAGCTTCTCGTCGATGGGAGCGGTGCGGTAGTCGGCGAGCACCGCCTGCGTCACCTCCACCCCTTTGACTCGCGACGCGACCGCGCCGTGGGCCCGCGTTCAGAAGATGCACTGGTTGAGGCTGGAGACGAACGCCGCCATCATCTCGCGGTCGAAGACGCTCCACTCGGACGGCCCGCGCATCGCCTGGTGGAAGAGCGCGCCGAAGTGCTTGCCGAAGAGGTCGTACCGGTAGAAGTGCATCTTCACGACGTCGGGCGCGGGGCGGCCGCCGACGACGCGCATGACGAGGAGCATGAGCCGTTTGGTCCACGCGAACTCGGTGTTGAGGCGCGGCAGGCGCATCATGGGTCGCCTACCTCGTCGAGCGCGCGGAGGCCCGCCTCGTAGCGCGTGATGGCGGCGGCGAGCGCGGCGCCGATGGTCTCCTCGAAGACCTCGTCCTCGCCGTGACCGGCGGCCAGGAGCGCGGCGACCTCCTCGTCGGTCGTCGTGTAGGCGCGCCGGGCGACCTTGTCGAGGTAGGCGGCGAAGGCGGCGTCGGGCTCCCGGCGGGGACCGCTGGCCAGGACCGAGGCGCGAAGGGCGCGGAGCCGCTCGAGGCTCATTCGGCCGCCCTGGCGCCGCGGGCGTGGGCGGGGACGACGTCGCCGTGGGTGACGGCGCGGTGCAGGATGGTGGGCTTGAGCCCGGGCGACAGCGCGCTCGGCGTCACTTCGCTGGAGGGGAACATCTGCACGAACGCGGGGGCGCGCTTCACGCGGTCGACCAGCGTGCGCTCGAGGACCATCGACGTGTACTGGTCGGCGCCGCGCTCGGGCGTGTTGGCGTTGAGGACGACGTCGAGGTCTTGCTTGCGGCAGAGCGCGCGGAGGCCCGGGATGCGGCTGTCCATGGGCGACCAGTTGTCGGCGCACGTGCCGTTCTCGCTCACGCCCCACACGCCGGAGTCGGTGTTGACGAAGAGCGTCTGGTTGCCGGAGGTATGGCCGGGGGTGCGCACGAGCATGACGCCGTCGCCCAGCATGAGGTCCCCCGTGGTCAGGGCGACCCGCCCGGTGTTCACCCCGAGCTTGCCGTCACGGACGAACCAGGCGCGCTGCAGCGGGTGAACGTCGTCCCAGTCGTCCCACTCCTGGCGCGCGACGAGGAGCGTGGCGCCTGGGAAGCGAGACGGCAGACGCCCGTCGTCGGTGCCGAGGATGGGGCGCAGGTCCTGCACGTGCATGTGGTCGTAGGCCACGTAGTCGACGTCCTCGGGCCGGAGGCCGAGGTGGGCGAGCTGCGCCGGCAGCGGGTCGAACTCGCGGGCGATGACCCGCTGGATGCGCTCGGGGACGCGGGACGCGAGGCGCGCGAAGTACGGCGTGGCGCGGGCGCCCGCGACGTCGGTGGGGTTGAAGAGGAGCGTCCTGAGCTCGCCGCGCTGGAGGAACTGCACGACCAGACAGCGATGGGTGAAGACGATGTAGGGCGCAGGGGAGAGGGCCGCCCCGAAGAAGGCGTACTTGGCGGGGTACGGGGACATGACCACAGGCAGCGTCCGCACGGCGACGGCGCGCGGCCCGGCCGCGAAGCGGTCGCGGAGGCGCTCACCCGCGAGGCGCACCGCGCGCAGCCGGGCGCCGCTGGCGACCGTGGACCACGCGGCGTCGAGCTCCGGGACGGAGGTGGTGCCGGGCGGTACGGCGTGGGTCGGCATGGGGGGGCGAGCGTAGCCCGGGGACAGGCGCGTGCAACGCGCGGCGCGCAGCGGCAGCACCCGTTTGCAACGTCAGGCGAACCCATGCGTCGACGCGCGTCCGGGGAACTTCGAGACCAGGGGTCGCGTCAGACAGACGATGTCCGAGCGGCTCGCGGTGCAGCTGTCGCTCCGGTGGGGCGACGTCGTCCTGCGCACGTCGCGCGCCCATGCGTCGCGCGCGTTCGTCCTCGGCGAGGGCGGCGACTGGGAGATGCCGGAGGAGGTGCTGGGCAGCCCCCGCTTCGAGCTGCTGCGCGCGCGTGGCGGCGAGCTCGTGCTGGCGGTGCCGCCGCGGGCGCACGCCTGGGTGAGCGACGCGCGGCTCGCCCCCTTCCGTCCAGCCCCCGAGCACGCGCTCCGCGCAGGCTCGCGGGCGCACGTCGAGCTCGGCGCGCTGGCCGTGGACCTCGCGGTGGCACCGCCGGAGAAGCCGGTGCGAGGCCGTGCGCTTCCGGCGATGGGCTGGCTCCTCCACCAGGGCCTCTCGACGGCGACACACCTCGGCGTGCTGGCGATGCTCGCGCTCTTCGTGCCTCGCCTGGGCGACGACTCGGTCGACGCGGAGGAGCTGGCCGACCGGGTGCAGTTCATCCTGGTCGCGCTCGACGACGGCGCGATGCGCGAGCGGGACAGGCTGGTGCCCGAGAGCGACGACGACGACGAGCCGGCGCCCGGTCAGGGTGGCGACGGGCAGCGCGGTGGAGGCACCGGGACGCGGGCGCGCGGAGAAGAAGGAGCTCCCGGCAGCTCGGTGACCACGGCGCGCGGCGGCCACGTCGCAGTCCAGGGACAGAAGGCGGAGCCGGACGCGCACCTCGCCCGTGAGGCGGCGCTGCGGGAGGCGGCGACGTCCGGGTTGATCGTGGGCATCGAGGTCGTGGCGGCCTCCGCCGACCCGGGAGCTCCTGCGAGCCCGTGGGGGCGCGAGTCGAGCGCGGCGATCGACCCGTCGAGCGCGCGCGCGCCCCTCTGGGGAGACGGCATCCACGACGCCTTCGCGTGGGGCGGCCTGGGGCTATCGGGCACCGGCGAGGGCGGCGGCGGGCGCGCCGAAGCGATGGGCCTCGGCGATGTCGGCGCGTTCGGGCGCGGCGCGGGGACCGGGAGCAACATGTCCTTCGGTCCGGGCGAGGGCCTGGGCGGCGCAGGCGAGGGCGGCGGTGGCCGCGGCGAGGGGATCGGCATCGGCAGCATCGGGAGCCTCGGGACCTGCGGCGCGCCCCCACACGGGTGCACCGGGTCGGGCCAGGGATTCGGGGGCGGCCGCGGCGGCGTTCACCGCGTCGGTGCGCCGCGCCTGCGCTGCGCCCCCGTGGCCGACGGGCCGAGCGATTGCGTGGCGTACGGGACCGGGCGCTTGCCCCCCGAGGCCATCCGACGCGTCGTGCAGGCCAACTCCGGCCGGTTCCGCCTCTGCTACGAGCGCGGGCTGGTGCGCCGCCCCGATCTGAGCGGCCGCGTGGTGACTCGCTTCGTGATCGCGCGCGACGGGGGCGTGGCCGTCGCCGCGGACGGCGGCTCCGACCTGCCGGATGCGGCGGTCGTCGACTGCGTGGTGAGGGCCTTCGGGGGGCTGTCCTTCCCCGAGCCCGCGGGCGGGACGGTGGCGGTCGTCTATCCCATCGCGTTCGATCCGACCTGAGCGCTGAACGGATGGTGCGTTGGAAGAGTTCCTGCCGAGCCCCGTCTAACGGTATGGTCTCGGGTCGGCAGGAGGATTCTCGGATGAAGATCGATCGCTCCCTCTTCCTTGTTCTCACCGGTGCGCTCGCCGGCAGCGCGGCGTGCGAGGTGTACGTCGGCGACGGGAAGCACAGGCCGCCGCAGACGGCCAGCGGCACCCAGCCGACGGCGACGGCGACCACCCCCGGTGCGGCGACGACGGCCGCGCCTGCGCAGCCTCCTACGCCGACCCGCACCATCCCGCTCCACCTCGCGCACGGCGGCGTCGGCCCCATCCCGTCGGGAGGAGGAACCACGCCCCCCACGCCCACGCCGACAGGCTCCTGCCTCGACGCCAACACGGCGACGGTGCCCGCGTGCGCGCTCCAGGCCATGGGCTCGACCTGCTCGGGGAACACCTTCCCCGCCGGGAAGTGCGCCGTCTACGCGGCCGACTTCGACCCCAAGGTCGCCGCCGCGGCGGTGACGTGCATGAACGGGCTCTCGGGCGCGCAGCTCTGCGACTCGATGCAGACCTACAACTGCGGCAAGACGGCGCTCGCGCAGGCGTGCCCGGATCCGTCGGTGACGCAGCTCTGCGCCATCGCGGCCACGTCGTGCAAGTCGACCGCAGCCGACTGCACGGCCATGCTCTCGGGCCTGAACGACAAGGGCAAGCAGGCGGTGGCGTCGTGCATCGCCCAGGGTTGCTCGGCGGGCCTGTACTCGTGCATCGAGGGGCTGTCGTCGTCGACGGAAGGCTCGGCGAAGGCCGCGCACTGACGTGATCCCGGCGCCGCCCGAGTGGAGCCGGCGGCTGTGCACCGTCGGCGTCACGGGGACCAACGGCAAGACGTCGACGACGCGCTGGACGGCGGCCTGCCTCGCTCGGCTCGCGCGTCCGGTGGCGCAGACGACGACGCTCGGCTCGTTCCTCGACGACGAGCCGTTCGAGGCACCTCGCGACTTCGGCGGCTTCCTGGCGACGATGCGCGCCGCGCTCGACCGGGGAGGGCGCTTCGCCGCCATCGAGCTGACGAGCGAGGCGCTGGCGCGTGGTTTCGCGCGCGCGTGGCCGTGCCGCATCGGTGTCTTCACCAACCTCACCCACGATCACCTCGACGCCCACGGCTCGCCCGAGCACTACCTGGCCAGCAAGGCGCAGCTGTTCGTGAGCCTGCCTCCGGGGGGGACGGCGGTGCTCAACGCGGGCGATCCCGCGTCCGAGCTGATCGCGGAGGTGATGCCCGCGGGGGTGGCGATCGTGCGCTACTCCGTTCCGTCGCGGGGCGAGCCGGCGAGGACGCCGGACCTGCGCGCGGCAGCGGTGGAGCCGAGCTGGGAGGGCACGCGTATCGTCCTCGACGCGCGCGGAGCCCTGGCCGGCGCGCCGGGCGAGCTCCGCATCCGCGCCATCGGGGATCTCTACGCGGAGAACGCCCTCGGCGCGCTGGCCGCGGCCCTCGCGGCGGGAGTGCCTCCCGGGGAGGCGGGGCGCGCGCTGGCCGAGGCGCCGGTTCCGCGCGGACGCTTCGAGGTGGTCGCGCACGAGGGTGGGCCGCGCGTGGTCGTCGACTACGCGCACACTCCCGACGCGCTCGCCCGGACGCTGGCGATCGCGCGCGCGCTCTGCGGGGGCTCTCTCGTCGTCGTCTTCGGGGCGGGAGGGGATCGCGACAGGGACAAGCGCGGACCGATGGGCGCCGCCGCGTCGCGCGCCGATCGCGTGGTGCTCACCAGCGACAACCCGCGCAGCGAGGACCCGGCGGTGATCGCGGCCGCCATCCGCGCCGGGATCGAGGCGGGCGTCGACGTGCGCGTCGAGCTCGACCGCCGCGCGGCGATTCGCGCCGCGATCCTCGACGCACAGGAGGGGGACGTCGTCCTCGTGGCGGGCAAGGGCCACGAGACCGAGCAGCTCGTCGCGGGGCGCACCCTCCCGTTCGACGACGCCGCGGAGGCCCGCGCCGCGCTCAGGGAACGATCTGGAGCGAGCAGCCCTGCTGGGCGGCCATCAGGTAGATGATGGTGATGGCGATGAACAGCGTCACGAAGCCGGTGGCGAAGAACTTGGGCGCGTTCCAGCGCTTGTCCTCCTCGTCGAACCTCTTGCGGGCGGCTTCCTCGGCGGCGATGTACATGGCTCCGCTCTTCTAGGCTCCGGCGCCTCGTTTTTCAAGGGGAGTCGTGCCCACCGGCGTCGCCTAGAGGACGAAGTGCCGGCCCTTCTGGCGACGGCAGAACATGGCGATGGTCGTCGTCGCGTCGCCCACCCCGGTGTTGCCGCTCTCGCCGACGCCGCTCGCGCCGAACTCCTCCCACTCGAGCGCGCTGTCGGTCCCGTCGTTCTCCTTGAGCATCCCGCCGATGGTGCGGCGCGCGCGCCAGAGCTTGGCGTCGTCGCGCGTCCAGAGGCTGGTCGCCAGGTCGTGCGGGTTGGTGTTCAGGCAGAAGCGCAGGAAGTCGTCGAAGTGCGGCATCTCCATGGTGACGAGCACCGGCATGAAGAACTCGGTGAGGGCCGGCGCGATGGTCTTCTCCTTGCCGTCCCATTCGACCTTCAGCGTCGTCTCCGGCGTGACGCGCCCCAGCACGACGGGGGCGGCGACCTCCGCGTGATCGGCGTAGTCGTCGCCGCTCACCTTGCCGCCCTCGAGCAGCACCTTCACGCCAGCGGCCCGCGCCGCCTGCTGGATGCTGGAGACGGTGCTCGCCTTGTGCACCATGACCGGGCCGACGATCTTCGTCTCGCCGGCCGCTGCGGCGCGTGGATCCCGCACCTGGAACGCCTTCATCTCGGCGACGATCATCGGTTCGAAGCGATCGAGCGTGGCCGGGCTGGCGGCGACTCCGTGGAGACTGGTGCACTTGTGCGAGCCCATGCCGAGCTTCGAGTACGCCAGGCGGGCAGCGATCTTCTTCAGCTCGTCGTCGGAGAAGCCGTCGTCGATCCACGACCAGTTGCAACCGCCGCCCTCGAAGCGCACCGGGCGCACGCCGCGCCGGGACTGGAGCGTCTTGGCCGTCTCGGCGCTGCCGGTGACGCTCACCACCGCGACGCGCTCGTCCTCCACGATGGGCCCGATGTCGCCGCCGAAGCCCTCGATCTTGTGCACCGCGCGGGGGTCGGCGCCCGCGGCGAGGAGCATCTTGACGAGCGTCGTGCTGGTGATGGCGCTGAAGGGATGGCCCTTGAAGATCATGGGGGAGCCGCTGAGGTAGCAGCCGACGATCTGGATGCCGGGGATGCCGTAGATGAAGTTCATCGGCGTGATGACGGTGCACACCCCGGCCGGGATGTAGGCGTCCTTCCAGTACGTCTGCCCGGCCAGCATGGTCGGGACGAGCTCGCCCTTCATCGCCTTCTCGGCGTTGCCCTCGAGGTGGTCCGCGGCGCGCTTGGCCTCCCAGAAGTCCTTGTCGGCCTCGAGGCGCGTCTTCGGCGTCTGCTGCCGCAGCTCGTCGAGACAGTCCTCGTAGAAGTAGTGCAGGAGGCGCGAGAAGTTCTTGATGACCTGCTTGCGGTAGGCGAGCCCCTCGCCCACCCACTCCAGCGAGGACCAGAACGCGAACGCGCGATCGACGGCGTGCGTGCAGTCCGCGGCTCTCGACCGCGCGAGCTCGAAGAGGGTGACACGGCGGTCGGCAAGCGAGGTCATGGGTACGAGCTCGGCCGTGCGCCGCCACTCGCCTTCGACCAGGTTCAGGCACGGCACGGGCTTGTCTCCCGGCTTGCGCGGGATGGGGCGGCCGAACAGGTACGGTCGCAGCGCCTCGCAGTCGGCGTCGCTCAGCTGGAGCGAGAAGAGCGAAAACCCCGCGCGACGCTCGGGGTAGAGCGCGGCGACGGGATCGCGACCGCCGCGCTCGTCGATCGACTCGGAGTGGAAGCGCTTGGCGGCGTCGGAGAGGCGGGCGTGCAAGGTCCTGGCGTCCATGGGGGTCGCCTCGGTCTTAGCGCCGCCTTCAGAGATCGTCGACGTCGGCGCAGCAGCGGAAGCCGGTCGAGTAGTCGAGATGCGACATCGCGTGGGCGGTGGTCCGGTAGAAGCAGCCGTCGCCGTTGAGGTGCGTGTCGAGGTAGTAGCCGCCCTGGAAGGTGCCGTCCGGGTCGTCGACCCACTCGTGCAGGTTGCCCACCATGTCGAAGAGGCCGTACTCGTTGGTGCACGCCGTGCGCTCGCCGGTGCGGGTGAGCGTGCCCTCGAGCTGGTTGAGACGAGGGTCGATCATGTTGCCGTCGAAGCCCCACTTCCAGCGGTTCTCCGGCTTGTCGTCGAGGTCGGCGTTGAAGAAGTGCATCGAGCTGCGCCCGTTGTCGTTGCAGCGGCCGACCTCGCGCTCGTTGCCGTAGGGGAAGATCGTCTTCTTGGGCCCCATGCAGGCGCTCTTCCACTCGTCGGGCTTGCACAGGCGCTTGCCGCTCGCCTCGCAGGCCGCGCGGGCCTGCACACCGCTGATGTACCCTTGCGGGAATACTCCAGCCTGGCTGACAGCGCGCACGACCACGTCGGCCGGGAGCACCTGATAGTACGGCCAGGGCCGCTCGCTCCCGTCGCCGACCACCTGCAGGAGCGTGGCTTCGTAGACGTCGACGCAGTACGAGCGCCCGATCATCACCATGTCGGACGGGCAGACATACCTGTTTTGCCGCGTCGGCGGCGCCTCCGCCTCGACCTCCTCGTCGTCGTCGCTCACCGCGATGCCCTGGAGCACCACCGTGGAGAGACTTCGCCCCCGCGAAGTCTGCTTCGCGGCGCGGAGATCGGGCTTGCCCGTGAGCGGGCCGGACCGTTTGGCTCCCAACGAATCGCGATCGCGGGGAACGACAGCCGAAGCAAGAGGTGAAAAGAGCCCGAAAGCCGGGGTGATGTCAGGGCTCGTCGTGAAGACGAGCGAAGCAGCCAGCATCGGGAACAGCAGCAATGGGCACCTCCGAGTGCGTAGCGGGCTCCGCGTGACACATGATCAGGTCTCGACCCTCAAGCGTTATCGCGAGGCGGGTAGGCTTTGGAACCCCCAATCGACCGGCCGGGTTTCCGAACGGTAGGTGCGTATCGGCGCTTTCGGCACCGTCACCGCCCACGCACGCGCGCCTTCCGGCAGCCTGTAGATTGAGACCCATCGATGACCTCCGCTGTTCGGTCTGCCCCGCCTGCCGTGTCCTGCGTCGGCCTCGTGCTCGCGGGAGGCTCGGCGCGCGGCGCCTACGAGGTCGGCGTCGTGCGGTACATCCTCGAGGAGGTCACGAAGACGCTCGGCCGCGACGTCCCCATCGACGTCATGTGCGGGACGTCCGCGGGGAGCATCAACACGGTCATGCTCGCCTCGCACGCCGACAAGCCGAGCGCGCGGGGAGAGTTGCTCGCCCAGCGCTGGACCAGCCTGCGGCTCGACGACGTCGTGAGGCCGTCGACGCGCGAGGTGCTGCACCTCGCGGGGCGCCTCCTCGGCACCTCGGGCCGGAGCAAGACGCCGGACGCGCGGCCGGGGCGGCGCGGCGGCATCTTCGACCCCAGCGGCGTCGAGCACATCGTCCGCGACGCAGTGCCGTTCGATCGCATCGCCGAGCACATGCGGGCCGGCCTGCTCTCGGCGGTCTCCATCTCGACCACCCACGTGGCCAGCGGGCGCACCGTGGTGTTCGTGCAGCGTCGCGAGGGAGGCGTGCCGCGCTGGGGGGGCGATCCCACCATGGTCGCGCGGGCGACCGAGCTGCGGGCCGAGCACGTGCTGGCGTCCGCCGCCGTGCCGCTGCTGTTCCCCGCCGTGGAGATCGACGGTCACTACTACTGCGACGGGGGCCTGAGGCAGAACGTGCCTCTGTCGCCGGCCCGCCGCCTGGGCGCCGACAGCCTGATCGTCATCAACCCGCGCTACATCCGCGAGGAGGTCCCTGCACCGGCGCTGGCGGAGGCCCGCGAGCGCGAGTACCCCGATCCGCTGTTCGTGGTCGGCAAGGCCATGAACGCCCTGCTGCTGGATCGCATCGAGAACGACATCGATCGGCTCGAGCGGCTCAACGCGGTGCTCGCCGCGGGCGAGCGCCGCTTCGGCCCGGGCTTCGCCGACGGGCTCAACGAGGAGCTCCGGAGCGCCGGCGTGGGAGCCCTGCGCCCGCTCGACGTCGTCTACGTGCGGGCGTCGCAGAACATCGGGGTGCTCGCCGCGGAGTACGTGCGGTCCGCCGAGTTCACGAAGCGCGTGCGCGGGCTGGTCGGTCGCGCGATGCGTCGCATCGCCGAGGGCGAGAGCGAAGCGGATCTCCTGTCGTATGTCCTCTTCGACGGCGCGTTCTCCGACCGTCTGATCGACATGGGCCGCAGCGACGCGCTCCTGCACCACGACCAGCTGGTGCGGTTCTTCGCCCGC
>DATBQU010000098.1:0-11750 GCA_036560665.1 Polyangiaceae bacterium
CGCGGTGCAGGCGCAGCGTCCCCGAGAGCATCATCATCGCCGTCGAGCGGTGCTGGTCCATCCACGAGAAGCACCACACCTTGTCCCACCCCCCGTACGCCGCCAGGGCGAGGAGCAGCAGGGCAGCGCACCCCATCGCGACGACGAGCGCTCTGCGGACGCGCATGGCAGGCGGGAGGCTACCAGCGTGCTAAGGGCAGCGGCCAGCCGACGCCATGCGAAAGACTCACCGCCCGCTCACCGTCGCGGGCGTCCTCCTGTCGATGTTCATGGCCGCCATGGAGGCGACGGTCATCGGCACGGCCATGCCCACCGTGGTCGAGAAGCTCGGCGGCATCGAGTACTACGGCTGGGTCGGCGCCGTGTACATGCTGACGGCGACGGTCACCATGCCGCTCTACGGCAAGCTGTCCGATCTCTACGGCCGCAAGCCGATCATGATGCTGGGCATGTCGATCTTCCTCGCCGGCTCGATGGCGAGCGGCCTGTCGCGGTCGATGGTGCAGCTCATCGCCTTCCGCGCGGTGCAGGGCGCCGGCGCGGGCGGGCTGCAGCCGGTGGCGATGACCATCGTGGGCGACATCTTCAAGCCGGTCGAGCGCGCGCGCATCCAGGGGATATTCGGCGCGGTGTGGGGTGTGGCGGCCATGAGCGGGCCGCTGCTGGGAGGGCTGATCGTCAGGGCGCTGTCGTGGCGCTGGGTGTTCTTCATCAACGTGCCCTTCGGCGTCCTGTCGGCGGCGCTGATGGTGACCTTCTTCCACGAGCCGGTGGAGAAGAAGGACCACACCCTCGACGTGGCGGGGACGGCGCTGCTGGCGGCGTCGATCGTGGCGCTCCTCCTGGGAGCGAGTCGCTTCGCTCCGCTGGTGATGCTGCCGCTGTCGGCGGCCCTGCTGATCGGGTTCGTGGTGACCGAGCGGCGCGCCCGCGAGCCGGTGCTGTCGCTGGCGCTGCTGCGCCGCCGGATCATGGCGGTGTCGAGCGCCGCCGGTGCGCTGGTGGGCAGCGTGATGTCGTCGACGGTGATCTACCTGCCGCTCTACGTGCAGGCGGTGCTGGGAGGCACGCCGACCCAGGCGGGCGGGACGGTGGCGCCCATGCTGGTGGGGTGGCCGCTGGCGAGCGCGCTCTCCGGGCGCCTCTTGCCGCGCACCGGGTACCGGCCGCTGGTGCGGATCGGGTTCGGGGTGGTGACGGTGGCGTCCATCACCCTGGCGCTGCTCCTGCGCAGGGGCGCGTCGATGACGGCGCTCGGCGCGACGATGTTCGCCATGGGCACGGGCATGGGGCTGGCCAACACCGCGCTGCTGATCGCCGTGCAGGAGAGCGCTTCCTGGGAAGAGCGGGGCGTGGCCACGGCGAGCACGCTCTTCTTCCGCACCATCGGCGGCGCGCTCGCCGTGGGGGCGCTGGGGGCGGTGCTGGCGGCGAGCATGGGAGACCACGTGGCGGCGCCGCTGCTCAACCAGCTGCTCGGGCCCGAGCACGGACGCGGGCTCGATCCGGCGTTGCTGGCGCAGCTCTCCGGAGCCCTGCGCGGCGGTCTGTGGCACGTCTTCGATGTCGTCGGCGCGATGTCGGTGGCCGCGCTCGCGGCAGGCCTGCTCTTCCCGCGGCGGTCGCTGGCGCAGATCGACGCGCCCGGGGCCGCGAGCGCCGCGGGCCAGTAGCACTCACGCGGCGAGACCGGTCCAGGCGGCGCTGCGGTCCCAGAGCTCGCGGGCCAGCGGCTCGTCGAGCGCGAGCTTGCTGGCGGGCTTCTCGCGGCAGTCGTCGAAGTAGCTGCCGCTCTTGTCGCCGACGTCGTCGCTGGTCGCGCAGTACAGGGTGGTCTTCGCGCCGTCCTCGTTGGACAGCATGAAGAGCTTCATCACGTGGCGCAGGCCCCAGGGCACGCTGCGCCACACGTCCGACGCGACCGCGCCCGGGTGCAGCGAGTACGTGCGCACGCCGGGCGGCGCGCGGCGGGCGAGCTCGCCGGTGAAGAGGACGTTGGCCAGCTTGGACACGCAGTACTCCGGGAAGCCGGTGGTCGTGGCGGTGGGCTTGCGAACCGCGTCCCAGTCGATGCCCGGCGCGCGGTAGTGCCCGGTGCTGGCCACGTTCACGATGCGGGCCTCGCCGGCGCGCTCGAGGGCCGGCAGCAGCAGGCGGGTGAACAGATACGGCCCGAGATGGTTGGTCCCGAAGGTCACCTCGAAGCCGTCCTTGGTCGTCCCGTGCGCGCCGGCGAGGCCGGCGTTGTTGACGAGCAGCGACAGGGGCTGGTCCCGATCGAGGTAGGCCCGGGC
This sequence comes from Polyangiaceae bacterium, assembly GCA_036560665.1. Lineage (GTDB taxonomy): Bacteria > Myxococcota_A > Polyangia > Polyangiales > Polyangiaceae > Palsa-1150. Next base: position 2,295 of record DATBQU010000098.1, read on the forward strand.
GCACGCGCGGACGCTGGCCAGATCGGCCAGGTCGAGGGGAAGGAACTCGGCGTGGCCGCCGGCCTGCCGGATCTCTTCGAGCACCGGGCGGGTGCGCTCCTCGGAGCGGCAGGCGAGAGAGACGCGCGCGCCGCGACGGGCGAGCTCGATGGCGGTCACACGACCGATGCCGGTGTTCGCGCCCGTGACCAGGGCGTTCTTTCCTTCGAGGTTCATGGGGTCGGTGTGTTCGATGCACGCCCCCCGCCCTCCGTTTCACGTCTCGGCGGGGGCGGGCACGACGGCGTGCGCCGCGCGAGCTGCATGATGACGTAGGTCTCGCGTGCGCCCATCAGGCCGAACTGCAGGCCCAGCCCGGCGGGGCTCGACCAGCGGACCACCGCGGGCAGGACGAGCGGGTGGGGGCTGAGCGGCAGCGCGAGGTGCACGAAGACCGAGGCCTGGAACGGGAGCAAGACGGTGGTCTCGACGAACATCCCGCCCAGCGAGAGGTCCTTCGCGCGGCCGGGGTGGCGGGCGTGGCCTCCCTCCGGGGTGAGCACGACCGGAATGTCCAGCAGGACGCGCGCGGCGCTGCGAAGCTCGGCCATTACGTCTCCTATCCACATCAGGATAGCACGCCGTGGTCGCGTCGTCCGGACATCGGCGGCGGGCGAGCGCGCTAGGCTGGGGGCCCATGCCGACCTCCCCGCATCTCGAGCGCCACTTCACGGGCGGCCAGCTCGTCCGCGACGTCGTCATCGGGATGTCCGACGGCCTCACCGTCCCGTTCGCGCTCGCGGCGGGGCTCTCCGGCGCCGTGGCCGGCGCGCACGTCGTGCTCACCGCCGGCTTCGCGGAGATCGCCGCCGGCTCCATCGCCATGGGCCTGGGCGGGTACCTCGCCGCGCGCAGCGACGCCGAGCACTACGCGAGCGAGCGCGCGCGCGAGGCGAGGGAGGTGGCCACGGTCCCCGACGTGGAGCAAGAGGAGGTCGAGGACCTGTTCCACCCCTACGGGCTCAGCCCGGCCGACGTCGCGCCGCTGGTCGCCGCGCTCCGCGCCCGCCCCGACGCCTGGGTGGACTTCATGATGCGCTTCGAGCTGGGGCTGGAGAAGCCGGAGCCGCGACGGGCCCGCAACAGCGCGGCCACCATCGCGCTGTCGTACATCGCGGGGGGCATCATCCCGCTGCTCCCTTACGTGCTCGTCGCCCGGGCGGAGCACGCGCTGGCGGTGTCGGCGGCGACGACGCTGGTGGCGCTCTTCGTCTTCGGGTGGGTGAAGGGCCGCTTCACCGGGGCGCCCTACCTGAGGAGCGCCCTGCAGACCATGTTCATCGGGGCGCTCGCGGCCGGATGCGCGTTCGCGCTGGCGCGGTGGGTCTCGTGAGCCCCGCCCCGCGCGCTCACTTGGCGACCTGGACGAGGTAGCCGCTCTCGGTCGTCACGTAGGCGAAGGTCGAGTCGAGCGCGACGTTGGTCGGGGCGCCGGCGGTGCCGACCGAGCTGGCGTAGATGATGGTCGTGCCACCCCCCGACGTCGGCGCCCGCTCGACCGCGACGCCGTTCAGCTGGATCCCGCCGCCGTCCGCGGTCTGGCGCTTCGCCGTGACCCAGTAGGCCTTGCCGCTGTCGATGCGCAGCTCGTTGAACGTGAATCCGGAGACGGTGGCGAGGTTGGTCGCCGCGGTGCCGTCGGTGGGCACGCGGGCGACGGTGGTGGTGCTGGCCAGCCACTGCAGCGAGTACGCGGCCGTGCCGTCGGAGCGGAGGACCAGCGCGTCCTGCCCGGCGATGTTCGGGGCCAGGGGGGGCAGGCCGCCGCCTTGCCCGGCGTCCGCGTCGTAGGTCCCGCCCGACTTGGCGACCTTGGAGATGAACCTCGGGCCGTTGTCGTTGACCTCGAAGTAGAGGTTGCCGGTGGGCCCGGGATCGGCGCCCGGGAAGGTGAAGTTGTCGTAGCCGGCTCCGGACGGCGGGTGGGCGATGGCCTGGAGCACCGCCGGGAACGCCGCGCCGTCGGCGCCGCTGTCCGCCGCCGCCGACCCGATGACGGAGGTGGCCGTGCAACCGGACACCGGGCACGACTCCGCCGAGGCGGCGACGTAGAACGTCGTCCCGTCGTAGGTCCACTCTCCGTTGGGCATCCCGGTGTACGTCGCCACCGCGCGCGGCGTGCCGCCGGTGAGCGGGGTGGCGTAGAGCGTGTACTTTCCGCCCGCGCCGACGTCGATCCAGTAGAGGCTGGCGCTGTCGGCGAAGAGCCCGGCCGAGCCGGAGCCGAAGTCGCACAGCGGCGAGCACACCGCGGCGCTGATGGTGCCGATCACCTGCGGCGTGCCGCCCACCACCGAGACGCTCTTCACCGTGACCGCGGCCGGCGCGCTCCCCTGCGTCCCGTCGAGCGGGATGGGCGAGCTGCAGAAGAAGACCTTTCCGGCGGCGACGAGCGGGTGGCACCCGCCGTAGTAGAGGCCGGGCTCCGCGGCGACGGTGGAGGCGTCGATGACGAGGGGGGCGTCGCTGCCCGCGTCCGCGCTGCCGCCGTCTCCGGCTCCGGCGTCGCCGGCCTCGGACGCGTCGCCGGCCGGGCCGTCGTGGCCGGTGTCGCTGGTCGCGTCGGCGTGGGGCGCGCCGTCCGCCTCCGCCGGCGCGTCCATGGCGGTGGCGTCCGTCACGCTGGCGTCGTCGCCCGGGCCACCGTCGTCGGGGGCGAAGGTGGCGGGCTGGCTGGTCGCGCAGGCCACGATCGCCGCCGCCGCCGCAGCCGCGAGCAGCACCGCCCCCGAAGCGTAGAGGCGTGCGACGCCACGACGTGCGAGACCCATGGCCCGATCCCATGGTGCACGATGGGCCGCGCCTCGACGAGTGGAATCGATGCCGCTAGCGCCGGGCGCGCCGGCGCAGGCGACCGAGCAGCGTGAGGCCGAGCAGCCCCGCCGCCATGCCAGCGAGCCCTCCCGAGGTGCTATCCGGCGTCGTCGAGCACGCGCATCCCGTGCTGCTGCCCGGGGTGTCCCCGTTGCCGCCGGTGCTGGCGTCCGCCCCCGCCCCGGGCCCGCCGCCCGAGTCGGCTCCGCCCGTCGGCCCCGGGCTGCCGCCGTCGCGCGTCGGCCCGACGCTCGCGTCGGCTCCCGGTCCGACGCCCCCGCCGTCGCCCGGCGGCTTGCCGGCGTCCGGGGTCGTGCCTGCGTCGGGGGAGCCCGCGTCGGGAGCGGGCGCCGTGCAGATGGTGACGGGCGGGCCCGCGGGCGTGGGCTGGGGACCGGTGGCCGGGTTGTTCACGCCGCATCCGTTCTGCGCCTGCGACCAGATGTCCTGGCTGATGATCGACGTGCCGGGGACGGTCGAGTCCCCCGCGCTCTGGCAGACGTCGCCGACCTCGCCGCAGGTCTGGGGGCAGTTCTGGATGCTGTTGCAGGGGTACGACGGGCCGAGGTACCACGCGCCGTCGCCGTAGTTCGAGGTGGGGGGCGTGGTCGGTCCGACGTCCGTGTCGCTCACGGCCTCGGCGAGCTCGTGCGAGCAGATGCTCGACAGCCCGGTGGTGTCGCTCCCGCAGTCGGGGATGACGGCGTAGGGGACGTACTGCCCCTTGCAGGCAGCCGGCGCCGTGTACGGGGTGCTGTAGTGGTAGCCGCCGAAGGCGCCGCACGACTGCATGTTCTGCAGGGTGATGCTGTAGTTCGACGGGAAGAACACGAAGTAGATGGTGTTCGGATACCCCTGCGCGTCGTAGGTCGGGGTCGGGAGCTTTCCGGCGGCGATCTGCGCCGTGAGCTCGGCGCCGATGGCCGCGTTGTCGTCGGCGATGTTCGTCCCCGTCGTCACGGTGGGGGTGATGGTGACGGCCGGCAGGGCGGTGCCTCGCGTGATCGTCTGCCCGGTGGAGAAGGGAGTCGCCGGGCCGAAGTACATCAGGCCCGCGTCGGTGGTCATGCCGCAGGCCTCTCCGGTCTTCCCCGCCGTGGAGTACTCGGACAGCATGTCGAGGAGCTCGCTGCCTGCCAGCGTCTGGAGGTACGTCTCGGCCCACGAGGTGATGGTCGTGCTGACCTGGTTGGTCCAGTAGACGGGGATGATCTGCACGTTCGCGAGCACCGGGCCGCCGCAGTAGGTGATGACCCCGCACTGCGTGGCGGTGTCTCCCGGGAAGGGCCTGGTGACCTGCGGGCGGGTCGCCGACGAAGAGGACGCGCGCACCGGCGGGACCATGCCGTAGCGGGCGGACGCCTCGCCGGCGGCGGCCACGCACGAGGCGAGCACGGCGGTGAACAGCAACGGGCGGGTCACTCTCCGGCACGAGCTGCGAAGCATGGTCATCCTCCCGCGCGCCTCCGCGCGAGGGAACAGTGGCCGCGCGGGTCGCACGATCACAAGCTGTTTCGCTGCCGCGCGCACTTTGCAGTGGAAGGTGGGCGGTCCGGACGGGCGGACGGGAATTGTGCAATTCGCGGCGCGCACTACGCTCTGCTTCATGCCCGAGGACAAGGTCGACGAGGCCATCGACGAGTCGTTCCCCGCCAGCGATCCGCCGGCATGGACGGGATTGCATCTCGGCGCGGCGGACCACGAGGCGCACGACGAGTCGCACCTGGACGATCACCTGGCGGCGGAGAACGCGCACGATCTCGAGCGCATCATGAGCGCCTACGGGCAGGCGCCCGTGGTCGTCGTCAACGGCAGGACCATCGAGGGGTGCGAGGCCATCCGCGAGTTTCACCGCGCCTTCGGTTTCGGCGGTGGACAGGACACCGCGAGCTTCAGCGAGGTGCACATCGAGGAGAGACACCGGCACCGCACCCGGGGCCGCGCCATCGTCATCGAGCAGACGCTGAGCGGGCGGCACACGGGCCGCTGGCGGGGGCTCGCGGCGACGGGCCGCCGGTTCGCGCTGCCGGTGTGCACGGTCTACACGCTCGACGCCCAGGGGCGGCTGGAGAGCGAGCGCGTGTACTTCGACGGCTCGCGGCTGGAGAGACAGCTGGCCGACGCCCAGTGAGCGTCCTCACGGCGCTGCGTGGGTCTCGGTCTTCGCCTCCCGCTTCGGCGCGCTGACGATCACCAGCATCCCGAGCAGACAGAGGGCGACGCCGACGAGATCCCTGCGGGTGGGGGTCTCGCCGTCGACCAGCCAGAGCCAGAGGATGGCCACGCTCACGTAGACCCCGCCGTACGCCGCGTAGATCCTGCCGGAGGCGGGTGGATGCAGCGTGAGCAGCCAGGCGAAGAGAGCCAGCGAGAAGGCCGCCGGGACGAGGACCCAGATGGGCTTGCCGTGGCGCAGCCACGCATAGGGCAGGTAGCAACCGACGATCTCGGCGAGCGCCGTGAGCACGTAGAGCGCGGTCGTCTGGACGATCAGCATCGGCGCTCACGCTGCCCGCTCGCGGCGGCCGCGGCAAGCCTCTCGGCTATGCTGCGCGTCGATGCGCACGACTACAAGGGCGCCGACGTACGCGGCAAGGTCGTCCTGGTGATGAACGACGATCCCTCCGGCGATCCCGCGCTCTTCGGCGGCAAGACGCGCCTCTGGTACGGCCGCTGGGACTACAAGTACCTGGAGGCGGCGCGGCACGGCGCGGCCGGCGCCATCGTCATCCACGCCACGCCCTCGGCGGCGTACCCCTGGCAGGTGGTGACGTCGTCGAACGCGCGCGAGAAGTTCGAGCTGCCCGCCCAGGGCGAGCCGCGCCTGGTCGCCAAGATGTGGGCGACGGAGGACGCCAGCCGTCGCATCGCCGCGCTCGGCGGACAGGATCTGGACCGGCTGCGGGCGGCGGCCGAGTCGCGGAGCGCCCGTCCGGTGGCCCTCGGCATCCGGCTGGCGTTGCCGGTGGACGCCGATGTGAGGAGGATCGAGAGCGCCAACGTCCTGGGGGTGCTGCCGGGGAGCGATCCCGCGCTGGCGAAGGAGGCGGTCGTCTACACGGCGCACCACGATCAGTTCGAGGCGGCGAGGAAGAGAGCGCTGGCACGGTGAGCCGCGGCCCGACACCTGCAGGCACGGCGGCATGATCCGCAAGCTCCCGTCGGGCGAGTACCGACTCTACTCGCGCAAGAAGGATCCCAGGACCGGTCGCCGCCGCAACCTCGGCACGTTCGCCACACGCGCGGCCGCCGAGAAGCACGAGCGGGCGGTGCAGTACTTCAAGCATCACTGAAGACGGCCGTGGACTCGACGACCCGGTCTCTCGCGGCGTGTGCGCTGGTGCTGCTGGGCACGGCCTGCCACAGGGCGGGCACGCTCGATCCCGCGGACGTGATCGCTCGCGAGACCGGGCACCGCACGCCACGGTTGACGGGAGAGGAGCGCGATCGGTACCTCCGGCAGGCGCGGCTGTTCGACGACGTCGATCCATCCCGTCGCGATCTGCTCGAGGGCCCGCCGAGCCCGGACGGAGCACGCTTCGATGCCCCGCTCGTGTGCGACTTCGTCGAACCCTCGCTCGAGCGCGTCCCCGCGGCCGGCACGACGCCGAAGTTCTTCTGCCGCCTCGAAGGGGGCGACGGCACGATGGTCAAGGTCAAGTACGGCCGCTCCAACCGCGAGATCTACGGCGAGGTCCTCGCGTCCCGTCTGCTGTGGGCGGTCGGCGTCGCCAGCGACGCGGATTACCCCGTGCGCATGCGCTGCCGGGGGTGCCCTGTCGAGCCCTGGCTCGCCTACCGTGACTTCCCTCGCCCCGACCCGTCCCCGCGCGGGCTTCGCACGATCGACGACGCGGTCGTGCAGCGCCTGTACCCGGGCGTGGTGCTGCAGGAGCACGTCGACCAGGGCTGGTCGTTCGACGACCTCGACGCGATCGACGCGCGGGCGGGAGGCGCCCCGCGCGCGCAGGTGGATGCCTTCCGGCTCCTGGCGGCGTTCATCGCTCACGGCGACGACAAGCACGAGAACCAGCGCCTCGTGTGCCCGCTCGAGGCGCTCGATGCCGCCGGACGCTGCCGCGCTCCGCGCCTGCTCATCGCCGATCTGGGCTCGACCTTCGGGCGGGGCGCGAACACGCTCGGCTTCATCGACGGCGGCTCGCGTCCGACCTTCGCGGCCTGGTCGACCCTGCCCATGTGGGAGGATCGCGGCGCGTGCCGCGCCCACCGCGCAGCCCGGGAGACGGACGGGGACCCACCCGTGAGCGAGGCCGGACGGCGGTTCCTCGCGGCACGCCTGTCGGCGCTGACCCCGCGGCAGATCCGGGACCTGTTCACCGCCGCCCGCATCGAGCGGCTGGGCGAGACGACGAGGGACCCCGACGGACGCGAGCGGCCGGTGACGGTGGAAGACTGGTCGGTCGCCTTCGAGCGCAGGCGCGCTGAAATCGTCGAGGCGCGCTGCCCCTAAAACGCCGTCGAGACGCGTTGGGGGCTCGCCCCGCGCCGGCGGCAGGGCACGCTTTCCCCGGCATGCAGACCTCCCGGCTCGCCTTCGCCCTCCTCGCCGTCGTCGTCCTCGCTTGCGGGAACGGTGGCTCCGGGGGCCCTGGCCCTGGGGCCGGCGGGAGCAGCGGTGGCAGCAGCAGCGGGGGCGGCAGCGGTGGCAGCGGGAGCGGAAGCGGGGGCGGCAGCAGCGGAGGGAGCAGCGGGGGGAGCAGCAGCGGCGGCGACGCGGGCGTCGTGCCCGACGACTCCGGCATCCCCGGAAGCGACCAGAGCCTGACGCTCACCATGGGGCCCTTCACCGTCCCCGGCGGCTCCGAGCTCTTCAAGTGCCAGAGCTTCGCCAACCCGTTCGCCGGCAAGGACACCGACGTGCGCGCCTACGAAGAGCACATGACGCTCGGCTCGCACCACATGTTCCTCTTCTTCTCGCCGGGCGCGACCGACGGGCCCATCGTCGACTGCCCCAGCGGCGGCCTCGAGTTTCATCCCTATCCGTTCAGCGCGCAGAGCAAGGACGCCACGCTCACCTATCCGCCGACCGTCGGCTCGCGGGTCCCCGGCTCGATGGGCTTCATGCTCAACGGTCACTTCCTCAACACCACGGCGACCCCCTACCAGGCCACGCTGACCGTCACGCTGCACCTGGCGCAGCCCGGCTCGGTCCAGCAGTACGCCGGCGTCGTCTTCATGAACAACGTGAGCATCGACATCCCTCCGGGCCAGAACCCGACCACGGCGACGGCGACCTGCATCATGCCGCAGGCCATGAACGTGATGGCCTCGGCCAGCCACATGCACCAGCGGGCGACGCAGTTCGTCGCCACCACCGGGTCGCAGACGCTCTACCAGACCACCACCTGGGCCGATCCGGTGCCGAGCCTCTACACACCGCCGATCCAGCTCCCCAGCGGCGCGCCGGTCACCTTCAGCTGCACCTACACCAACGACACGCCCTACGATCTGACCTTCGGCGAGTCGGCGCTCACCAACGTGATGTGCATCTACTCGATGCAGTTCTTCCCCGTGACCGACCCCAGCAACCCGACCATCCAGTGCATGAAGTAGGGGTCCGGGCGCCGGCGCACTAGACTCGCCGGAATGCCCGCGCCGGACCCCCCGAAGAAGCGAGCGCGGCTGCGCTTTCGCGAGCACCCCCTGGAGTTCCTGCTCGGCGCGTTCGCCGAGGTCCGGCCCGGCGAGGCGCCGACGGTGCTGCTGCTCGCGCTCAACGTCTTCCTGCTCCTGACGGCGTATTACCTCCTGAAGGTCGCGCGCGAGCCGCTCATCCTGCTCGGCTCGGGCGCGGAGGTGAAGAGCTACGCCTCCGTCGGCCAGTCGATCCTGCTCGTCTTCGTGGCCAGCGGTTACGGGTGGCTCTCGGCGCGCGTCGGTCGCATGGCGCTGATCACCACGGTGACCCTCTTCTTCGCCGCGAACCTGGTCGTGTTCTGGGCCCTCGGCGAGCGCGACGTGCCCCTGGGCATCCCGTTCTTCCTGTGGGTCGGCGTCTTCAACACCGTGACCGTGGCGCAGTTCTGGAGCTTCGCGGCGGACACCTACACCGAGGAGCGGGGCAAGCGTCTCTTCCCCATCGTCGGGATCGGCAGCTCCATCGGCGCGGTGGGGGGTGCGACCGTCGCCGAGCCGCTGGTCAAGCGCGGCTCGCCCTTCCTGCTCATGCTGATCGCCGCCGGGATCCTCGTGGTCAGCCTGGCGCTCACCTTCGTCGTGAACCGTCGCGAGGTCGGAGGGGAGAAGAAGGCCGGCGAGGAGAAGCCCCACGAGGAGGCGCTCGGACGCGGCAACGCCTTCGCCCTCATCGTCCGCGATCGCTACCTGCTGGTCTTCGCCGTCCTCATCTTCGTGCTCAACATGGTCACCAAGACCGGCGACTACGTCCTCGACCGCATGCTGGTGTCGAAGGCCGCGTCGGCGGCGCAAGCCCTGGGCGTCGAGCCGGCGGTGTACATCGGCGAGTTCAAGGCGCGCTATTTCGAGTGGATCAACGCGCTGGGCGTGGTCATGCAGCTCTTCGTCGTCTCGCGCGTGATCAAGTACGCCGGGCTGCGCCTGGCGCTGCTGCTGGTCCCGCTG
>DATBQU010000099.1:0-17499 GCA_036560665.1 Polyangiaceae bacterium
AAGTCGATGCGCGGCAAGGTCGTCCTCGTCGACTTCTGGGGCACGTTCTGCGAGCCCTGCAAGAAGTCGTTCCCCAAGCTCCAGGATCTCAACACGAAATACTCGGCCAGCGGCCTGCGCATCGTGGGCATCAGCGAGGACGAGTCCGACGACAAGGACAAGATCCCCGGCTTCGCCGGCACCTACGGCGCGAAGTTCCCGCTCGGCTGGGACGAGGACAAGTCGATCGCCAAGAACTACAAGCCGGAGACGATGCCGTCTTCGTTCATCATCGACAAGAAGGGAGTCGTTCGTTACGCGCACGTCGGGTACCACGACGGCGAAGAGGTCGAGGTCGAGAAGGAGATCAAAGAGCTCCTCGGGCAGTAGAGCGCGCGCCGGCGAAGCGGGTCGCACGCGCACGCAAGGAAGCGGTGCGGGATGTCGGATGACGGGAGGTCGCGTCTGTCTCGACGCGCGCTTTGCGGCGTGATGGTCGCGGCGTCGGCGCTCGCGCTGGCGCCGCGCGTCGCCCTCGCGCAGGACCCGGGCGGCGCGCTGCGCGATCTCGCCGACTCGAGCGACTTCCGCGTCCGCGTCAGCGCGGCGCTCTATCTGGGGCGCGTCCGTCCGCCGGGGGCGCGCGAGGCGCTCGAGCACGCGCTGGCCGACGGGCACCCGGCCGTGCGCGTCGCGGCGGCCACGGCCCTGGGCTCGCTCGGCGATCCGGCCGCCGTCGCCGCGCTCGCCCGGCGGCTCCAGAGCGAGCCGTCGGCCAGCGTGAAGGCGCAGATCCAGTCGACCATCGAGCAGCTCCGTCGCGGCGGGGCAGGGGAGGCGTCGCCCGAGGGCGCGCCGCGCCAGCTCGCGGCGGACGTGCGCTACGTGGTGCGCCTCGGCGTCATGCGCAACGGGACCGCCGTGCGCGGTGACGAGCTCAAGCGCGTGCTCCAGACCGCCGCGAAGCACCGGGCGCGAGCCCTCCACCAGGCGGCGGTGATCGAGTCCGACGCGCACCTGCTGGCGCAGGCCGCGGAGCGCCACCTGCCCGTGCTCACGCTCGACGGCTCGCTCACGCAGCTGCTCGAGTCGCTGGTGGCGGGCAGCGTCCAGGTGCAGGCGCGGGTCGAGTTCACCGTGCGTCGCGAGCAGACGCTGCGGGGGACGCTGTCGGGCGCGGCGACCACCTTCGGCTCCGGGCCGACACTGTCCGACCAGGGACGACGCCAGCTGCAGGACGACGCGGTCGACGGGGCGGTGCAGAGCGCGCTGCGCGGCGTGGAGCAGGGGCTGGTCGCGGCTCTCTGAAGACTTGTGTACGCTTCCAGGTAAGACCATGGAGGCCGCGGAGTCCGTCCTGCGTGCGGGGTACCGGCTCGACCGTTACGAGCTGCTCTGCCCCATCGCCTCCGGCGGAATGGCCACGGTGTGGCTCTCGCGGCTGCGCGGCAAGCGCGGCTTCGAGAAGCTCTTCGCCATCAAGACCATCCGCACCGAGCTGGTCGACGACCCGCGGTTCCAGGAGATGTTCCTCGACGAGGCGCGCATCGCGTCGGGCATCCAGCACCCCAACGTGGCGCAGATCCTCGACCTCGGCGAGCAAGAGGACGTCCTCTTCATCGTCATGGAGTGGGTCGACGGCGACGCCCTGGCCAAGATCCGCCGTCTCATCGCCAAGCGCGGCGGCAAGCTGCCGGTGGGCGTCGTGCTGCGCGTCCTGGCCGACGCCTGCGCGGGCCTTCACGCGGCGCACGAGCTGCGCGACGAGCGCGGGGAGCCGATCGACATCGTGCACCGCGACGTGTCGCCGCAGAACATCCTCATCAGCACCGGCGGCGCGGTGAAGGTGATCGACTTCGGGATCGCCAAGGCCCAGGGCCGCCGCCAGGGCGAGACGCGCACCGGCGTGGTCAAGGGCAAGATCCAGTACATGGCGCCCGAGCAGGTCAAGAAGGGGCGCAGCGTCGACCGGCGGGCCGACGTGTGGTCGCTCGGCGTCTGCCTGCAGGAGCTGCTCACCGGGAAGCTGCCCTACGACGGCGACGACGACGTCGAGGTGATTCGCAAGCTGATGACCGACGAGGCGCCCCCGCCGGCCGAGGGACTGCCGGGCCCCCTCGTGCAGGTCCTGGCGAAGTCCGTGGTGCTCGATCCCGACGCGCGCTTCCCCACGGCAGCCGGCATGCAGCGGGCGATCGAGGGTGCGATGAAGGAGCTCGGCGAGAGCGCCACCAGCGAGGACGTGGCCGCGTTCATCCGCACCGAGCTGCCCGACCTGGCGCAGAAGCGCCGCGAGGTGGTGACCAAGGCCGTCGACGAGGCCCGCGATCGGCCGGCGGTGTCGCTGTCCGACGCGAAGGACGAGGTGGCCTTCGCGCCCACCGTGATGAGCGAGCGGCAGCCGGCCGGTGTGGGCGGGGCGGCGGCCACGTCGCCGGCCCCCTCGGGCACGCGCCGCACGCGCGACTCCGAGGCAGGGACCATCGCGCTGGTGAAGAAGAAGGAGCCGCACGCGACCAACGCGTCGGTCGCGCTCGATCAGGAGCCCATCAAGATCCCCAAGACGAGCAAGGCCTGGCTGTGGGTCACGCTGGTGGTGCTGCTGGGGGGCGCGGGCGTCTGGTACCAGTACCCGGAGCAGGTGAAGCACTTCTTCGCTTCGATCGGGATCGGCGGCGGCGCCCCGCCCGAGCCCGCCTCCACCGCGCAGGCCACGCCGCCGCCCCCGCCCGTGGCGCCCGCCACGACCGAGAGCAGCGCCGCGTCCGCGCCCACCAGGGCGAGCGTGGTGGCGCCGGCGAGCCCGCCGTCCGTGCCGTCGGCGAGCGCGCGGCCCGAGCCCTCCGCTTCGCACCACCTCGGATGGCCGGTCCTGCCTCCCGGCCCGGCGCACCCCGCTGCCTCCGCCGCGCCCCACCCCAGCGCCTCGGCCGTCGCTCCGCCGAGCGCCGTTCCCGTGCCGCCGCCGCCCCCCGAGGACGATCCGAGCAATCCCTACAAGCCGGATCCGCCAGCCAGCAGCGGCCTCTGAGTCCCCTCGCGCGCGATGCGCGTGAGCGCCTCGGGGCTCGTGGTCGTTCGGCATCATGCTATGAGCACGCTGCCATGTCAGGCCGCACGTCTTCCGAGGTCCGCCGCACCTTCCTCGAGTTCTTCAGGGGAAAGGGACACGAGGTCGTCCCCAGCTCGCCGCTCGTCCCGCAGAACGATCCCACGCTGCTCTTCACCAACGCCGGGATGGTCCAGTTCAAGGACGTCTTCGTGGGCAAGGAGGTCCGCCCGTACGCGCGGGCGACGTCGAGCCAGAAGGTCATCCGCATCAGCGGCAAGCACAACGACCTCGAGAACGTCGGCGTCACCGCGCGCCACCACACCTTCTTCGAGATGCTCGGCAACTTCTCGTTCGGCGACTACTTCAAGGAGGACGCCATCGCCTTCGCCTGGGAGCTGATCACCAGGGAGTACGCGCTCGACGTCTCGCGGCTGATGATCACCGTCTTCGGCGGCGAGGGCGGCGTCGCCGCCGACGACGAGGCGCGCGCCATCTGGAAGAAGGTCACCGGCCTGGGCGACGACCGCATCCTCGGCCTGGGGATGAAGGACAACTTCTGGCAGATGGGAGAGACCGGACCCTGCGGCCCCTGCACCGAGATCCACTGGTTCAACGGCCCGGCGTCGGGCGGCGCGGTCCCCTACGGCTCCTTCGGCGACGAGCCGACCCCGGACGGCATCGGGTGGACGGAGATCTGGAACCTGGTCTTCATGCAGTTCGAGCGCTCGCTCGACGGGACGGGGCGCGCCCACCTGGCGCCGCTGCCCAGGCCCTGCGTCGACACCGGGATGGGCCTGGAGCGGATCGCCAGCGTGCTGCAGGGGGTGACCAGCAACTACGAGACGGACATCCTTCGTGCGCTGGTCGACAAGGCGAGCGAGATCAGCGGCAAGCGCTACCACGGGTCGCAGGGCGACGACGACGTGTCGATGCGCGTCATCGCCGACCACGCCCGCACCACGGCATTCCTCGTCGCCGAGGGGATCTTCCCCGATCGCGCCGGGCGGGAGTACGTGCTGCGCCGGGTGATGCGCCGGGCCATCCGCCACGGGCACCGCCTGGGCATCCGCGAGCCGTTCCTGCACGAGGTGGCGCTGGAGGTGGTGCGCCTGATGGGCGACGCGTACCCCGAGCTCGTGGAGCGGCGGGACCTCATCGCCAACGTGTCGCGGCAGGAGGAGGCGCGCTTCCGCGAGACCATCGAGCGCGGGCTCAAGATCCTGGAGGACGAGGTGGAGGCCGCGCGCGCCCGCGGCGCGACCGTCATCGGCGGCGAGACGGCGTTCAAGCTCTACGACACCTTCGGGTTCCCGCTCGACCTCACCCAGGTCATCGCCCAGGAGCGCGGGCTCACCGTCGACGAGGCGGCCTACGAGCGCGCGCTCGAGCAGCAGCGCGCGCGCAGCGCCGACTCCAAGCTGAACGACGCCGCCGCGGTCGAGCACGTGTGGCGCGAGGTCCTCGACGCCGTGCAGAAGAAGTCGCCGGGGGGGGTGAAGTTCGTCGGCTACGAGCGGGAGGAAGGCGAGGGGAGGATCATCGCCATCGTGAAGCAGGGCCAGCTCGCCATCCGCGCCATGCAGGGCGAGGAGGCCATCGTGGTGACCGACCTCACGCCGTTCTACGGCGAGTCCGGCGGGCAGGTGGGCGACAAGGGCTTCATCGAGCGCCGCGGCGTGGCGGACCCGGTGCGCTTCGAGGTGACCGACACGCAGCGGCCGATCGCGGGCGTCGTCGCGCACTACGGCAAGATCGCGAAAGGGGCCGTGGCGGTGGGCGATCAGGTGCACCTCGAGGTCGACCACGTCCTGCGCAGCGACACGCGGCGCAACCACTCGGCGACGCACCTGCTCCACTGGGCGCTGCGCACGGTGCTCGGTGAGCAGGCGACGCAGAAGGGTTCCCTGGTGGGGCCGGACCGGCTGCGCTTCGACTTCGCGCACGGCGGCGCCCTCGCACACGAGGAGATCGCGCGCATCGAGGAGCTGGTGAACGCCAAGGTGCTCACCGACGCCCCGGTGCTCACCGAGGTGCTGCCCATCGACGAGGCGCGCAAGCGCGGGGCGGTGGCCATCTTCGAGGAGAAGTACGGCGACGTCGTGCGCATGCTGACCATGACCAGGGACTCGGTCGAGCTGTGCGGCGGCACCCACGCGCGCTCGCTCGGCGAGATCGGCCTGTTCAAGATCAAGAGCGAGCAGGGGCTGGCGGCCGGGGTGCGGCGCATCGAGGCGGCCACGGGGATGCATGCGCTGCACTACGTGCAAGAGCTCGAGCAGCTCGGCATGCAGGCCGCGCGCGTCGCCGGCACGGGGTTCGATCGCCTGGGCCCCCACCTCGAGAAGCTGGTGGCCGACAAGAAGCACCTCGAGAAGGAGGTGGCCGACCTCAAGCGCCAGCTGGCCATGGCCGGCGGCTCGGGGGGCGGCGGCATCGACGAGATGATCGCCCGCGCCCGGGAGGTGCCGGGCGGCAAGGCCGTGGCGGTGAAGGTGTCGGTCGGCGATCCGGCGACGCTGCGCGAGCTCGCGGAGAAGCTCCGCGACAAGCTGGGCGACGCGGTGGTCCTGGTCGGCGCGGCGGGCAAGGACAAGGCGATGCTCGTGCTCACCGTCTCCAAGGGGCTGACGGATCGCTACAAGGCCGGGGACCTCATCAAGGGCATCGCCCAGGTGGTCGGCGGCTCCGGCGGCGGCCGCCCCGACATGGCGCAGGCCGGCGGCACCCAGATCGACAGGCTCGACGAGGCCCTGGAGAGCCTCTACGCCCGCCTCGCCTGAAGATGTCGCGAACAGGGTCTCCCTCTGATCTCAGGACGAGCGAGGCTTCGTTCGGGCCAGGCCCGGGCGCTTCCGTCTTCGTGGTGGTCCACCGCGGCTCGCATCGCGCGCCTCGTCGATGCGCTCGCGCACCAGCGGCGGCACGTGGAGCGCATCGAGATCGAACTGCGACAGCGCGAGGGACAGCACCGCGATGCGATCGGGCAGCGGCAGCGAGGCGTCCATCACGATGAGCGGCTGCCCGTCCACGCGGCACAGCCCGCCCCGCCCCGCGAGGACGCCCTTTCCGAAGGGCTCCGCCCGCACGGCGATCCCCAGCCTCGCCGCGAGCGCTTCGAGCTCCGCCAGCACCCGTGAGGGTGTCACTCCCCGAGCCTACGCGCGCTCTGGGGCGCATGCCTGGGGCAACGTGTTCCCGGGTGTGTAGGGTGTGGACGCGAGACTCCTCACTGTGAGACCCTACCTTCAGGCAGGGAACAGCCAAACCGTGGCAATTGGTCTGGCTTCCCGGATCATGGTCCCCCGGAGCGAGGCGGTATCGAGGCGAGGATGACCGAGGCAAGCCGGAGCGCTCTGCCGCCGCTGACGCACGGCACGGTCGTGAACGACCGTTACGAGATCCGCCAGAGCCTCGGCAAGGGCGGGATGGGCGAGGTCTTCCTCGCCTACGACCGGACCACCCAGCAGGCCGTGGCCCTGAAGATCGTGCGCGAAGAGTCGCGCATGCCGGGCGACGACGAGGCGCTGCGCCAGGAGCTGCTCCTCGCGCGCTCGGTCAGCCACCCCAACGTGTGCCGCGTGCACGACCTGGCGCCGTCGCCGTACGGGCCCATCCTGGTGATGGAGTACATCACCGGGCAGACGCTCCACACGCACATCCGTCGCAAGAAGGCCCAGGGCGGCTACACCGCCGACGAGTTCCGCCGCATCGCGCACGACTGCGCGTCGGGCGTGGCCGCCATCCACGCGCAGGGCCTGGTGCACGGCGACCTCAAGCCGGGCAACGTCATGGTGACGACCAACCAGGACGGGTCGTTCGGAAAGGCGATGGTCCTCGACTTCGGCTTCGCCAAGGAGCGCGCGCGCGCCTCGGCGCGCCGCCCCGGGGCGCCCCCGGACGGCGGGACGCCCAACTACATGAGCCCCGAGCGCATCCGCTCCGGCGGCGCCAGCCCCGAGGACGACGTCTACGCGCTGGGCCTCACGCTGCTCGAGATGTGGACCTGCCGCGTCCCCGAGCCCGGCTACAAGCCGCGGGCGAAGACGATGCGCCAGCAGATCATGTTCGACGTGCCCTCGGGGTTGTCGATCGACGAGATCAAGCAGGTCTTCCGCTGCTTCTCGGACGACCCGCAGCAGCGCCTGCCGGCGCGCCACCTGCGCTTCTTCAACCCCGTCACGCTCACCACCAACCCCATCCAGGTGCCGCGCGAGCGCCTCGATCCGGGGCCGCCGCCGGGGCGCAGCGCGTCGCAGTCGTTCGTGCCCGGCTCGCAGGCGCTGCTGGCGACGTTCGCCACCAACGCGCCGGAGTTCGTCGGCGAGCTGGTGAGCCTCGACAAGCCGCTGGTCACCATCGGGCGGCGCGCCGACAACGACATGTGCGTCCCCGAGGCCACCGTCAGCGGCCAGCACACCCAGCTCAAGTGGCAGAACGCCACCTGGATCGTGGAGGACATGGGGTCGACCAACGGCACCTACGTCGACCACACCTACGAGCGCCGCAAGACCGTCAACCTGATGCACGGCGGCGAGGTCCAGCTCGGCGAGCTGCGCTTCAAGCTGGTGAGCTTCGGCAAGGACAGCGCGAACCACAAGCGCGCGCGGGCCTACCTCGCCAAGCGCGACGGCCTCACCGGCATGCTCACGCGCGAGCAGCTGCTGCGCGCGCTCGACGAGGAGGCGGCCTTCGGCGACTGGGTCGAGGCCCCGCTGACCATCGCCCGCTACGAGCTGCGCGGGCCGAACCGCCTGGTGAGCGACCGCCCGACCATCCTGGAGATGCTGGCCCTGCGCCGCGCGGCGACGCGCGTCGTCGAGCTGACGGACATGCTGCTGCTGTCGCTCATCGCCGTCACCGCGGGCCGGACCGGGCCCCTTCGCTTCTGCGTGGCGATGGTCGGACCCGGCCCGCAGGAGGCCCGCAACCTGGTCGAGCAGGTGGTCGGCCAGGTGCAGGGGATGCTCCCCGAGGGGCTCGAGCTGGTGGCGACCATCGCCCGCTACGAGGCCGGCGTCAGCGTGCGGGCGCTCGTCGACTCCTGACGCTGCCCAGCCTTGCGTGCACGCCCTGCCCCCGGGTAGGTTGCCGCGCCTGAATGCCGGAGCGTCGCGAGCCGTCCCACCCCCCGTCCGAGCCGCACCCCGCCCTGTCCGGCGCGGGCGCGGGCGGCGGCGGCGTGCTGTCCGCGGACGACCGGCCGGTCCGCGTGCAGCTGGCCGCGGCGCTGCTCCTCGGCCTCGTCCTCGTCGCGAGCGGCCTCTACCTCTGGCGGCGCCCGCACGTGTCACCCGACGCGCAGTCCTCCGAGGTCACGCCGGCCGCGCCCTCGGCCTCGGGCATGACGGCGACGGGAGGGATCGGGGGCGCCACCATCGGCAGCGCCGACGGCGGCAGCTCGTCGCCCGTCGCGCTTTCCGACCCGCGCGTCCTGGCCTGCCAGGATCGCGGCTCGAAGAGGACGCCGCCCGACCAGTGCGATCACCTCGCCTCCGTCGAGCAGGCTCTCGCCAGCGCCATCGCCCAGTCGGCCGCCTGCGTTCCCGCGGCCGCGGGCGGCGGCACCATCGAGTACGTCGCCGACGTGAGCTTCAGCCGCCACAAGGTGAACGTCAGCCTGCCGCGCGCGGGGCGCTCGGTGCACGATCGCAAGGTGCTGCGCGCCTGCTCCACGGCGGTCCGCGGAGCCATCCAGGGGGTCGGGCTCGACAGCGTCGACCACCAGCACGCCCGCTACAAGATCGCGGTCACGGCCACGTATCGCAGCTCGGCCAGCGGGGGCTGACGCCTCCCGGCGTTGACGATGCGCCCTCGCCGGGGCACGCTTCGAGGATGAAGGTCGTCGCGTCTCTCCTGGCCGCGCTCGCTGCCCTCGCCCCCGCAGTCGCGCTGGCGTGCCCCTACGCCGCCGGGACCGCTTCCAGCGGCTGCGGCGCGTGCGGGACGTCCCTCTTCCAGTACGGCGCCTCGCTGGTCCTCGGCCTCGGCCTGGGAATCGGCTCGGTCGCGCTGCAGCACCGGCGCAAAGGCTGAGCCGCAGGCTGCCACTGGCCGTCGGGGCAGGACGCGGTTAGGTTCCTGCGGCCGATGCCCCCCGCCAAGCGCCGCCTGGTCGTGCTCGACCCCGCTCCAGCGGCCGTCGCGCCGACGCGAGGGCGAGGGCGGCGAGGCGACGACGACGATCATTTCCACGACGAGTGCGGGGTCTTCGGCATCTTCGGCCACCCCGAGGCCGCCAACATGACCTACCTCGGGCTGCACGCGCTGCAGCACCGCGGACAGGAGTCGGCCGGCATCGTCACCAGCGACGGCGAGCAGCTCTACGCGCACCGCGCCATGGGCCTGGTGCAGGACTCCTTCTCGCAGGACCAGCTGGCCCAGCTGCCGGGGCGCGTCGCCATCGGCCACGTGCGCTACTCCACCGCCGGAAGCTCGCACATCAAGAACGCCCAGCCCATCGCCGTCGACTACGCGCGCGGCTCGCTGGCCGTCTGCCACAACGGCAACCTGACCAACGCCGAGGAGCTGCGCGCCGAGCTCGAGGCGCACGGCTCGATCTTCCAGAGCGACAGCGACACCGAGGTCTTCGTGCACCTCGTCGCCGTCAGCAAGGAGATCGCGCTCGAGGATCGCATCGCCGACGCGCTCAAGCGCGTGCGGGGAGCCTACTCGCTGCTGTTCCTCACCGAGGGGGCCGTCATCGCCGTGCGCGACCCCATGGGGATCCGCCCGCTGTGCCTCGGCCTCTTGCCGTCGAAGAGGGAGGCGCACGTCGTGGCCAGCGAGCCGTGCGCGTTCGACCTCATCGGCGCCGAGTACGTCCGCGATCTCGAGCCGGGCGAGATGGTGGTGATCGACGCCTCCGGGATCCGCTCCATGCGCCCGCTCGACCCCGCGCCGCATCGCGCGTGCATCTTCGAGTACGTCTACTTCGCGCGGCCCGACTCGCAGCTCGGCGGCCGCAGCGTGTACGACGTGCGCAAGGCCTTCGGCCGCACCCTGGCCAGGGAGCACCCCGTCGAGGCCGACGTCGTGGTCCCCGTGCCCGACTCGGGGGTGCCCGCGGCCATCGGGTACGCGTCCGAGCGCAACCTGCCGTTCGAGATGGGCCTCATCCGCTCGCACTACGTGGGGCGCACCTTCATCGAGCCGCAGCAGAGCATCCGCCACTTCGGCGTGCGGCTGAAGCTCAACCCGGTCGAGCCGGTGCTGCGCGGCAAGCGCGTGGTGGTGATCGACGACTCCATCGTGCGGGGCACCACCTCGCGCAAGATCGTCAAGATGGTGCGCGACGCCGGGGCGCGCGAGGTGCACCTGCGCATCTCCAGCCCGCCCACGCAGTGGCCCTGCTACTACGGCATCGACACGCCGACGCGGCGCGAGCTCATCGCGTCGAGCCACTCGGTCGACGAGATCGCCCGCTACTGCACGGCGGACTCGCTGGGGTACCTGTCGCTGGAGGGCATGGTCGCGGCCGTGGGCGGGGGCGACTCGTTCTGCCACGCCTGCTTCTCGGGGCAGTACGCCATCCCCTTCACGCCCTCGACCCGCAAGCAGATGAGGCTCATCGGCGTCTGAGTGGCGTCGCGCCATGCGGGCGGGCCCGCGAGCTGCGCTCGCGTGCCTCTGAGCGGCGCCGAAGAGACCTCGAGCCGAGCTCGGGTCGACCCGAGCCGAGCTCGAAGGCACCCGAGCCGAGCTCGAAGCCACCCGAGCCGAGCTGGGGTCGACCCGAGCCGAGCTGGAGGTCACCCGAGCCGAGCTGGAAGGCCCTCGGCAGGGGCTAGTGGCACGTCCCCGGGTCCATGATCGTGCACCGCGCCGTCGCGATGCACACGGCCGGCGCCATGCAAGCGATGCCGGGGCCGCAGGGGGCACCGTCGCCCGCCGGCTGGTGGCACGTCCCCTGGCCGCCGCCGTCCGCCATGATGTTGCAGGCGCCCCCGCTGCTGCACGCGACGAGGTTGCTGCCCACGATGCCGCAAGGCTGGCCGGCCGACGCCACCTGCGTCTGCGCGCACTGCTTGGTCTGCGTGTTGCAGAACCCGCCGTGCGCGCCGTCGCAGTCGGTCTGCGCCGTGCACGCGCCGCCCGCCGCCACCGGCGTCTTGCACGTCCCTCCGATGCAGGAGAGCGAGCGCAGGCAAGGCTGGCTGGCGCTGCACGCGCTGCCGGAGGCCGCCGGGCCCACGCACGTCCCCGAGTTGCACACCAGCGTGGCCTGGCAGTCGGTGTCGACCACGCACGTCGCGCCCGCGCTGGGGTGCGACGCGCAGGTCCCGCACGCGCTGTTCTTGGCCAGCTGGCAGAAGCTGGTCGAGCACTGCCCGTTCGAGCCGCACGGCGCGCCCGCGGCCAGCGAGCCCGGGATGTTGCACGCCGAGGGCTGGGCGTTGTCGAGCGCCTCGTCGCACGTCTCGGCGTTGATGGCGGCCGCGCACGCCTCCATGTCGTCGGGCGACGCCTTGGTCCCGCCGGCGGCGAGGGCGGGCGCGCACGCCAGCGCCGTCCTCTGCGCGCACGTGGTCGCGTCGCCGTAGGCCACCTGCACCGCGAAGGGCGTGCACGCCTCCAGCCGGCCGCAGAGCGCGGTGGCGAAGTCGGAGCACGCCTGCGTGGCGCTGGGCCCGGCCTCCACCGCCGAGGAGTCGCCGGGTCCGCCGTCGCCTCCGCCGCCGAGGGTCGACCCGCTCGAGCTCGAGCAGCTCCCGCACGCGGCCAGCGCGACCGTCGCCACCGCCAGCCATACGCCTGCTGTCTCGCGGATCATCGCATCTCCTCCGTCGTCACTTGCAGGCCGACGCGTTCGGCAGCGCGCACGCGTTGTTCACGCAGGTCGCGGGCTGCTCGCAGCTCGCGCCGTTCGAGCCGCAGGTCGCCCCGTCGGCCGCGGCGGCCTGGCAGGTGCCCGTGCCCCCCGTCCCCATCTGGCAGGTCGCGCCGCCGGTGCACACCGAGTATGTCCCGTTGGCGTAGCCGCACGTGCCGCCCCCCGTCGCCGTCGTGATGGTGGCGCAGACCTTCGTCTGCGGGTTGCAGAACAGGCCCTTGGCGTAGTCGCAGTTCTGCGCCACGCCGTCGCAGGCCTGCCCGGCCTCCATCGGCTGCGCGCAGGTCCCCTTGAAGCACGTCAGCAACGACTTGCAGGGATGGCCGGCGTCGCAGGTGGCGCCCTGGGCCCCGGGAGCCACGCACGATCCCGTCGTCGCCCCCGTGGGCAGCGCGCACACCAGACCGACCTGACACGCCTTGTTCGCCGCGCACGCGGCCCCGGCCGCGGCGCGCGTGCCGCAGACGCCGCACGCCTGCCCCGAGGCGACGTTGCAGAAGCCGCCGTCGCCGGCGCACTGGGTGTCGTCGCCGCACGCCTGCCCGGCGGCGAGCGAGCCGTGGATCTGGCAGGCCGACGGCGTGTTGTTGGAGAGGATGTCGTCGCAGCTGGCCGCCTTGTAGGCCTGCGCGCACGCCTCCACGTTGCTCGCCGTGGCCCCGGTGCCGCTCGCGGCGAGCGTGTCGGGGCACGTCGCGTCGAAGCGAGACGCGCAGGTGGTGGCGTCGCCGTAGATGACCGTGACCAGGAACGGCGCGCACGACGCCACCTGGTTGCAGATG
Source organism: Polyangiaceae bacterium (assembly GCA_036560665.1). Classification (GTDB taxonomy): domain Bacteria; phylum Myxococcota_A; class Polyangia; order Polyangiales; family Polyangiaceae; genus Palsa-1150. The sequence continues at coordinate 12,644 of DATBQU010000099.1, forward strand.
TTCGCCGCCAGGTCGGAGCAGGCCTGGGCGTCGCTGACGCCGCCGCCGCCGCCGGTGGTCGTGCCCGAGCACGCCAGGACCGCGGACAGCACCGCGGGCAGCGCCCAAAGGATCCGCATCCGCATCGGCTCACCCCTTCCGTTCAGATCTCGACGTCCTCGTAAATGCGCACGGCCTTGAGCAGCCCGCTCACGCCGCGCTCGTACACCGCCAGGCCGGCCTGCGGCGGCACGTCCTTGCCGTGGACGCGCACCACCGTGTACTCGAGCGCGCAGGTGCTGCCGTCGTCGGCGCGCGCGCCCTTGAGGAGCTCGACCCCGGCCCCGCCCGCGAAGAGCTTCCTGTAGAAGGCCTCGAGGCTGCCGTCCTCCCGGCGGTGCGCCACGCCCGCCGAGTCGCGCAGCGCGCCGGTGACCTCGAAGCTGGCCAGCACGCCGTCGACCTTGCCCGACGCCACGGCCTCGATGTGCGCGGAGACCGGCGGCGGGACGGCCACCTCGTCGTCTTGCGGCAGGAGCGGCGAGCGAACGGCGTGCGTCCCCTTGATGGGCCGCGTGGAGTAGTAGAGGCGCAGCTCGACCTCGCGCTCCTTGCGGCGCTCGGCCACCACGGCGACCGGCAGCGACACCCGCCGGCCCTCGAAGGTCAACCCCAGCGTCCCCTCCGTCACGTCGCGGTCCGAGCCCATGGTGAAGGCGACCTTGTCGAAGGTCGCTTCCCGCTTGGACAGCCAGGCTGCGATCTCGTCGAGGTAGCGGGCCAGCGCGGGCATCCCGTTGGTGCGGCCGAAGATGGGGTCGTCCACCGTGGCGCGCTCGCCGAGGCGAAGGACGAGCTGGTCGGCCTTCGACGCCACGAGCGCCGTCAGATACACCTCCGACAGGTACCCCCGGAGGCTCGAAGGGGCGCCGCGCTCGGGAGCGTCCTCCATCGCCAGGGAGGATACCACGCACTATCTTTTCCCTGTGGCCCTCTTCGACCAGCTCCCCGACCGGGTCTCGGTGTACGAGGTATCCCTGCGCGACGGCCTGCAGAACGAGCGGGCCGCCGTCCCCCTGCGCGGCAAGCTGCGCCTCATCGACGCCCTCGTGGCCGCGGGCCTGCAGCGAATCGAGATCACGAGCTTCGTGTCCCCCAAGTGGATCCCGCAGCTCGCCGACGCCGACGAGGTCGCCGAGCACGCCAAGGCACCGCCCGGGGTCACCTTCAGCGCGCTCTGCCCCAACGCCCGGGGGCTCGAGCGCGCCCGCTCGGCGGGGATGAAGGAAATCGCCGTCTTCATCAGCTCGAGCGAGACGCACAACAAGAAGAACGTGAACAAGACCGTCGCCGAGACGCTCGCCGCCTTCGAGGGGACCGTCGATCCGGCACGCGAGCTCGGGATGCGCGTCCGGGCCTACGTGTCCACCGTGTGGGGCTGCCCCTACGAGGGCGACGTCGATCCCAGGAAGTCGCTCGCCATCGCGAAGAAGCTCGTCGCCATGGGCTGCTACCAGGTGTCGCTCAGCGACACCATCGGCGCGGGCACGCCGCGGCAGACCGAGCGCATCCTGCAGCTCGCCCTGGACGAGCTCCCCCGCGAGAAGCTGGCGATGCACATGCACGACACGCGCGGGACCGCGCTCGCCAACGTCCTCGTGGGCCTCGAGCTCGGCATCCGCGACTTCGACGCCAGCGTGGGCGGCCTGGGCGGCTGCCCTTACGCGCCCGGCGCGGCGGGAAACCTCGCCACCGAGGACCTCGTCTACATGCTCCAGGGGATGGGCGTGGAGACGGGGATCGACCTCGGCGCGCTGGTGGAGGCGGGCAAGGTCGCGGAGAGCGTCGTGGGACGCGCGCTCCCAGGGAAGGTGCACCAGGCGGGCGTGCGTAGTCTGAAGGCATGAGCCCCCACGGCCCGAACCCGTACGCCCCGCCCCAGGCCCCGATCGCCCGCAGCCACGGGTCGCTCGCCGGGACGGGTACCTGCCCGCAATGCCAGAGCCAGGACACTTACCGGCCGAGCTTCACCTGGTGGGGCGGGCTCCTGGGCCCCAAGCTCTTCAATCACACCATCTGCCGCGGCTGCGGCCTGGGCTTCAACTGGAAGACGGGCAAGTCGAACGCCACGGCGATCGGCATCTACTTCGGGGTGGGCATCGCCCTCGCGATCGTCATCGTGGTGCTGCGCGCCTCGTAGCGAGCCGAGCCGCGCCTCGCGCGCCTTGCGCGCCTGCGCGGCCTGCGGGACCGGGAACAGGGTCGCTGGAAGTGTGTAGATGAGCCCCCTCGGGGCCCGGATCCCGCACCTTTCACTTCTGCAAAAGTAGCCTTTTCGCGGTTTTCGATCCTGCACGTCCGGAGCTGTACCGACCGATCGTAAGTCGCCGGGATCCCTCGCCGGCAATTTCTGGCACGCCGATCGCAAAGAACCCCGACGGCACCGCGTAGGCCGGCTCTCCCCCCCCGGGCCCCTATGCGGTGCCGTTTTCTTTTGTCCGCTTTGCGGCCGCGGATTCCCGGGGTAGTAGCGCTGCATGCGAGGGGCGCTCCTCCTGGTCGCGGCGATGCTGGCGTTGCCGGGGTGCGACCGCACGCCCGCCGAGGACTTCCCGACGCGCGCCCCGGGCAGCGCGCTCACCAGCTCCGTGCCGCCCGCAGCGTCGAGCGCGGTGCTGCCCGCCGTCGGACCCCCGCCCGCGGCTCTGGCGGGCCGCTGCGTCCGCGCCACGCCGGTCAGCGCCCCACCGGCGGTCTCTCCGGGGCCGGCGGCGGGCTGCCCCGCCGATCCCGAGGGGAACCAGAAGGTCCCGGTCGCCCGCGTGGCCTTCCCCGACGCGGCGGGCGCGGGCGCGGCAGTCGACGCCGAGGTGGTCAGCTCGGAGCACGACACGATGCGGGGCCTGATGTACCGCCGGAGCATGCCCGAGGAGCACGCGATGCTCTTCGACCTGCGCGTGCGCGACGACCACCAGTTCTGGATGCACAACACGTGCATCCCGCTCGACCTGCTCTACGTGGACGAGGATGGCCTCGTGGTCGGCATCGTCGAGAACGCGCCCACGCTCGACGACACGTCCCGCGGCGTGGGTTGCCCGTCGCGCTACGTGCTCGAGGTCAACGCCGGCTGGTCGCGGAGGCACGGCGTGAAGGCGGGGCAGCGGATGACGATCCCGCCCGAGGCGAAGTAACCTCAGAAGCCGTACGCGAGCGCGAACCGGCCGAGGAGGCTGGGCGAGAACGCGGACAGCCCGACGGCCGGACCCGCCACCATCGTCAGGCGGTCCTGCAGCAGCTGCATCGAGGCGGTGGGGCCGACGAAGTGGCGCGCGCCCGCCTCCGCCGCGGGGCTCCAGGTCTCCTCGATGTCCTGTCCGACGTACTCGACCCCTGCGCGGAACGCGCCCGCCACGCGGTAGCTCGCGCCGAGCTGGACCATCACGTCGACCGGATCGCGACCGGTCGAGAAGACGTGCTCGGCGTGCACCGTCGTGCCGAGGCGCAGCCGCCCGAGGTCCTGCGCGAAGGCGGCCTGCGCCCAGGCGCCGTCGTCGCCGTGATTCTGCGCCGGTGTCCAGGCGCCGGAGTCGTCGCTGTACACGGGGCCGGCCCACGCCTCGCGGACGTACCCCAGGCTCGCCACGAGGTGCGTGTCGCGCCACGCCGCCGGCGCGAGCTGGAAGCGGAGCCCGGCGACGGCGCCTGCGCTGGCGCCTGCGCTCACCCCGCCGAAGCCCAGCTGCCCGAGGGCCATCACCGACACGCGCGGGACCAGGCCGACCTCGCCGCCGAGCGACGCCATCGCCCCCGGCTGCGCCGTGTTCGCGCCGAGGGCGCGGTAGGGGGAGTAGACGCGCGTCGGGCTCGAGCCGACCGAGGTGTACGACGCGTTCGACATCCCGATGGCCGTCAGCGGCGCGGCGAGCTTGGCGTCGTCGAGGTAGAGCCAGGTGCGGTCGATGGAGTGACGGGCAGCCTCGTCGGGCGGCTCCGGCTGATCGACCGGGCCCGGACCGTCGGCGCGCGCGTTCGCGGCCACGAGCGCCGCAGCGGTCGCGGCGAGGATGGCGAGGACGAGGAGTGGCGCCTTGTGCATGGAGTCTCTCTCCTACCAGATCCGGAGGCCCGGACGAACGGCAGGTGCAGCGCCGGTCCACCGACGCGAGCGCGCCTTAGTGCGCGAAGGTGCCCATCACCGCGCCCTCGGCCAGGACGTGGCCACTCATGGCCGCGTCGAGCCCCTCCCGCGTCGAGCCGGCCTTGGGGTCGATGGCCGCGTCGAGCGCGTAGACGCGGAAGTAGTAGCGGTGCTGCTCCATCCGCGGCGGGCACGGCCCCGAGTACCCGGGGCGGTTGAAGCCGTTCGTGCCCACCGTCGCGCCGACCTCCGCCGGGTCGCCGCCCTCGGGCAGCGCGCGCACGTCGCCGCGGACGTTGGAGACGATCCAGTGCGTGAAGTCGCCGCCCGGCGCGTCGGGGTCGTCGGCCACGATGGCGAAGCCGGCCGTCCCCTGCGGCGGCGCGCTCCACGTGAGCTGCGGCGATCGGTCGGCGCCGTCGCAGGTCGAGTCGACGGGTATGGCGCCGTTCGACGGGAACGTCTTGCTCGTCACCGTGAGCCGCTGCAGGGTCACCCCCGCGGGAGTTCCGGGGTGCGTCTCGCTCGCGTTGCATCCGACGAACGCGACGGCCAGAAGGAGCCCTACGGTCTTCATCTCACCCCCTCAGTCGGGCTGGTAGACGATGGTCTGCGATCCATCGCGGTAGTAGAAGCGGTCGAACCCCGCCTTGTCGAACGTCGCCGCCCCGAAGAAGTTCCAGGCCACGCTCCACGCGGCCGCCGACCAGAAGAGCTTGCCCATCGGGCGGCCCCCGAC
>DATBQU010000100.1:0-3690 GCA_036560665.1 Polyangiaceae bacterium
ACGCGGTAGCTGGCCTTGCCGCCGTAGAAGGTGCGGCGGTCGATCTGCTCGATCTCGTCGCCGTTCACCGGGTCGCGCGCGTAGAGGGTGAAGTCGGAGTAGAGGTCGAAGCGATAGGTGCCCACGTAGGCCAGCGCGTCGATCTGGCTGCTGTCCGACGGCCGGAGCCGGGTGGCGACGAACACCTGATGGCGCGCCGTGTCGCCGCCCTCGTCGGGGTCGATCGAGCCGAAGCGGCCGATGAGCCCCTGCTCGACCGCCCGGGCCGGGATCTGCCCCGACCCGTGCCAGTCGCTGGCGTAGCTCGACTCGCCGATGCTCAGCGTCGACGTCGGCGCGAGCTGGAAGGTGAGCTTGTTGTAGAGCTTGAACTTGTTCCAGCCCTCGGGGTGGTCGAAGGGTCCGTTGTCGCGGCCCACCTCCGCGGCGAAGAAGGCGCGCGTCGTCTCCGAGAGCCTCGGGCTGGCGACGAGCAGCGCGCGGGCGCCCGGCTCGCCGTGCCCGGGGGAACCTCCGAAGCCGAGGCTGGCCGAGCTGTGCTCGAAGTCGTCGCGGGTGACGAGGTTGACCGCGCCCGCCGTCGCGAAGTCCCCCTGGTCGGCGAAGTAGGGGCCCTTGGTGATCTGCACCGACCGCACCGTCTCGGGGATGATGAAGTTGGTGTCGGCGTAGCCCTGGCCGTGGGCGTGCGACGGCATGTTGATGGGGATGCCGTCGATCGAGAGCGCGAGGTCGGTGCCGTGGTCGGCGTCGAAGCCGCGCAGGAAGTACTGGTTGGCCTTCCCGCCGCCGGAGTGCTGCACCGTGGTGAGGCCGGGCGTGACGCGCAGGATGTCCTGCACCGACCCGATCGGGCGCAGGGCGAACTCGCGGTCCTGCACGGCGAAGGACGACGCCGCGCTGAGCGGGCGGTGCGCGACGACGAGCGTCGACTGGTCGGCGCCTTCCTGCGTCTGCAGGGGCGCGGGGGGCGGTGCCGCGGGAGCGGGGGCCGGCGCCGGAGGCGGAGGCGGAGGCGGAGGATGAAACTCGTAACCGAGCTGCACCGTCGACCGGATGGCCACCCCGCCGCGCCGCGCCGGCTCGAAGGTGAACCTGCGGACCGCGTCGAGCGCGGCCTGGTCGAAGCCGTGACCCGCGGGCGCGGTGACACGGGCCTCGGCGACGTTGCCCTCTTCGTCGACGACGAGCTCGAGCCCCACCACGGCCGGGAGGCGATCGCGCAGCGCCTCGGGCGGATAGACCGCCTCGGCGCGCGCGCGGAGCACCGGCGGGCTGACGGGCTCCGGGGGCGACTGCGCCTGCACCGGAGCGGCGGCGTGGGGCGCCGGCTGGGCGAAGGCCAGGCGCGAGGACGCGAGGACGAGCGCGGCGATGGATGACGTGGTGGCGGCTCGACGCATCGTCCATCCGCATCCGTGGCGTACCACTCCTACGCGCCGGGATGCAGCCCGGATCCGTCCGGGAGCGGCCGCAGCCCCACCCGTAGTAGTCTGCGCGCCCCATGAAGACGTCGCTCTCCCCGGCCGAGGTCGAGCGGCTCGCGGCGCCGGTCCGCGCCGCCAACGCCGCCTTCGCCGCGCTCTATCCGGGCGACCGCCCCGACCGGCAGCCGGTGCACACCTTCTACGGGGGCGCGCACCTCTTCCAGGCGGACACGGCCCGCAAGCTGGGGCAGCTCGCGCTGCGCGCCCTCGAGGAGCACGCGCCCGACGCGCCGACGCTGGGGCGCGCCTTCGAGCTCTCGCCGGAGCTGGCGGCCGAGGTGCACCCCCGCGTGACCCGGAAGCTCCAGGTCGAGGCCGTGGAGGATCTGCGCATCGACTTCGAGGATGGCTACGGCATGCGGCCGGACGCCGAGGAGGACGGCCACACCGTGGCCGCGGCGCGCGAGGTGGCGCGCGGGCTGGCGGACAGCACGCTGCCGCCCTTCCTCGGGATCCGGATCAAGCCGATGACCGAGGAGCTTCGCGCGCGCTCGGTGCGGACGCTCGACGTGTTCCTGACCACGCTGCTGGAGGCCACCGGCGGGACGCTCCCTCCCGGCTTCGTGGTGATGCTCCCCAAGCTGCAGATCCCCGAGCACGCCCGCGCGCTGGCCGACGTGCTCGACGCGCTCGAGCCGAGGCTGGCGCTGGCGGCGGGGACGGTGCGCTTCGAGATCATGATCGAGCAGACCATGGCCGTGCTCGACGCGGCGGGGCGGGTCGTCGTGCCGGCGCTCGTCGCGGCGGGGCGCGGCCGGTGCGTCGCCGCGCACATGGGCACCTACGACTACACGGCGAGCTGCGGCATCACGGCGGCCCATCAGCACATGGCGCACCCGGCCTGCGATTTCGCCAAGCACTGCATGCAGGCGTCGCTCGCGGGAACGGGGGTGTGGCTGAGCGACGGCGCGACCAACGTGATGCCCGTGGGCGACCGGGCGACGGTCCACGCCGCCTGGCGGCTGCAGGCGAGCCACATGCGGCACTCGCTGGTGGGCGGCTTCTACCAGGGCTGGGACCTGCACCCGGCGCAGCTCGTGGCGCGCTACACGGGCGTCTACGCCTTCTACCTCGAGGCGCTGCCCGCGGCGACCGCTCGCCTCAAGAACTTCGTCGCCAAGGCGGCGCAGGCCACGCTGGTGGGCGACGTGTTCGACGACGCGGCCACCGGGCAGGGGCTGCTCAACTTCTTCCTGCGCGGCCTGGCGTGCGGGGCCATCTCCGAGGACGAGGCGCTGGCCACGGGGCTGACGCTCGACGAGCTGCGCTCCCGCTCGTTCGTGAAGATCCTCGCCGGCCGCCGCGGCGGGCGCTGAAGCCCCATGCTGGAGGAGAGCGTCCGCGAGCTGCTCGACGTCCTGCTGCGCTGGGTCCACCTCGTGGCGGGGATCATGTGGGTCGGGAACTCGCTCCTCTTCAACTGGCTGGACCGCAACCTGATCCGCGACGCAGGCGCGGGCGAGCGGCACCTCGGGCGAATCTGGCTGCTGCACTCGGGCGGCTTCTACGACGTGGAGAAGAAGTTCCTCGCCCCCAGCGAGATGCCGCGCGTGCTGCACTGGTTCAAGTGGCAGTCGTACACGACCTGGATGAGCGGCATCGCGCTGCTCACGCTCCTCTACTGGACGGGCGGCGCTTCGCTGATGATCGATCCCGGCGTGGCGCGCCTCGGCCCGGGGCAGGCGGCGGCCATCGGCGTCGGCGTCGTGGTGGGCGGGTGGATCGTCTACGACGGGGTGTGGCGGCTCCTGGCGCGTCACGAGGGCGCCGCCATCGCGCTGTCCCTGGCCCTGGTGGCGGCGGTGATCTGGACGCTGACGCACGTGCTCAGCGGGCGCGCGGCGTTCATCCACGTGGGCGCGATGCTGGGGACGTGCATGGCCGGGAACGTGGCCATGCACATCGTGCCCTCGCAGCGGCAGCTGGTCGCGGCCACGGAGGCGGGGCGCGCGCAGGACCCGCGCGTGTCGGACCACGCCAAGCAGCGCTCGATCCACAACAACTACATGACGTTCCCGCTGCTGTTCACCATGCTGAGCAATCACTTCTCGCTCATCTACGGCAGCCGCGCGAGCTGGTTGCTGCTCGGTATCCTCTTCGTGGGCGGCGCGCTCGTACGCCACTGGATGAACGTGCGCTTCACCTTCCGCGCCTGGCTCCCCGCGCTGGCCCTCACCGTGTGCGCCTGCGTCGGCGCGGTCCT
>DATBQU010000101.1:0-9697 GCA_036560665.1 Polyangiaceae bacterium
CACCTCGGCGGCAACATGCTCTACCTCTGGATCTTCGGCGACAACGTCGAGGACGCCGTGGGCCACCTTCGGTACCTGGTGTTCTACCTGGTCGGTGGCGTGTGCGCGGCGACGGCGCAGACGCTGGTCGACCCCGCGTCGCTCCTGCCGATGGTGGGCGCCTCGGGCGCCATCGCCGCCGTTCTGGCCGGCTACGTCCTTCTCTACCCGCGCTCGCCGGTCACCGTGCTCAACCCGGTCCCGCTGCTGTGGCTGTTCTGGGGCCTCTTCCTCACCTTCCCGGCGTGGCTCGTCATCGGCCTGTTCTTCGCCGTGAACCTGTGGGACGCCCTGGCGGTGTCCACCCAGGGCGGCGTCGCCTTCATGGCCCACGTCGGCGGCTTCATCGGCGGGGCCGTCCTGCTGCGGCTCTTCATGATCGGGCGGGGGCGTCTCGACCAGTACGCGCGCCACGACCGCTGGGCGCAGCGGCGAGGGAGGGATCGCGGCGCGTGGTAGAGCGACTCCCCGTCACTCGCCCAGGCGGTCGATGCGCCCCTTCTCGACGGCCACGAGGGCGGACGTCGCGACGGCGCGTACGCCCTCGAGCATCGTGGCGTAGCGCTCTTCCTTGGTGAGCCCGTCGACCCAGCGCTTGTAGAGCTGCTGCGCGACCACCGAGAGCTTGAAGAGGGCGAAGACGAAGTAGAAGAGCGCGCCCGACGCGTCGCGGCCCGTGGCCCGCGACCAGCGCTCGACGAGCTCGACGCGCGTGAGGTTCCCGGGACGGTTGGTCGGCCCGAAGGCCATCACCTGGAACACGGGCGGGTCGTCCGGCTCGATCCAGTAGCCGAGCACGGTGCCGAGATCCATCAAGGGGTCGCCGATGGTGGCCATCTCCCAGTCGAGCACCGCCAGGACGCGCGTCAGGTCCTCCGAGAGCACGACGTTGTCGTACTTGAAGTCGTTGTGCACCAGCGTCGCCCCGCTGTCGGCGGGACGGTGCTCCTCCAGCCAGGCGGCGAGCCTCTCCACCTGCGGTACGTCGTCGGTGCGCGCCTTCCGGTAGCGCTCTGCCCAGCCACGGATCTGCCGCTCCACGTATCCGTCGGGCTTGCCGAGATCGCCGAGGCCGACGGCCCGCCAGTCGAGGCCGTGGATCTCGGCCAGCGTGTCGCAGAGGGCCTCGGAGGCGGCGCGCATCGTCGCTGGCTCGAGCGCGAGGCCCTCGGGCAGGCGCTGCCGGAGGATGACGCCGCGCACGCGCTCCATCACGTAGAACGGCGTACCGATGACCGACGCGTCGTCGCAGTGCGCCACCGGCCGGGGCGCCTTCGACCACGACGGCGCGAGGGCCGACAGGATGCGAAACTCGCGCCCCATGTCGTGGGCGCTCTTGATGTTCACCCCGGGCGGCGAGCGGCGCACCACGAGCTCGCGCGCCCCGAAGCGGACGAGGTAGGTGAGGTTCGAGAAGCCGCGACCGAACTGGAGGACCTCCGGCTCGCCTTCCAGCCCGCCGACGCGGGCGCGCAGCCAGGTGGCCAGCGCGGCTGCGTCGAAGCCCTGCCCCGCCCGCACCGGCGTGGGCTGATCGATGTGCTCGGCCATCGCGCCCGCAGCCTACCGCGCTAAGGTGTGCGCGTGAACGAGGTCGCGCGCATCGCCATCGACGACGGCGTCGCCTACATCGCGTGGGTCGAGGGCGGTGGGGAGCGGTCGGTGCGCCTCGAGGGAAAGATGCTGCGCGACGTGCGGCGGGGCCTGGCGCCGCGTCCTGTCGTCGGCGACTGGGTGGAGCTGTCGCCCGACGGCATGGTGGTCTCCCTGCGCCCGCGCCGCACACGGCTGGCGCGCAAGGCGGCCGGGGTTCAGGACGTGGAGCAAGTGATCGCGGCCAACGTCGACGTCGCCTTCGTCGCCACGGCGGCGGACGGCGACGTGAACGAGCGCCGCCTGGAGCGGTACCTGTCGGTCGTGCTCGACGGCGGTGTCGAGCCGGTGGTGCTCCTGATGAAGGCCGACGCCTGCGCCGACCTGGAGGGCGAGCGCGCGCGCGTGCGCAGCGTGGCCGCGGGCGTGGAGATCCTGGCGGTGAGCGCGCGGACGGGCGAGGGCGTCGACGCCGTGGCGCGGCGGATCACGCCGGGGACCCTGGCGGTGCTCCTCGGCTCGAGCGGCGTGGGGAAGTCGACGCTGCTCAATCGCCTGATGGGCGAGGCCCGGCAACGCATCGGCGCGCTGCGCGACGACGGTCAGGGACGGCACACCACGACGCGGCGCGAGCTCTTCGTGCTTCCGAACGGCGGCCTCCTGGTGGACACGCCGGGGATGCGCGAGATGGGCCTGATCGACGCGGAGGAGGGCCTGGCGGACGCGTTCCCGGAGGTGGAGGCCATCGCCGCGCGCTGCCGCTTCCGCGACTGCAAGCACGGCCGCGAGCCCGGCTGCGCCGTGAAAGAGGCGCTCGAGAGAGGCGAGCTCGACGCCCAGCGCTACGAGAGCTGGCGGAAGCTGGCGGGGGAGATCGAGGGCCGCGGCAAGAGGCGGCGGTAGGGCTCCCCCCCTCAGCGCACGTCCAGCCCGTACCCCCGCAGGATCCGCCGGGCGAGCGCCACCTTGTGCACCTCGTCGGGGCCGTCGTAGATGCGCGCCGCCCGCTCGTGGCGGTACCAGTGCGACAGGGGCGAGTCGTCGGTCAGCCCGTAGGCGCCGTGCGTCTGGATGGCGCGATCGAGCACCCGCTGGAGGACGCCCGCGACGAAGAACTTGATCATGTGGATCTCGTCGCGCGCCGCCTGCGCCCCCTTCTGGTCGATGGCGTGCGCCGCGCTCAGCACCATCAGCCGCGACGCGTGGATCTCCGCTCGGCTCTCGGCGATCCACGCCTGCACGATCTGCCGCGTCCCCAGCGGCTTGCCGGGCGACAGCATGCGCGACGCCGCGCGCTTGCACATGAGGTCCATGGCCCGCTCGCAGATGCCGATCCACCGCATGCAGTGGTGGATGCGCCCCGGGCCCAGGCGCTCCTGCGCCAGCATGAACCCGGCGCCCTCGGGCCCGAGCAGGCTCGACTGCGGCACGCGCACCTTCTCGTAGACGACCTCGGCGTGGCTCGCCCAGTCTTCTCCCTCGTCGCCCATCACCGAGATGTTGCGGACCAGGCGAAAGCCCGGCGTGTCCAGCGGCACGAGGATCTGGCTGGCGCGCGCGTAGGGGCTCTCGGCCTCGGCGCCCGTCACCGCCATGACGATGGCGAAGGCAGCCCCGTCGGCGCTGCTGGTGAACCACTTGCGCCCGCTGATGACGTAGTCGCTGCCGTCCTTCACGGCGACGGTGGACATGTGGACCGGGTTCGACCCGGCGTGGTCCGGCTCGGTCATCGAGAAGCAGCTGCGGATGCGCCCGGCAGCGAGGGGCTCGAAGAAGCGCTTCTTCTGCTCGTCGGTCCCGTGCGCGAGGAGGAGCTCCATGTTGCCGACGTCCGGCGCCTGGCAGTTCAGGCAGAAGTGCCCGATGGGCGTGCGGCCGAGCTCCTCGCTGACGAAGGCGTAGTCGAAGAGCGACAGGCCCATCCCGCCGTGCTCCCGCGACAGGAACGGCGCCCAGATGCCGTGGTCGCGGGCGCGCGCGCGCGCCTTCTCGAGGTGCGGCAGGAGCGCGCGGAAGCCCCCGCCGTCCCCCATCTTCGACTCGAGGGGCATGACCTCGTCGCGGACGAACTCGCGGATGCGAGCGACGGCGTCGCGTCCGCGTTCTGTGGGCTCCAGCATGGCCGGAGGATGGCACGGTCACACGGAGGTGACGAGACGCTTGTCCCGGATGTGCGGCGTGGCGTTGAACGAGCGCATTCCCCACCGCTCGCCGGTGAAATCGAGCTCGGTGATCGAACCGTTGTAGAGCGACCAGCTCAGGTCGAGCACCTTCTCCTCGTCGCGCACGTCGAGCGCCTCCGCCACCGCCGACGCCACCGCACCCGCCGAGGTGAAGACCAGCGCCGTCTTGCCGCGCCCCAGCGCCGCCATCCGCGCCATCGCCCGGGCCACGCGCGCGCGGAAGGCCGCCCAGGACTCGATCTCCTCGTGCCCGATCTCCCCGCGGACCCAGCGGCGCGTGATGCGCTTGAACGCCGCCAGCACGTCGTCCGGCGAGGGGCGGCCGGACGCCGCCATCTTGTCCACGATGACCCTGAGCTCGGGGTCCTCCGCCGCGAGCGAAGGCAGGATCTTGAAGACCAGGCCGATGCCGTCGTGCTCGTCGAGCTCCGGCAGGAGCACCGGCTCGGGGAGCGTCATCCCGTGGGTGGCGAGGACGCGCAGGACGGCGGCGTGCGTCTGGGCGTGGCGCTTGCGCGGGCCGACGAAGACGGCGTCCACGGGGAGCTTCTCCTCCGCCAGCCACGAGCCGAGCAGCTCGCTCTGCTCGATGCCGGGCGGCGACAGGTTGTCGTAGTCGGTGCTGGAGGAGAAGGCCGAGGCCTTGCCGTGGCGGACGAAGAGGGCGACGGACACGCGATGCCTCTTAGCACGTGCTAATCGTCCCACGGGAGATGGCAGCGAAGGAGCAACCCTCCGGCACGCCTCCCCCGGCGCCGTCGTCTCGTCTGCCGCTCACGGTCGTCCTGCTCGGCTTCACGAGCCTGTTCACCGACGTCGGCACGGAGATGATCTTCCCGCTGCTGCCGGTGTTCCTGGTGGAGACGCTGAAGGCGGGGCCGGCCTACCTGGGTCTGGTCGAGGGCGCGGCCGACACCGTGTCGAGCCTGCTCAAGCTGGCGTCGGGGTTCATCGCCGACCGGACGACACGACGAAAGCCGCTGGTCCTCTTCGGTTACGGCCTGGCCAGCGCGGTGCGGCCCTTCGTGGCGCTGGCGACGCACCCGTGGCACGTCCTGGCGGTCCGCGTCTCCGATCGTGTGGGCAAGGGCCTGCGCAGCTCCCCGCGCGACGCCCTCATCGCCGACGCCGCGGGCGACCGCGCCGGGCGCGCCTTCGGCTTCCACCAGGCCATGGACAACGCGGGCGCGGTGGTCGGGCCGCTGCTGGCCACGGGGCTCATCGCGCTCAGCCTCTCCATCCGCAGCGTGTTCTGGATCGCGGTCATCCCGGGCGTCATCGCCACCGTCCTCGTGGCGGTCATCCGCGAGCCGAAGAAGGAAAAGCCGGGGGCCCTCCGCGCCGCGGCAGGCGCGAAGGAGAAGAAACCCGGCGTCCTCACGCCGACCCTCACGTCTTACCTCGCCATCCTCGCCTTGTTCTCGCTCGGCAACTCCTCGGACGCCTTTCTGCTGCTGCGCGCGCGTTCGCTCGGCCTGAGCACCGCCGAGATCCCCATCCTCTGGGCGGCGCTCAACGCGTCGAAGGTGGTCTGGGCCTACCTGGGCGGCAACCTCGCCGACCGTGTCTCTCGCCCGCGGATCATCGCCGTCGGCTGGCTGGTCTACGCCGCGGTCTACCTCGGCCTCGGGGTGGCGAGCGCCTCGTGGCACGTGTGGGCGCTGTTCATCGTGTACGGCGTCTTCTACGGGCTGACCGAGCCGGTCGAGAAGGCGCTGGTCAAGGACCTCGTCCGCGAGGACCAGCGGGGACGCGCGTACGGCGCCTACAACTTCGTGGTGGGCATCACCGCGCTGCCCGCGGGTCTCCTCACCGGCCTGCTGTGGAACACCTGGGGGCCGCAGCGTGCGCTCGAGGTAGGCGCGACGCTGGCCGGCGTGGCCGGCGCGCTGCTGCTCGGCTGGGACGGATGGCGCCGTCGCCGGTCGTGAAGGCGGGGGATGCTACCCTCGGAAGACATGCTCCCCGTCGGACGTAGCGTCGACCGCATCATCGGCGGCCTGACGCACCTGCTCCACCTGCGCGGCGCGCAGCAGAACACCGTGGCGGACCTGGGCCCCTACCTCGGCGCGCCGGTGCCGGTGCTCTTCCCTGCCCCCGTCGCGCCGCGCGACGTCGTGCGCCACCGCACGCGCGTGCCGCGACCGAGCGGGCGCGTCGTGGAGACGCTGCGCTGGCACAGCCAGCACGTGCCCCTGTGCCCGCACTACCGCGCGCGTCACGCCGGCGAGTACGTGCGCAATCAGATGGTCGCGGCGCGCTGGATCCACCCGCGGTCGGGGCCTCGCCGCAAGGCGCTGGTGTACGTGCACGGCTGGCTCGAGCCCGGCCCCTGGATCGAGGAGGCGGTCCTCCTGCCTCGCCTGTACGACGCGCTCGAGGTCGACGTCCTCCACGTGCAGCTCCCCTTCCACGGCAGCCGCAACCCCAGGAGCGCCCTCTTCCATGGCGAGTTCTTCTGGAGCGCGGACCTCGTGCGCTCCATCGAGGCCGTGCGGCAGTCGTGCATGGACGCCCGCACCCTCGTGGCCTGGTTGCGCGCCCAGGGATACGACGAGGTCGGCGTCACCGGGATCAGCCTGGGCGGATCGATCACCATGGTGCTGGCCTGCGTGGAGCCGACGCCGGACTACGTGGTGCCCATCGTCAGCCACCTGCAGCTCGCGGAGGCGGTGGAGGACGCGCCGATCCTGTGGCGCATGAAGGCCGACCTGGAGCGCTTCGGGGTCGACCGCGCCCGGCGCAAGGAGATCTTCTCCCGGCTGGGCCTCGACACGATGAAGCCGAGGCTCGCGCCGCAGCGCCAGCTGTGGATCATGGCGCGCGACGACGTCTACATCGCTGCGCCGCTGGTGGAGCGGCAGTGGCGGGCCTGGGGCGAGCCGCCCATCGAGTGGATCCCCGGCGGGCACATGACCTTTCCGCTCTCGCTGGGGCGCATCGTGGACCGGACGCGCGAGTTCCACGCGGGGCTTCGGGGCGCGGGCGCCTAGCCGGGCGCTATCCGCTGGCGACCACGCGGTTTCGGCCGAGCTCCTTGGCGCGGTACATGCGCGCGTCGGCGCGAGCGAGCAACGCCGCCACCGACGGCTCCCCCACGCAGGCGATGGACGCGACGCCGAAGCTGGCCGTGATGTTGAGGGCCACGCCCTCGACGAGGATCGGGAACCGCTCGAGCGCGGTACGGAGGCGCTCGCCGAGCTGCTGCCCGCCCAGGATGGGGGTGCCGCGAGCGACGACGACGAACTCCTCGCCCCCGAAGCGGGCCACGAGGTCCTCGACGCGCACCGCCGCACCGATGACCTGCGCGACGTGCTTGAGCACGGCGTCGCCCGTCAGGTGCCCGTGGGTGTCGTTGACCGACTTGAAGCGATCGACGTCGGCCAGCACCACCGACACCTCGGAACCGTGCCGGCGCGCGAAGCTGAGCTCGGCCTTCATCCGCTCCTCGAGCTGCTTGCGGTTGGCGAGCCCGGTCAGCGGATCGCGCAGCCCGGCCTCGTAGAGGCGCGAGATCGCGCGCTCCTCCTCCTCGGCGACCAGGTGGAACCGGAAGTCGAGGCGGGCGCCGAGGCGCACGCGGTCGCCGTCGCGGAGGACGGCGCGCACGACGCGCTTGCTGCCCACGAAGCAGCCGTTGAGCGACGCCATGTCCTCCAGCACGTACTCGCCGTCGATGCACACGATCCGGGCGTGAAGCCGCGAGAGCGCGTCGTCGTCGATGCACACGTCGCACTCGGACGAGCGGCCGAGGGTGGACATCGCGCGGGCCACCGAGTGGGGGCGGCCGGCGAACAGTCCGGTGGCTTCGACCAGGACCCCCCGGTCCCGGGTGGCGGGATCGATGATCTCGACCGGCCGGGTCGGCAACTCCGCGTCCATCTCGACCGGGGCCAGGCGATCCACCCGGGGGCGGGAGTGAGAGCGCGTGCTCATGGCAACGAGGAGAACGGCGCGGTCGCGCTGGCGATTAAGCGCTCAGTCGTAGATCTCGTGATGCACCGCCCGGCGTGGCAGCCCCCCCTCGTGCTCCAGGAGAGCCACCACGTCGTCCACCATGGCGCTGAGGCCGCAGACGTAGGCGCTGGCGCCCGGCAGGGCCCGGGCCAGGCGTTCGGCGTGGAGCTGCACGTATCCCACCAGGCCCGACCACCCCGGCGGGGGCCGGGACAGGGTGACGTGGCAGCGCAGGCGCGGGCACGACGCCTCCCACGCCCGGAGCTCGTCGCCCCAGAGGAAGTCGGCCGGGGTGCGGCAGCCGAAGAGCAGCGTCAGCGGGGGGCCCTCGGCGGCATGCACCTCTTCCGACAGCATGGCGCGAATGGGCGCCAGGCCGGTCCCGGTCGCCACGAAGAGCGCGGGGAGCTCCCGCTCGGCGCTCCGCCTCACGAACGTCCCGTCCGGCCCCTCGATCTCGACCTGGGCGCCAGGGGCGAGCGTGTGCAGGGCCTCCGACGTGGGACCGCCCTCGACGCGCGTGACGGCCACCTCGAACCGCGACGGCCGCTCCGGGTCGGGGGCCGAGGCGATCGAGTAGGCTCGCTTGTAGGCCAGGCCCCGCGCCGTCGGCACGATGAGGTCGAGGTGCTGCCCGGCGAGGTGCCCCACCGGGCTCCCGTCCGCCGTGCGAAACACCAGGCTGCGCACCGACGGGGAGAGCGCCCGGGCCTCCACGAGCTCTGCCTTTCGCCTTCGAGCCATCGTCCTTCTAGGTTAAGACCGCTTCTCCGCCGTGCGCTTCTTCGCCACCGCCGCCAAGGGCACCGAGCCCGCGCTCCGCGACGAGCTGCGCGAGCTGCACCTGCCGCGCGTGCGGGCCGATCGCGGCGGCGTTCACTTCGAGGGGGACCTGGCCGACGCGGCGCGGGCTTGCCTTTGGTCGCGGGTGGCGGTGCGCGTCCTGCTCGAGGTGGGCTCCTTCGAGGCGCGCGACGGGGACGCGCTCTACCAGGGCACCCGCGCGCTCGACTGGGGCACGTGGATGACCCCGGAGACGACGCTGGCCGTGCGCGCGACGTGCCGCTCGAGCCGGCTCACGCACTCGCAGTTCGTCGCGCAGAAGACGAAGGACGCCGTCGTCGACGCCCTGCGCCATCGCTTCGGGGCGCGCCCGTCGGTCGACCGGGACGACCCGGACGTGCTGCTCGCCGTGCACCTCGCGCGCGACCACGCCACGCTCTACCTCGACGTCGGCGGCGGCTCGCTGCACGAGCGCGGGTGGCGGGCGCGCGCCGGCGCCGCCCCCCTGCGCGAGACGCTGGCGGCCGCGGTGGTGCGCCTCTCGGGCTGGGACCGCGAGCGCCCGCTGGTGGACCCCATGTGCGGCGCGGGGACCATCGCCATCGAGGCGGCGGCGTGGTCGCGGCGGATGGCGCCCGGCCTCTCTCGCGCGCGCTTCGGCCTGGAGCGATGGTCGAGCCACGACGACGCGCTGCGGGCCAGGTTGAAGGCGCTGCGCGAGGAGGCCCGCGCCGCGGCGAGGCGCGAGGGGCCGCCCGTCTTCGCCAGCGACGTCGACCCACGCTCGGTCGAGCTCGCCCGCGACAACGCCCGCGCGGCCGGGGTCGACCTCGTGGTGGAGGCGCGCGGCGTGCGCGACCTCGCCCCCCTCGAGCCTCCGGGATTCGTCGTGACCAACCCGCCCTACGGCGAGCGACTGGCGGGCGACGCCGCCCTCTACGACGAGCTGGCGCAGGCCCTCCGCCGCATGCACGGCCACACCGCGGCCATCCTGGCCGGCACCCCCGCCATCGGCCGCGCCATGCGCCGCGAGCCCGACCGGTGGTGGCTGCTGCACAACGGGCCCATCGAGTGCCGGCTGCTCGTGTACGCCGTTCGCTAGTACGCTCCGTCCGATGGGGCGCATCCGTGATCTCGCCGAG
>DATBQU010000102.1:0-15690 GCA_036560665.1 Polyangiaceae bacterium
CACATCGGCTCGAACACGTGGAACCCGGCGGTGATGGATCCGGTCGAGTGCATGAAGGAGGTCATCGCGCGGCTGCGGCGCGCGGTGCCGGACGTGAGCGTGATGGTGATGACGCCGCCGGATTGGGGCGAGAAGGGCGCGAAGTACACCCCCAGGTGGCTGGCGCGCGCGGAGAAGCAGCTGCGGCAGGCGGCCGACGAGTCGGGGGCGGCCTTCTTCGACTTCCGCAGCGCGATGGGTGGCGAGGGCTCCATGGCGAAGTTCCTGTCGATGGGGCTGACCCAGGGCGACGGCGTTCACTTCAACGCCAGGGGCGGCGCTTTCGTGGGCGACCGCGTGGTGGATGCTCTCGGCAGAGCCTTCGCGAGGTGGGCGGAGGCTCATCCGAAGGCCGGCTGTGATTGAAATTTCGAGGTCCGACCCTACGAATAGGAGTGAGCAGCGGTCCGGAAGGAGACCCGCCATGCCCCACTTCGTCAGCACCACCAACCTCTGGATCCTCGCCGTAGGCATCGCCATCGTCGTGCTCAACGTCGTGTCGTCGACCCGCCTTGCCCCGGTGGTGGCCCGGCTGTTCGCCCGCCTCGGGCACCACGCGGAGCTGCCACCTCCGTCACGCCGCTCCGTCTGAGCTACACTCCCGCGGGTGAGGCCGACCCTCGCCTGGATGCTCGCAGTCGCCGTCACCGCGTGCGGCCACGCCACGTCCTCCTCGCCGCCTGTCCCCACGTTCACTGCCGGGGCGCCGCCACGCCAGTCGCCGCCGGACCACGTCGTCGGCGGCTTCTCCATCCAGCTCCCGTCCATCACCCTGGCGCCGGGCGACGAGCAGTTCCCCTGCTTCATCTTCCCGATGGAGCTGCAGGGCCCCTCGCATCTGGTCGGTGGCGCGCAGATCGTGGCGCAGGCGGGCATGCACCACGGCAACGTCACCTCGCGGCCCTCCACGGGCAGCGGGGTCCGCGCGTGCCCGGACAGCGGGTCGCAGAGCGTCCTCGGCGGCGAGGGGCAGGACGTCGCCAACGGCGGCACGGTGCTCTTCGGCTCGTCGACCCAGCACGTGGGCACCGAGTGGCAGAGCATGCCGGAGGGCATGGCCTATCCGGTCAAGGATGGCTCCGAGATCGTCGCCCGCATGCACTACCTCAACGCCAGCACGCAGCCGCTCACAGTCGCGCCCACGTACACCTGGTACACCGTCGACGAAGCGTCGGTGACCACGGTCCTCGCGCCGTTCATCTGGGTGTACTCGGGCTTCCAGATCCCGCCCGGCGCCACCTACACGGTGGAGGGCGACTGCAACTTCACCGGGCCGATGAAGATCGTGTCGGTGCTGCCGCACATGCACCAGCTCGGGACGCGCTTCACGGCCGGCTTCCTCGGCGGGCCGCTCGACGGCCAGCTTTGGCTCGACTCCAAGGGCTACGACCCGGGCAACGGCGTCATCCAGGTGTACGACCCGCCCATCGATCTGTCGCAGGGCGACGGCGCGACGTTCGCCTGCACGTGGCTCAACACCACCACCGACACCATCGTCGAGGGCGTCGGGAAGAACGAGATGTGCATGCTCTTCGGCTACGGCTTCCCCGGCTCGGCGACGTACTCCGCCGTCGTGGCCGAGCCTCTTCGCAAGTGCGTCTACGTCGCGACGCCGGGGCAGTGACGCCCGGCTGCTCGAGCCCGCGCGAGCGCTCGAGCCTACGCCGCGTCCGGGGGTGGCTTGGGCGCGTCGGCCTTCGGCTCGTCGGTCTTGGGGGCGTCGTCACCCGCCGGCGGCTCGACCTTCGTGGAGCCCGGCTGGTCCGGCTTCTTGCCGAACACCTCGCGCTCGATGGTCTTGCCGACGTTCTCGACCGCCCGGCCTACCTCGCGCGCGCTGGTGACGACGACCTGCTCGAGATCCTTCGTGGGCAGCTTCTCGAGCGTCGTCTTCGCCGCCCGGAAGAGCAGCCCCAGCCCCTTGCGCACGTCTTCGAACGGATCTGGCTTCTCGTCTGACATTGCCATAGCAGCATGCGCACGACGGGGCGTGCTGTCGAGCCTACCGAGCGCCGGAGGCCAGCCGCCTCGACGCGGCCGAGGGGGCGCGCCAGGCGGTGCAGCGATCACGGCCGGAGCGCTTGGAGACGTAAAGCGCGTCGTCGGCGGCCTTGAAGAGCGCTTCCCACGTCTGGCCGGTCTCCGGGAACGTGGCGACCCCGACCGAGCAGGTCACCGACAGCATTCCCTTGTCCGTCCGGAAGCTCGTCTTGGCCAGCTCTTCGCGGATGCGCTCGGCCAGCAGCATGGCCCCCTTCTCGTCGGTCTGCTCGCAGAGCACCACGAACTCCTCGCCGCCGAAGCGGGCCACCACGTCGGTGGTGCGCTTCTGGCGCTTGAGGATCTCGCCCAGACCGCGGATGACGACGTCGCCCACGTCGTGGCCGTAGTTGTCGTTCACCTTCTTGAAGAAGTCGATGTCGACCACCAGCACCGCCAGCCGGCGGTCGAAGCGCGCCGCCGCGGCGATCTTCTGCGTCGCCGCGTCGAGCATCGCGCGCTTGTTGAACAGGCCGGTGAGCCCGTCGGTGGTCGCCATCGTCTCCAGCTTGTGGACCATGCGTGCGTTGGAGAGGCTGACGGCGAGGTGGCTGGCGAGGACCTCCAGCGTGGGGCGCGCCGCGTCGCCGAAGGCGTGCCGCCGCCTGGCGCCGAGGATCAGCGTGCCCAGCGCCCGCTCGTGGATGAGGAGCGGCAAGACCAGCAGGCTGGGGTGGGTCGGCCACGGAAGGCGCTTGCTGAGGACGATCTGCCGTCCCGCTTCGTACTCACCGCGGTAGGGCAGGGGGCAGCGGTTCTGCACCACCATCGAGACCAGCCCCGCGTTGTGAGAGAAGCGCACCCCCACGAGATCGTCGATGGCAGCATCGGCGCTCCGCGCGGCCACCACCTCGTGCGTTCGTGCGGCCTCGTCGTAGACCGTCACCGCCGCGAGATCGAAGCTGGCGATCTCCCGCGCCGCCTTCACGCCGGCCTCGACCACGTCCTTCTCGCTGAGCGCCGCGCCCAGCGCCTGCGCCGCGCGATAGAGCTTGCCCTGCTCGACCTTGGCCCGCTCGAGCTGGAGGAAGACGCGCTCGTTCTGGATGGCGCGGAGGCAGAAGCGCGCGGCCTGCGAGGCCACCTCCTCCTCGTGCGGCGAGAAGGCCACGTCCTCCAGGCGGTCGATGGCGAGGACGCCGCGCAGCGTCTCGCCCTCCAGCACGGGAATGGCGGCGAGCGCGCGCACCGGGCAGGGTCCCGCGTAGTAAGGCACCTTGTAGGAGGGCTTCAGGCCGTGCAGCGACACACGCGCGCGCTGCGCGAGCACGGCGCCGAGCACGCCGTCGCCGGAGGCGAAGGGGGCGTCGTGGATGTCGTCGGAGGCCGTGGACAGCTCGCTGATGCGCAGGTGGGTGCCGGCGTCGTTCAGCCAGAGCAGGACCGACGTGTGCAGATCGAGCGAGCGGCGCAGCAGGTCGAGCGCGTAGTGCACCGACTGGTGGATCTCCTCGACGCTCGCTCGCGCCAGGCGGTCGCTGCGCACCTCGTCGCGGTCGATCGACTCTCCGGCGCCGAGCAGGCGGTAGCTGCGCGCGTCTTCCTTGATGCGCACCAGCTGCGCCTCCACGCGGGCGCGCGCGGTGGCACGGACGCGCATGACCTCCGCCCGCAGGAGCGCCAGGTTGAGGAGCGCGAACGCGCCCACGAAGCAGGCATGCGTGACGAAGCCGCTGGAGTCGCTCTCGTGGAGCGTGACGAATCGGAGCGACGCTTCCAGCCCGAGGAGGAAGAGCACCACCACGATCCCGGCGGCCGGGCGCGCGAAAGCCGCGACGAGGGCTACCAGGACGTAGAGGGCGGGCGAGAAGCGGCCGCTCAGCCCCCCGTCGAAGCGGACCAGAGCCGCCTCGGCGGCGACGGACAGCAGGGCCCCGATCTCGACGTCCACGCGCAGCGGTGCGTCCCCCGTCTCGCGCGCCTTGCGCCCGACCCGCGAGGCGAGGAGCCACGCCCAGGCGCCGAGGGCCAGGACCTTGCCCGCGCCGATCTCGCCGACCGCGCCTCCGTCGACGACGTAGGCGGCGAGCGCACACGCGATGAGCAGGCCGTGTCCTCGCCGCAGGAGCGTGCGTACCGCGAGCGACGCGCGGACGAGCGGTTCCATCCGAGGATGTGCCTAGCGGACCGGGGGTGGCCAGGCCAAGAAACGCGCAGGATTAGCGGAGGACACGTAGGTGTCCTAGGACAGCACCTCACGTGAGCAACGACTCTCCGTCGCCGCCGCGCTCCGAGTGGCTCGGCCAGGTCCCCGTCACGCGGGCGCTGCTCGCGCTGAACGTCGGGATGTTCGTCGTCGAGGTCGCGATCACCCACCTCTTCACGGACATCCCGAGCGACAAGGCACTCGAGCTCGGCGCGAGCTACGCGCTGGCGACGGTCGGCGAGAACCGCTGGGAGACGCTGGTGACCGCGTGCTTCCTGCACGGCGGGGTGGTGCACCTGGCGCTCAACATGGTGTTTCTCTGGCTGGCCGGCCCGGTCGTCGAGCGGGCCGTAGGGTCGGCGCGGATGGCGCCGATGTATCTCGCGGCGGGGGCGTTCGGGAACGTGCTCAGCGTCGCCTACTACTGGTACGCGCGCTCGGGCACGTTCGGCGTCGGTGCATCGGGTGCGATCTCGGGCGTGCTCGCCGCGGCGCTGGTGGTCGGCTGGCGCCTCCAGGGATGGAAGGGGCCGCTGACGCAGGCCATGGTCCGCTGGCTCGGGTTCATGATCGTCCTCAGCGTGGCCTCCAAGCTGGCGGGCGGCAGCATCGACAACGCGACACACCTCGGAGGAGCTCTTGCCGGCGCCGTCATCGCGGGGATGTGGCGGCGGGGCCACCGGTACTCCGATCGCGCCACCCGGGCCATCCTCGCCGCATGTGTGGGCGTGCTCGTCGCGTGCATCGTGATCGTCGGGGTGCACGACCGCACCGACCCCTTCGCGCGCATGACGCTCCTCGATCGCTTCCGGTTCACCAACGAGGCCCTGGCCGACGGGCGCTGCCGCGACGCGCACGACGGGCTGCGCGCGGTGGAGCGCCTGCGCGAGCGGCTGGCCCCGGTGACGTCGCTGCGCAACCAGGTCGAAGCGATGTGCGGCCATGTGGACGGTGAGTAGCCCCCCGCGCGAGGCCGGATGGGGCGGTCCTCCGGCGGGATGAGGCGGTCATTCTTCGCGGACGGGCGGTCGTTCCGACGGATGGAGCGGTCGTTCCTCGTGGACGGACGGTCGTTCCGACGGATGGAGCGGTCGTTCCGACGGATGGAGCGGTCGTTCCTCGCGGACGGGCGGTCGTTCCGACGGATGGAGCGGTCGTTCCTCGTGGACGGGCGGTCGTTCCGCCGGGACCAGAGGGCAGTGGTACGCTCGCGCGCCATGGGGGTCTCGCGGCGTCTTCTCCGTCGGGCGAGCGCGACCGCGGCCGTCCTGATGGTGCTGCACACCGCGCCGGCACGCGCGCAGTCTCCGGCGCAGCCCGTCGCCCAGCTCGCCGAGCCGCAGCTGACGGCAGCAGAGCAAGCGTACGTCGACATGGACTTCGACAAGGCCAACCAGCTCGCCGATGCGGTGGCCAAGGGGGGTGGGCTGACCCACGCCCAGCTGGTGCGGACCTACGAGCTGCTCGCGCGAACTCACGCCATCCTCAACCACGACGCGGAGGCGCGCGACGCCTTCCTGAAGCTCCTGACCTACTCTCCCGACGAGAAGGAGGACAGGAACCTGCCGCCACGCGTGACGACGCGCCTGGCCGAGGCGCGCGGCATCCTCGGCAGCTACCCGGCCCGACCAGGGCTGGAGGTGTCCACTTCGCTCGTGCCCGGCGACGGGGGCACGCTGCGCGTGACGACGAGGGACCCGACGCACGTCGTTCAGCGCCTGATCGTGGGCTGGCGCTGGGGCGTCAGCGGCGACTTCGCCACGGTCGAGCCGCTGGTGGGCGAGGGGATCGAGGTTCCCCTCACGCCCGCCCCGCCGGGTGCGGCGCGTCTCGACTACTACGCCGGTGCCATCGACGATCGCGGCGACGTCGTCTTCGAGGTGGGAAACCGCGCCGCGCCGAAGACGGCGCTGGTGCCGCTGGTGCCGCTCGCGCCGGCGCCGCCGCCCGGCGCGCCCCGCGAGGTGCGCACCGCCCCGAGGGAGGGACGGTCGGTGTTCGCCAGCCCCGTGTTCTGGGTCGTGGCCGGTGGTCTCCTCGCCGGCGCGGGGACGGCGGCCTTCTTCGCGCTTCGCAGGCCGCGAGACGAGACCCTCCCTCCTTCCAGCGCCGAGCTGTCGCCGGTCCTCGTCTGCGGCCAGGGCCCGTGCAAGTGAGCGTCAGCAGCCACCGGTGCACTTCTGGGACAGCGAGGCGCAGGTGGTGGGCGGGACATGGGTGCCGATCTTGGCCTCTGCCAGCGTGATGCTCACGGGCGGGCTGTCCGCCTCGATGTCGCCCTGCGCGCAACCCGTGAAGAAGTCCTGCCCGCCCCGCTGTGCGACGGCGAGAAACGAGCGGCTGCCGTAGGAGATCGGGAGGGCACCGTCGCCGCCGGCCAGGGCGCATGCGTCGACCGCGCCCGTATCGAGCAGCAGCGCGGGGGCCTTCGGCGTCTCCGCGCCGCTCTCGCGTGCCACCAGCAGCGACAGGCAATCGGTCCCCGGGACGGTGGCGTCGAACACGAGGACCTGAACCTTCTCGGAGGCGACCGCGACCGCCGTGGACGGAAACGCGATCTGAACCTGCCCGGTCGTGGCGGGCGAGGGGTGCTGGTTCACCGACTGGCTGCAGGCGAGCACACCGGCGAGCGTCGCGGCCGCTGCCGCCGCCACGCCGGGCCCCCTCGAGCGCATGGCGGCGAGGATAGTCGGGCCGGCACCGGGCTGCCTACAGATCCGCCTCCTTGATGGCCCCCAGGCTCGCGAAGGCGTAGGTGCCATCGGCCTGCTTCTGGACCTGCCAGACGACGTAGTCGGCCTTGACGTCTCCCGAGGGATCGAAGTCGCAGTGCCCGGACGCGCCGTCGTAGTCGATGTCGATTCCCTTGGAGATGGCGTTGAGGGCGTCGACGAACTCCGCCGGCCCGAAGGACGTTCCGGGCGGCGTGGCCACCACGCGCAGGGCGTCGCGGATCCGCGTGCCGTCGCTCGCCGTCCCGGCTTGCTGGATGGCGAGCGCGAGGAGCAGCGCGGCATCGTAGATGCTGGCCCCGTAAGCCGGCGGCGTCACCCCCGGGTAGCTCTGCTCCCAGATGTCCTTGAAGGCGGCGTACCCGGGGGTGTTCGGCGCGGGGTCGGGCGCCGTGCCGTAGCAGCCCGCCGCGGAGTTCGCCGACCGGGGATCCCCGGGATCGCTCTGAGCGTCGGGGATGAACTTCGCGTCGTACTCCCCGTCCGAGCCGCAAACGAAGAACTTCGACCAGTCGTGGCCCGTGTCCGCGGCGATGGCCTTGCCCAGCTCGCGGAGCAACTCGGCGGCGACGTCGGAATAGACCACCAGCACGAGGCAGTCGGGGTGCGCGGTCACGATGTCGTTCACCGTGCTCGAGTAGTCGCTCTGGAGCGTGGTCTGCACCGGATCGCGCCCCAGGACCTGCGCCGAGGCGCTCGGAAATGTCGTCTGGACCACATCTCCCAGGGCGCTGCCGTAGGTGTCGCTGCCGTTCACGATGAACGCCGCCCGGCACGTGCCACCGAGCATCCCCGCCTCGCCGGCGTCGCTCGACGGGGCGACGCCATCGCGAACGAAGCGCACGATGGCACGCCCCTGGAAGCTGTCCGAAGGTGCCGTCCGGAACAGATAGCGGTCTCCCGCGGGTTGGTCGATCGTGAGGATGGTGGATGTGGCCGAGGGGGTGATCTCCACCGTCTTCGCCAGGTAGGTGAGATCCTGCACGTTGTGCACCTGGCCGCTCGAGAGCGGACCGAGCACGCCGGCCACGCCCTCGGCGAGCAGCGCCTGCACGATGTCGCGCGCCTGCGTCGGGTCGGACGTGTCGTCGCGTACGTCGAGTACCACCTGCCGGCCCCCCAGGATGCCCACCTGGTTGATCTGCCGCGCCGCGACGCCGACGGCCTGGTTCACGCCGACGCCGAGACCTGCGAGGCCGCCGGTCAGTGCGTCCGAGACGCCGAAGGTGATGGTCGGCTGCGCCGTGCTCGCGTCGGGCGCGGGCGTCGGGGACGAAGAAGTGCTGCACCCGGCATGGCCGCACGCCAGCGCCGTAGCCGCGGCCGCGCCCGCGACGAGCTTCCTTCCCGGCCGCCACTCCATCGACGCTTCCCCTACTCGAGACCGAGTCGCCGGTTGACCGTCTGGCCGCTCGGGATGATGACCGTGTACGTCTGGTGGATGTTCTGCTCCTCGTTGTCGAGGGTGAGCACGTGCACCCCGGGTGACAGAGACACGTGGATGAGCGGCGTGTCACCGACGACTCGGCCGCCCTCCGAAACGCGCGTCCACGGGTAGGTGTCGAAGGAGAGGAATCCCGGCTGGCTCGCGGGGGTCGGCGACGTCGGCTCGGCGGTCGGAGGTACCGGGGAGGGCACGGAAGGCAAGCGGCCGCCGCCACCACGGCCCGTCGCCGGCGGTGGGGGTGCCGGGCGCGCGAACGCCGCCAACGAGGCCGACGGCGGGGCGGAAGCCACGAGCGGCGCGCTCGATGAAGTTGGCTCGAGAGACGCAGAGCCCGACGGTTCGGGGGTGACGGCTCGTCGGGCAGGCTCGAGCGGCTCAGGCGCCGACGGCGAGGGTCCGGCGGTCGACGTGCGTGACATGAAGCGCGGGACGAGCATCGCACCGACCGACACCAGCGCTGCCAGCGTCCCGGCCAGGACCAACGCAAGCCGGCCGCCGCGCGGTCCCTCGCCTTCGTGCGATGCGGGGGCCACGCGCGCCTGCCGCACCATGGCGCTTCCGCTGGCCGCAAGGTGGATGTCGATGGTCGGCAGCTCCGCCGCGCTCGCGCTCCACTGGACCGGCCCCGGCATCGCTGCGCGGGCGCCCCTGCCCGAGGGATCGGCGGCGACCGCGGCCATGTACGCCTGGATCTGCTGCTTCACGTCGTCGCGCACGTCCTCGAAGAGCTCACACACCAGGCGCCCGATCTCTTCCTGCCGCACCGCCTCGCCGCGCGCCTGCATCCACGCCTCCAGGGCGTCGCGCATCTCGCGCGCCGACTGGAAGCGATCGGCCGGGTCGGTGGCGAGCGCCTTGACCACCAGCTCGTCGAGCGCGGGATCGATCTCCGGCACGACCGAGGAAAGGCGAGGCGCGGTGGAGTTCAGCAGCTTGTGCAGCGTGGTAGCGGCGTACTCGTGCCCGTAGAGCCGCTGGCCCGAGATGGCCTCCCACAGGACGATGCCCAGCGCGAACAGGTCCGAGCGCCGGTCGAGGGGCGCGCCCAGCGCATGCTCGGGCGACATGTACGCGACCTTGCCCTTGAGCACACCGATCTCGGTGTGCGCCTCGCTGAGTGCGGCCTTCGCGATCCCGAAGTCGACCACCTTCACCTGCCCGTCGTAGGTCACGAACATGTTGTGCGGCGAGACGTCGCGGTGGACGATTCCGAGCGGAGTGCCGTCGTAGTCCTTGAGGTCGTGGGCGTACTGGAGTCCCGTGAGCACGTCCTCGAGGATCCGCACCCACACCGCGGGCCGCACCTCGCGACCGATGCGGCGCGCTTCCGCCAGGATGCGGTTCAGCGGTTGCCCCTCCAGGTACTCCATCGCGATGAAGTACCTGCCCTCGTGCTCGCCGACCTCGTAGGTGTGGATGACGTTGGGGTGATTGAGGCGCGCCGCGAGCCGCGCCTCGTCGAGAAACATCCTGACCACCGCCTCGTCCTTCGCGTACTGCGAGCGCATCCGCTTGAGGACGACGAGCTTGTTGAAGCCCATGGGGCCGCGGGCGACGGCGAGGAACACCTGCGCCATGCCGCCCTCGCCCAGCGCAGCGAAGGGTTGGTACTTGGCGGTCAGCTCCGCGCCTTGATTCCCCGACCCTCCCACCTTGCGATCGGTACCGGAGGGGGGCTCGCCGCGTCAACGGGCGCACGGCGAGTCAGGGCAGTGAGGCAAGCGCCACCGTTTGCATGCCGCTCGCCCCGGCGATGGCCACCGGCGTCCCCCACGACCCGCCGCTCAGCGTGGTCACGTCGACCTCGCCGGTGGCCTGCACGTAGGCCATCGCGGCCTGCGCGCCGCACACGCCCGGGACGACGCTGGGCGGTGACGCGAGGACGGCGCCGCCGACGGGCAGGGGCGCGCTCCACTTGGCGGCAGGGTCGTAGGTCGAGACGTACGGGTGGGCGGGGCTCGAGCCCTGCCAGGCGACGATGGCGCCGCCGTTCGGCAACGCGGCGAGTGACGGGGTCGTCCCGGCGTAGGCGATGTTGCCGGCCTGATCGTAGAGCTCGACGGGCGCCGACCAGCTCCCCGACGTCCGCACCGTGTACTGGAGGTGGTAGTCGCCCGCGTCGCCGGCGTGGACGAAGACGACCATCGCGTCGGCGCTTCCGCCGGTCAGCGCGACGATCGCCGGCGTCAAGAGTGACTCCACCGACGAACCGGCGACGGGAACGGCCGCCTGCCAGCTCCCGGTCCACGGCTGCGCGTAGAGCTGGCCGTCCTGCCCCGACTGCGCAAGGGCGAGCGCGGCGCCGGTCGCGGCGACGACCGGCGCGCTCGGGCCGAAGCTCTGCGCGGCGCCACCGCCGCTCTGGACCTTGTCGCTCGCCGCGTCCCACGAGCCACCGTACGTGCCGTGGTAGAACTTCCCGTCGCTCCCCCAGTAGACGAGGTGCGCCGTGCCGGCGATGACCGCGAGCGCAGGCTTCCCCTGGGCGAGTGCGGCTCCGATGGTCGCCGGAGGCGTCCACGAGCCGGTGTACGCCGTCCACCGGAGCGGCAGGCTGCCCGTCGTCCCCGCGCCGACGTAGACCCCGAGGTAGCCGGCGCCGAAGGCGACGAGAGAGGGCGCGCCCGCGGCGCCGCCAGCGACCGTGCTGGCCGTCGACCACTGGCCGTGTCCGAAGACCGCCTCTCCCATCACGGTCCCGCTGGCGGCGAGGAGCGCCATCGTGGAGGTGCAGCTCCCGCTGTCGACCTGGCCGGTGTCGCCCCCGCCGGCGTCCGTCGAGCCGTCTGCGGTCGCGTCCCCCTGGGCTTCGGCGGGCGCATCGACCGAGGATGGCCCGTCGTTCGTGGCGTCGTCGGCCGTCGCGCCCTCGTTGACCGCGTCGTCGCCGGTGGCCCCCACGTCGCCTGCGCTCGCGCCGTCCCCCCCGCCGTCGAGGAAGGTCGGCCCGTGCTCGTTGTCGGGCCCGGAGGTGGCGCACGCGCCAGCCAGGCCGACGGCGAGGAGGGCCAGAGCGTACCTCATGATAGAGTGACGGCGAGGCATGGGGGCGAGTGTACCCCGGCCCGGGAGCGCGTCGAGGCGTGCCAGGCGATTGCCGCCCGCACCCCCTTCCGTTCACGCGCTGCGTCGTGTGAAGCTCCCCTTCCCCCCCATGCCCCTCGAGCATCGCCTGCACGCGCGGTGCGGCTGCGCCTCGATCGGCTCCGCCTCCCACGGAGCCTCCTCCTCCGCCGGTCGTCCCTTCGCCTTCGCCACCAGCTCTCGTCATTTCGAGCGCGACAGACCGTTCGCCATCGAGCACCTCGCGCTCGACGTGACGCTCGACGTCGCCCAGAAGGGCATCCGCGCACGGGCCACCCTCGACCTGCGACGCGTCGATGCCGCGGCCACCGAGCTCGAGCTGGACGCGGTGGGTTTCGACGTGCGCGAGCTCACCCTCGATGGCAAGAAGGCGACCTTCGGATACGACGGCAAGACGCTGCGCATCGCCCTCGATCCGGCGCGGGAGAAGTCGCGCGTGGCGGTGAGCTACCACGCCACCCCGCGGCGCGGCCTCTACTTCCTGGAGCCGGACGAGCACCACCCCGAGCGCCCGCGCCAGGTGTGGTCGCAGTGCCAGGAGGAGGACGCGCGGCACTGGTTCCCGTGCCACGACAGCCCGCACCTCAAGATGACCACCGAGCTCGTCGTGCACGTGCCGAGCGGCTGGTACGCCCTGTCCAACGGCGCCCTCGTCTCCAGTGACAAGCCGAAGAGCGGGGACTTCACCTACCACTGGAAGATGGCCGAACCGCACGCGAGCTACCTGGTGACGCTCGCCGCCGGCGACTTCGCCGAGCTGACCGACAAGGTGAAGGTGGGCGAGCGCGAGGTGCCGCTAGCCTACCTGGTGCCCCGTGGACGCGAGGAGGACGGGCGCCGCACCTTCGCCCGCACCCCGGAGATGATCCGCCACTTCAGCGAGGTGACGGGGGTCCCCTACCCGTGGAACAAGTACGCGCAGATCGTGGTGGCCGACTTCATCTTCGGCGGCATGGAGAACACCACCGCCACCACCATGTACGAGCACATCCTGCTCGACGAGCGCGCGGCCATCGACGTCACCTCCGACGACCTCGTGGCCCACGAGCTCGCCCACCAGTGGTTCGGCGACTACGTCACGTGTCGCGCCTGGTACGAGGGCTGGCTGAACGAGGGGTTCGCCACGTTCTTCGAGCACGTGTGGCGCGAGAAGCACCTCGGGCGGGACGAGTACGACTTCGGCCTCAAGGTCGACCTCGACGCGTACGCCGCCGAGGCGCACGGCCGCTACCGCCGCCCGGTCGTGTGCCAGGACTACGACGCGCCGCTCGACCTCTTCGACCGGCATCTCTACGAGAAGGGCTGCCTCGTCCTGCATGCCCTGCGCGTCGAGGTGGGCGACGCCGTCTTCTGGCGAGGAATTCGTGCGTACCTCGCCCGTCACGCGCGTGGGGTGGTGGAGACACGCGACCTGCAGCGCGCCATGGAAGAGGTGAGCGGCCGCAGCCTGGGGCGCTTCTTCGAGCAGGGCATCTACAAGGCGGGGCACCCCGAGCTCGATGTCGACATTTCCTGGGAGAAGGGCGTGCTCAGCGTCGCGGCCAAGCAGTCGCAAGCGGCGACCGACGGCGTACCGGCCTGCTTCGAGCTTCAGCTCGACCTCGATCTCGGCGACGCCGACGGACAGGTCGCGCGGCGCACGGTGCGGATGACCGAGAAGCAGCAGTCCTTCGCGCTGCCGGCGCCCGCTCGGCCGACCTTCGTGGTGGTCGATCCCCAGACCCGCATCGTGGGCGAGGTGCGCGTGAAGCCACCGGCCGACATGTTGCGCGAGCAGCTCACCCGGGCGCCCACCGCCCGCGGGCGCTGGCTCGCGGCGCAGGCCCTGGCGCGGGTCGACGACCCGCCCACCATCGAGGCCCTGACGCGGGCGCTCGGCGACGAACGCGAGTTCTGGGGCACCCGCGCCGAATGCGCCGCGGCACTCGGGAAGATCCGCGCGCGCGAGTGCTTCGAGGCCCTCAAGAACGCCCGGCAGACGGCGCACCCCAAGGTGCGTCGCGCCGTGGTCTCGGCGCTGGGAGCCTTCCGCACCCCCGAGGCGATGGAAGCCATCAAGCCGTACGCTCTGCGCGACGACAGCTACCTCGTGGAGAGCGAGGCCGCACGGGCCATGGGCCGGACGCGGCAGGTCGCGGCGTTCGACGTGCTGGTCGATCTGCTCGAGCGTCCGAGCTGGTTCGACGTGGTGCGCGCCGGCGCCATCGACGGCCTGGCCGCGCTCCGCGACGACCGCGCGCTGCCTCACCTGACGGCGCGCGTCCGCTACGGTCACCCCGAGCGGGCCCGCCGCGCCGCCATCATGGCCCTGCCCAAGATCGCCAGCGATCGCAAGACGCGCGAAGCGCTCGAGCTCCTCCTCGACGACGGCGACCCGCTCCTGCGCATCGACGTGGTGCGAGCGCTCGGCGACCTGGGCGACGCCAAGGCGCGGCCCGCGCTGCGGGAGCGACTGGAGACGGACCTCGACGCGCGCGTGCGACGCCGCATCCGCGAGGTGATGCGCGATCTGGTCGAGCCGAGGCGGGCCGCCGACCAGCTGCGGGAGGAGCTCGACAAGCTGCAGGCCGAGCACCAGGAGCTCCGGGCCCGCCTGTCCAAGCTCGAAGCGAGAGGGGACGGCCCGGGTACGCCCGGACCGGCCAGGCCGGCCAAGGCCAAGAAGGGAGCCAGGAAGCGGTGAGCGACGACTTTCCCATCCGCGTCGAGCAGCGTGGCGGCATCGCCGTGTGGACCATCGACCGCGCGGACCGCGCCAACGCGCTGTCGCGCGCGACGCTGCTGGCGCTGGGCAAGCTCGCCCGCGACGCGATCGCCAACGCCTCCGTCCGCGCCATCGTCGTGACCGGCGCAGGCGACAAGGCGTTCTGCGCCGGGGCCGACCTCAAGGAGCGCCAGGGAATGACCGAGAACGACGTGCGCGTTCAGGTCGACCTCTACCGGAGCGAGCTCGGCCCGCTCGACCGGTCGCCCAAGCCCGTGGTGGCCGCCATCAACGGCGCGGCGCTGGGCGGCGGCCTCGAGCTGGCGCTCTGCTGCGACCTTCGCGTCGCGGCCGCGCACGCCGTGCTCGGCCTGCCCGAGACGTCGCTCGGTATCATCCCGGGCGCGGGCGGGACGCAGCGCCTGCCGCGCGTCGTCGGCGAGGCGCGCGCCAAGGAGATGATCCTGCTCGCCCGGCGCCTGACGGCCGACGAGGCGCTCGCCTGGGGCCTCGTGAACCGCGTGACGCCGGCGGGCAAGGGCGTGGTCGACGACGCGGTCGAGTGGCTCCGGCCGGTGGCGGAGGGCGCGCCCATCGCCCAGGCGGCGGCGCTGGAGGCGGTCGATCGCGCGCACGACGTGGCCCTCGAGCTGGGCCTGGAGCTGGAGAAGGTGAGCTACGACAAGACGCTGGTGAGCGAGGACCGACGCGAGGCCCTCGCCGCCTTCGCGGAGAAGCGCAAGCCGCGCTTCCAGGGGCGGTGAGCCGATGAGGGGAATCGGTCTCGCGCTGCTGCTCCTCGCGTCGTGCGGGTCCGCGCCCGCGCCCGCGCCCGCCTCCGCGCCCGCGCCCGCGACCGCGCCCGCGCCCGCGACCGCCTCCGCGACCGCGCCGGCGCCGGCGCCCACCGGCTCCCCGCCCACCGGCGGCTCCGTGCTCGTCGGCGACATCGTGGCCCCCAAGGGATTCGACCCGAAGCCCACCGTCGATGGCTTCAAGCCTCAGCTGCTCGACTGCTACAACCAGGCCCGCGTCTCCAGCCCCGCCCTGCACGGCAAGGTGGCGCTCAAGATCCAGATCAACGAGGCCGGCGCCGTCCTGTCCGTCGACGCCGAGCCCGGCGGGAAGGCGGCCGATCCGGCCCTCGTCGCCTGCATCGGGGACGCCATGAAGGCCCGCGCGCACTTCCCCAAGCCCGGCGGCACGGCGACGGTGACCGCGCCGCTCGTCTTCCGTCCCTAGGCACTTTCGGGGTAGGGAAGCCCCCGCGCCATGTCCGACGAACAGAAGCTCAAGGAGACCCTCGCCCGCGTCGACAAGGGGGGCGCGGCCAAGTACCACGAGAAGAACGCCGAGCAGGGCAAGCTCTTCGCCCGCGAGCGCATCGCGCGCCTCGTCGAGCCAGGCAGCTTCGTGGAAGACGCCGCGCTCGCCAACAACCTCGACCCCGAGCTGCCCGCCGACCGGGTCGTCACCGGCACGGCGCTCATCGACGGGC
>DATBQU010000103.1:0-40704 GCA_036560665.1 Polyangiaceae bacterium
CGTCCACAGCTCGGCGGCGCCGTTCTTGGTGCAGCCGTCGTGGCGCGACACGCTGGTCTCGTTGCCCTGGCCGTCGACGCTCACGTGCATGGTCGTCCCGGTGTCGGTCAGCGCGTCGGCGCACCCGTTCTTCTGCGCCCAGAGGGCGACGGTCTGCTTCGCGCCGGGGTAGACGGCGCCCAGGCCCGCGCCCGCGTCGACTCCGCCGTCGGCGCCGCCGTCGGCGGCCGGCGCAGGCGACATGGTCCCGTCGTAGAGCACCTCCTGATCGGCGGTGCCGTGCACCTGCAGGATGCCGACGGGCGCGCTGGGATTGCACTTGCCTGGGTCGCTCCACACGGCGCCGGCGTAGCTGGCGATGGCGGCGAAGAGCTCGGCGTGGTCGCAGGCCAGGCGATGGGACATGTAGCCGCCGTTGGAGTGGCCCATGACGTAGATGCGCGCCGGATCGATGTTGTAGGCGGCACGGATGTCGGCGATGAGCGAGGTGAGGTAGCCGACGTCGTCGACCGGGCTGCCGTCGAAGTTGCAGCAGGCGTCGGTGGCGTTCCAGAAGCGCGAGCCTTTCGAGTCGAACGTCCCGTTGGGGGCGACGTAGAAGAACCCGTGCTCGTCGGCCAGGCTCGACATCTTGAAGTAGTACTCGGTGAGGAGGTTCGCGCTGCCGTAGCCGTGCAGCATCATGACGAGCGGCGCCGGCTTCTGGGGGTCGTACCCGGCGGGGACGCGCAGCGTCACGGGCCGGTCGCCGCCGAAGACGGGCCCGTCGTCCCCCGCATCGTCGCCCCCGCCGCCCCCCGCCCCCGCGGAAGAGCTCCCACACGCGAACAGCGCGATCGCGAGGGCAACAGCGAGCGCAAGCGCGAGCACAAACCTGGGGCGCGCGAGCACAGACCTGGGCACACGGACGGGCTTGAGACGCGGCGCGGGAGGCATGAGGCGGGTAGTGATAGTCTGCAATCGTGGGGAGTACCAACGGAGCCAGCCTCGGGTCGCCGCTGACGCCCGGCTACCGGCTCGATCGCTACGAGCTCCTCGGCCCGCTGGCCGAAGGGGGGATGGCCAGCGTGTGGATCGCGCGGCAGCGCGGCAAGCACGGCTTCGAGAAGCTCGTCGCGCTGAAGACCATCCTGCCCCAGTACGCCAGCGATCTGCGCTTCCAGCAGATGTTCCTCGACGAGGCGCGCATCGCCTCGCGCATCGAGCACTTCAACGTGGCGCGCATCATCGATCTCGGCGAGGAGCACGACGTCCTCTACCTGGCCATGGAGTACGTCGACGGCGACGCGCTCTCCAAGCTCCGGCGCGCCAGCGAGAAGAAGGGGCAGAAGATCCCCCCCGGGATCGTGCTGCGGGTGCTGGCCGACGCGTGCTCGGGGCTGCACGAGGCGCACGAGCTCAGGGACGCCGACGGCAAGACGCTGGGCGTCGTCCACCGCGACATCAGCCCGCACAATATCCTGGTCAGCACCAAGGGCGTCACCAAGCTCATCGATTTCGGAATCGCCAAGGCGCGCGACCGCATCGCCGGGGAGACCAACGCCGGGGTGCTCAAGGGCAAGATCCAGTACATGGCCCCCGAGCAGGCGCTGGGGCGCCCGGTCGACCGTCGCGCGGACATCTGGGCCGTCGGCGCGAGCCTCTATCACCTGCTCTCCGGCAGGCCGCCGTACGACGCGGAGAACACGCTGGGCACGCTGCACCTGCTCACCTCGGGGCGTCCCCCCCTGCCCTTGCCGGCGAACGTGCACCCGGCCATCGCGGCCATCGCGCGCAAGGCGCTGACGACGCCGCCGGACAGGCGGTTCGCCACCGCGGCCGAGATGCGCGACGCCATCGAGAACGCGATGATCGACGCCAGGGTGGCGACGACGACGGCGGAGGTGGCGGCGTACGCGACGGAGTACCTGGCGGAGCGCACGGCCAAGAGGCGGCAGACGATCGACATCGCCATCGCGGCCGCGGCCGAGCGGGAGCGCGTCGAGGAGCTGCTCAAGCCGGTGGCGGACCGGACGGGCACGGGGTTGACGTCGGCCCCCGGGGTCACCATCGCCGAGGGGACCGCGACGAAGACGAGGGAGGACGCGGCGGGCCTCTCCAGCGCCACCATCCCGTCGGGAGACGTCCACGTCGCCCCTCCGTCGCTGTCGGACATCCCCATGCGGCGCTCGCGGACGCCGCTGGTGCTCGGCCTGGTGATCGTGGCCGCGCTGGCCGTCGCCGGCGGCGTGGCGTTCGCGACGCTGGGCACGCACGCCGAGCCGGCCCGCAAGCCCGTCATCTTCGCGACCGTGACCGCGACCGCGACCGCGACCGCGACCGTGACCGCGACCGCGACCGCGACCATGACCGCGACCGCGACCGCGACCGTCATCCCGGTCATGGCCGCCAGCGCCCTCCCGCACGCAACCGCCGCCGCCACCGCGCCTGCCCCGGGACGAGCCACGCCCCCGGTCGCGACCCATCCCCCGAAGAAGAAGACCGTGGACGACGGTTTCTAGATGTCCGACGGCGTCCTCACGGTCATCTTCCAGCAGGCGTCGGACTTCCTGGCGCAGGAGAAGCACCTGACGAGGGGCGCCT
Source organism: Polyangiaceae bacterium (assembly GCA_036560665.1). GTDB lineage: Bacteria > Myxococcota_A > Polyangia > Polyangiales > Polyangiaceae > Palsa-1150. The sequence continues at coordinate 2,584 of DATBQU010000103.1, forward strand.
TCTTCCTGCCCGCCCCCGAGCCGCTCCCGGAGCCGCTTGCCGAGCTGGTGCTCCGGGTGGAGACCCCCGACAGCGCCGTGACGGAGCTGCGCGTGCGGGTGGTGCAGATGTCGGCCACCGGGGTCGCGCTCGCCTTCGTGGATCTGCCGGGCGCGCGCAAGGCGCTCGCTCCTCTCTTCGACGCCGTGCGCGCCGCCCCCGGGGGCGAGGGCGCCACCTGGGTGTTCTGGGGTCGCCCGGAAGCGACGCCGGAGGCGACACCGGAGGCGATCGCGGAGCCGGCGCCGGAGGCGACACCCGAGACGCCGCCCGAGATGTCGGGCGACGATGCTCTTCTCTACGACCAGATCCGCGCCATGAGCTCGCAGGAGAAGCTGCGCCTCGCCATCCACGGCGACCGCACGGCGAGGCTGATCCTCCTGAAGGACGTCAACAAGACCATCCACACCTTCCTCCTTCAGAACCCGCGCATCACCCTCGACGAGATCCGCTACATCGCCGGCTACCGCCAGGCCAACCCCGACGCGCTGGCGACCATCGCGGCGCACAAGGAGTGGGGGCAGAACCAGAACGTCCTCGCCGCCCTCATCCGCAACCCGAAGACGCCGACCACCACCGCGGTGAGGCTCCTCGACAAGATCGCGGTGAGCGAGCTGCGGCGGCTGGCCAAGAGCAGCGAGGTGCCGCGCGCGGTGCAGGCGGCCGCGCGGAAAAGGGTGACGGAGTAGGAAGCGCCCCCGGCGGGTCGCCCGGCGAGGATCGCGTGCTAGAAGAGCGCACGGCGAGGAACCACGGATGCGCGCCCGACGTCTCCTGCTGGCGGCCGCCGCCCTCGGATGGGTGGGCTGCGGGTCCCCCGGCTCCGGCGGCGTCTCGCCCGGCTCCGACGACGGAGGGGCGTCGGTCGACGGGGACGACGCGGGCGACGACGCGAGCCTCATCGGCACGAGGACCCTGGTCGGGCTCGCCGTCTCGCCGGCCCAGACCACGCTCGTGGTCGGCAGCGGCGCGCAGGCGGCGCAGCAGCTCCAGGCGGTGGGGACGTACAGCGACGGGTCGACCGCGCCGCTCACGTCCTCGGTGACGTGGACCCGCGACGCGCCGGGCATCGGCAACGTCGACGGGAGCGGGCTCTTCACCGCTCTCGGAACGCTGGGCGGCACGGTCGCGGTCACGGCCTCGTACGCCGGCCTCTCGGCGCACGCGTCGATCCTGGTGAAGCTGCGCTACGACGAGAACCCGGGGCAGGTGCCGGTGCCGGTGCAGCAGGCGCTCGCCGGGGCGACGACGCCCGATCCGACGGTCAAGTGGGCGTACCCCTACGACGGCACGGTGTTCCCGCGGGGGCTGGGGGAGACGACGCTCATGTGGCTCGGCGGCGCGGCCACCGACTCGTATTACGTGCACGTCACCTCGGCGACGTTCGAGCTGAACAGCTACGCGACGGCGCCGCAGCAGTGGTTCGACTTCACGACGACGGCCTGGCAAGAGCTGCTCGACTCCACGAGCGGCGACGTCGAGGTCAAGGTCTCGCGCTGGGACGGGACCAGCGCCACCACGCTGTGCGATCTGCACTGGACGGTCGGCAACGGCTCGATGCGCGGCACCATCTACTACTGGGCGCTGAGCACGGGCCCCTTCGCCACCGGTCGGGTGATGCGCATCAAGCCGGGCTCGCTCACCTACGAGGACGTCCTCGGCTCGAACGTGACTTGCCCGGGGTGCCACACCGTCTCGGCCAGCGGCAAGACGCTGGTGCTGAACGAGGGGGCGTGGCCGCAGGAGACGTCGGTGGTCTACGACTTCGCCTCGTCGAGCAACGTCTTCTCGGGGCTGCCGAACCCGAGCGGCGCGTCGGAGTGGGCGCTCTCCGCGCTGTCCCCCGACGGCGCTGTCGTGGTCGAGAACTTCGCGCCGCTCTACGGGACGCTGGGGGTGCGCACCGGCGCCTTCGACTCCGCCACCGGCGCCGCCGTGCCGGGCACGGGCCTCGACGGCAAGCAGCTCTTCATGCCGACCTTCGCCCCCGACGGCAAGCTGCTGGCCTACGTCGACGCGACGACCCACGATCTGCGCGCCATCGACTGGGACCCGGTGTCGAGGCGCGCGCAGAACGACCGGCTCATCGTGCCGTCCGCCGCCAACGCCGGCGCGCCGCTCATCCAGTACCCCACGCTGTCACCGGACCACCTGTGGATCGTCTACCAGCGGGGCTCGAGCTACGGCTCGCTGGGCACGCCGGGCGATCTCTACGCCGCCAGCGTCGCCTCGCCGGGCGCCGAGATCCCGCTCGACGCGCTCGACGGCACCACCTACGCCTTCGCGGCGGGCGACCGCGACCGCCACCTGAACTACCAGCCGACCTTCGCGCCCGTGGCGGCGGGGGGCTACTTCTGGCTGGTCTTCCACTCGCGGCGCACCTGGGGCAGCAAGCTCACGCAGCCGGCCTACGTCAGCAAGGGGCTCGGCGTGAAGCAGCTCTGGGTCGCCGCGTTCGACCAGTCTCCCAAGGCGGCGACGGACCCGAGTCACGTGCCCTTCTACCTGGGCGGGCAGAACCCGGACACGCTCAACATGCGCGGCTACTGGGCGCTCGAGCCGTGCAAGGCCGACGGCCTGGGGTGCCAGTCGGGCACCGAGTGCTGCGGCGGCTACTGCGACGCGCCCGACGGAGGCGCGCCGGTGTGCATGGGCCAGCCCTCCAGCTGCGCGCAGAACGGCGACCGCTGCGCGCTCACGAGCGACTGCTGCAACGCGCCGCAGGGCGTGACCTGCATCAACGCCGTGTGCTCCGAGCCGCCGCCGAAGTAGGGTTCATCCATGTGCCGCAACATCCGCGTCCTCCACAACTTCCAGCCCCCGACCACGAAAGAAGAGATCCACGCGGCCGCGCTGCAGTACGTGCGCAAGGTGAGCGGCGCGACCAGGCCCTCGCAGGCCGACCAGGACGCCTTCGAGCAGGCGGTGACGGAGGTGGCGGCGGTCACCGAGCGGCTGCTCGGCTCGCTCACCGCGCGGGCCGCCCCGAGGACGCGGGAGGGCGAGCAGGCCAAGGCACGCGCGCGGTGGACGCTGCGCGAGGCGCGGATGCGGGCACCAGGGAGATAGACGCCGGGCCTTCGTTGGTGCTCCGATCGGCCCATGGCTCTCGACATGGTGCGCATCAAGCAGGTCCTCCCCGCCTCGGCCGATCGCATCTACGCCGCGTGGCTGGACGGCGGCGAGCACGGGCGGATGACGGGGGCAAAGGCGACGGTCGATCCGCGGGTGGACGGCGAGCACTCGGCGTGGGACGGCTACATCGAGGGCAAGACGCTCGAGCTCGAGCCCAGCCGGCGCATCGTGCAGAGCTGGCGGACGAGCGACTTCCCGCTGGGCCACGCGGACTCGCGGCTGGAGGTGCACCTGCTGGACGTGCCGGGGGGCTGCGAGGTGACGCTGGTGCACACCGGCATCCCGGAGGGGCAAGGAGCGCAGTACGAGCGGGGCTGGCACGACCACTACCTCGAGCCGATGGCGCGCTACTTCGGCAAGCCGGCGAAGAAGAAGGCGAAGAAGAGGGTGGCGAAGACGAAGGCCAAGAAGAAGGTGGCGAAGAAGGCGGCTGCGAAGAAGAAGCCGAAGAAGCGCTGACCTCACTCGGCGTAGCCTCCGGCTCCCTCGCGGAACAGGTCGAGGTGGATCTGGAGCGTGAGGAACACGCTGGTCGGGGCGGCCACGAGGACGTGCGTCGACGGCGGCGGCAGGGTGGGGCTGGCGCCGAAGTTCGACGCGTACACCTGCTGGACGTCGTAGTAGCGCAGGCCGAGCAGGTTCATCCCGTTGAGCGAGAGGTCGAACGCGCGCCAGGAGGCGCTGACCAGCCCGTCGACGAAGAGCGCGTCGCGGGCCGCGATGCCCCCCGGCAGCGACGCGCCCGCGGCGCCCTGCAGGCCCACGCCGACCCGACCCACGACGGGGCTGGCGCGCAGCTTCCCGAGGGGCGCGACGACGAACGTGTCGTCGCGCAGGACGAAGCTGGGTGCGTAGGGGACGGCGTCGCCTTCGTGGAAGCGCGCGTCGCTGCCGGTGAACGCGGCGCGGGTGTACGTCGCGCTGGCGCTGGCGCCGAGGATCCCCCGGCGCAGGGTGAGCGCGGCCGAGGCGCCGAGCCGCGAAGACGGCGGAGCCGGCGTGTTCTCGCGCAGGAGCGCGTCGAAGACCCGGTCCTGGCTGAGCCACGACCCGAAGGCCACCAGCGACGCCTGCCAGACACGGTCGGTCTTCATGCGCGCGCCGGCTTCCACGCTCTGGATGGTGGCGAACGGCACCCGCTCGCCCTCGCTCAGGTCGCGCGCCTGCGGTGAGCGGAAGCCCTCGCCGTAGCTCGCCAGGAGGTGGACGCCGCGGCCGGCGGCGTAGTCGACCGTCGCCTTGTTTCCGACGTGAAACCCCTGGGCGGTCCGCTCCAGCCCCTGGTTGCTGGTGCGATCGGTGATCGAGTAGGCCAGCGAATCGAGGCGTGTGCCGCCGCGCACCACGACGCGCGACACGGGATAGAGGGCCGCGTCGACGTACCCGGCGATGCCGGTGGCGCCGATGGTGGCGTCCACGGTGCGCTTGTCGATGGTCCCGTCGGAGAAGAGGCGCGTGTCGGTCTGGTCGATGGAGTCGATGCGCGATTGCGTGCCCACCTCGACCATGTCGCGCTGCGAGAGGAGCTCCACCGGGTGCCGGTACGCCACGTTCAGGCCGTAGGTGGTGGCCTCGTTCACCTGCTCGGCGTCGTCGCTGCTGGTCGGCGGCAGGCCGGCCAGGACGTCCTGCACGTAGCCGGTGAGGTTCTCGTGCATCTGCATCTTGGTCTTCGAGACGTAGAAGCCGAGCGTGAGCGCACCCCCGTGGATCTCCCAGACGATCTCGTTGCCGAGGTGCGCCTGGGAGGTCAGATCGCGGCCGAGCGGCGTCATCGCCGTGTACGGGTACTGCCCGCGCTCCACGTCGCCCTGCGCCAGCAACCCGGGGAAGTCGAAGCGCGCCGTCCCCACGGCGACGGTGCCGTGCCAGACGATCTCCGAGTTGCTGGTGGCGAGCTGCCCGATGAACGAGCTCCGCTCCCCTCCGCGGCCGCTCCCGGGGCCGTCGATGGCGTATGTCTCGAAGGCCGCGAAGGAGTCGCGCCACTGGGCGTCGTCGGGCGCGAAGGCGAGCAGCACGCGCCGCGAGTCGAACGATCCGTAGGTCCCCTTGGCCAGGAAGCCCGGCTTCTCCAGGCCGAGGTCGATGTGGGTCGAGCCGGCGACCGCGAAGTCGCCCTGGCGCGGATCGTACGGTCCGTGGCTGATGCGAACCTCGCGGATCACCTCGGGCATGACCAGGCGCAGGTCGGCGTAGCCCGGGGCCCGGATGTTGGAGACCTGGTTCATGGGGATGTTGCCCACGAAGAGCTCCATGTCCTGCCCGCTGGTGCCCTCGAACCCGCGGACGGACAGGTGGGGCGCCTGGCCGAGCAGGCCGCGGTTGCTCACGTAGACGCCGGGGAGCGTGCCGAGGACGTCGGCGCCCGTCTGGTGCGGCACCGAGGCGATGGTCTCGCGGTCGGTCTGCCAGTCGGAGGCGCTGCGCGGTGGAGGCTTGGCGCGCACGGAGACCTCCTGGACGCGCTCCTCCTGCTCTTGCTTCTGCGCCGGCGTCGGTCCGAGGGGCCCGGTGACGTCGAGCTGCTGCGCGAGGACGAGCATCGTCAGCATGGGGACCCTCGGACCACGGCGAGGCGGCGTACCTTGGACGGACCGGGCGCGGCTTGATTCAAGAAGTTGCCCCGTCGCGTACAGGTGCAGTCGACTGGGGCGATGCGGCTCGCCGATCTCTTCCGACGTTCCCTCTCCTCCCTGCCCTGGCGCCGCGCCCACGAGCGCGAGCCCGCCGCCGTCCGCGTGGACTGGTGCCCGTTCGGGAGCGCCGTGCACCGCGTCTCGACCACGGCCGACCTGTCGCCGGGCGGCGCCTTCGTGCACACGACGGAGGCGATGCCGCCCCGGAGCCCGATCATCCTGGCGCTCTCCACGCCGCGCGGCGAGGTGGAGGTGCACGCGCGCGTCGCCTGGAGCGACCCCCGCGGGATGGGCGTGCGGTTCACGCGCACGCTGTCGGCGGCCTACCTCGCGTAGCGACCTCCGGGAGAATAAGATGGGCGCCCTCCGACGATGACGGATGCGCACCCGAGGCCCTTCCAGCGCCTCCCTTTCGAGCGTCTCCCCGAGCAGCCTCGCCTGCCCCACGACTACGCGGACACCCGTGCCCGCGAGCTCGTCATGCGCTCGCGTCCGTTCGGCGAGCTGCGCGTCCACTACCGCGAACACGGCGACGGCCCTCCGCTGCTGCTGGTGCACGGGCTGATGACCACGAGCTACTCGTGGCGCTACGTCTACGCGTCGCTCGGGCGCGCCTACCGCGTGATCGCTCCCGACTTGCCCGGCTCCGGGCGCACGGACAAGCCGGACGCGCCGAGCTACTCGGCCGCCGCGCTCGCCGAGTGGATCGGCGAGTTCCAGGAGGCCGCCGGCATCCGCGGTTGTCCGGCGGTCGGCAACTCGCTGGGCGGGTACCTCTGCATGCGGCTGGCCCTGCGCGACCCGGGCGCGTTCGCCCGCCTGGTCGACATGCACTCGCCCGCATTTCCGGAGGCGCGCTACCACGCGCTGCACGCGGCGCTGGCCATCCCGGGGGCGCGCCGCGCCCTGTCGGCGTTCATCCGGCGAGATCCGGCGCGCTGGGTGTGGCGCAACGTCCATTACTTCGACGAGACGCTGAAATCGCTCGAGGAGACGCGCGAGTACGGAGCGCCGCTCGCCACCCCGGAGGGAGCAAGGGCGTTCATCCGGATGCTCTCCGAGACCATGGCCCCCGGCGGCTTCGCTGACTTCGTCGCGGACCTCGAGGAGCGCAAGGCGGGCGAGACCCCCTTCCCCGTCCCGCTGCTGCTGCTCTATGCCCGGTACGATCCGCTGGTGCCGGCCACCCACGGCGACCGGCTCCATGCCTCGATCGCCGGATCGTCTCTGGCCTGGCTCGAGGACACGTCGCACTTCGCCCACGTCGACACGCCCGAGCCGGTGGTGCGAGAGATCATGACCTTCCTGGGCGCCGGCCGAGATTCCTGATCCGGCGCGAGCATCCTCCGGGATAACGTTCGAAGCGATGCGGCGAGCTTCGTGCGCGGTGTTCGCGGCCCTCCTGCTGGCCGCGTCCAGCCTCGCCTCCCCGGCGGAAGCCACGCCGCCCGAGCCGTGGTCGGACCCCGATCCCCCGGCGCCTCCCGAGCGTCACCCGCTGGGCGAGGACTACGGGTTCCGCGGCGCCGCCGAGTACCGCGCGCAGTCGGTGTGGGTCCAGCCGGTGTCGCTGAACACGACCACCGACCGCAACCTCGAGTACCTCGATCAGCGACTGCGCCTCGACGGGACGTTCGACTACCGCGATCTCGTCAAGCTGACGGCTTCGGCCGACGTGCTGGAGTCGGTGCTGTGGGGCAACAACGGCACCCTGGGCCAGGACCCGGAGCCGACGTCCGGCGCTCACGTCAACACCAACAACCCGAACTTCGCGACGCCGTGCATCGTCCTGCAGGGGGGCAACCCCGCCGACCCGCGCTCGTACGGCTACGGTCTGTGCCCGGCCGATCCCATCTTCGTCCGGCGCGTCTACGGAGACGTGATGACCCCGGTCGGCCTGCTGCGGGTGGGGCGGCAGCCGTTCACGATAGGGGCGGGCGTCGCCGTGAACGACGGCGATGGACGCCACAACCGCTTCGGCGTCGCCGGCAAGGGCAACTCGGCGGACCGCGTCCTCTTCGCCACCAAGCCCCTCGAGGCGTTCCGGCCCGCCGCCCTCCGCGATCGCTCGGAAGACCGCGGCCTGGTGCTGGCCCTGATGTACGACCGCCTGGTCACGGGCGACCCGCAGCTCTACGGCGACAACCTCCACAACTGGATCACCTTCGTGCGCTACCTGGCGCCGAGCTACGCGTGGGGCCGCGACCTCGAGCTGCGTCTCTTCCACGCGTACCGCTGGGAGAGCGACGTCGACACGTCGGTGCACGCCGTGGGCGGGCGGGTCTCGTCCCGCTTCGGCGACTTCTACGCCGGGATGGACTGGGCGGTCGTCCTCGGGCAGACGCGGGAGGTGTCGCAGGCCTTCAGCTTGCTCACCAACGATCCGCCGGTCGATCAGACCATCCAGCAGTTCGGCGCGCGCGCCGTCGTCCGCTACGACCGCCCGAAGTGGACGGCGTACCTCGAGGCCGACTACGCGTCGGGCGACTCGGACCCCAGCGCGCGCTCGGCGCTGACCCAGTTCAAGTTCGCCGAGGACACCAGCGTGGGCCTGCTGCTCTTCAAGCAGGTGCTGGCGTTCCAGACCGGCCGGGCGGCGGCGGCCGGCTCGGCGCTCCTGAAGAGCCTGGGGGCGGCGAGCGTGCCGGTGGAGGCGGTCGACACCCACGGCGCGTTCACCAACGCCTTCGCCCTGTTCCCCCAGGCCGACTACCGACCGCTGCCCGACGTCCTCCTGCGCGGCGGCGTGCTCTTCGCGTGGGCGCCCGCCGCCGTCAACGACCCCATCGCCTCGGTGCAGCACCGCGACGGCGTGCGCACGGCGGACCAGCTGGTGAACTTCGCGGGCGGCCGGCCGGCGAAGTACTACGGCACGGAGCTCGACGGGCGCGTGCAGTGGCGACTGTACGACCACTTCGCGTTCGACCTGGAGGGTGCCATCCTGTTCCCGGGCGCGGCGCTCGCGGACGAGAACGGCGACGCGGTGAGGAGCGTGCTGGTGCAGGGCCGGACGACCTTCTTCTTCTGAGGATGGGATGAGAATCCACGCTTGGATCCCGGTCTTGCTGGCTCTCGCGACGGCGCTCGCCTGCGAGAAGTACGTCCCGCCGCCGACGGCGTCGATCGCGGGCGAGACCACGGGCGTGCTGCCCGACCCGAGCGCGCCGTTCGTGGTGCAGTTCGCCGATCCCATCGACGTGTCGACGCTGAGACTGGAGGTGGCGCTCTACGAGATCGACGCCGACGGCAACCTCCCGGACGAGCGCGGCGACGCGAGCACTCCGCTCCACGTTCTCTTCTCCCACGATCCGGACGCGGGCGACCAGCTCGGCACGGGAGCCCTCTCGGACGACCGCACCACCTACACGGTGACGCCGAGAGCGCCGTTTCCGGTGGGCACGAAGCTCGTGCTGCTCGTCGAGCCAGGTCTGTCCGACGGCGCGGGACACGTCACCCACTACCGCCAGCGCATCCCCTTCTCCTACGCGTTCCAGTGCACGGGCGGCGTGGGCACCCGGGTGCTCACCAGCGGCGTCTACTTCTTCCTGCTCGACGTGCAGCAGCCCATCGGCACGCAGATCCAGATCTGGGCCTCGCTCGTCGTCGACCCGAAGACGGGGCTCTTCACGGGACAGTTCACGCGCGCCCACCGCAACCCCGACGGCGGCCGCTGCTCGCCGCCGTGCAACTCGACCGAGGTCTGCCAGACGCTGCCCGGCCCGCCGGCCTGCGTGGTCCCCTCGACGCGCGCCGGGACGGTCGACGAGTTCCCGGACTGGATCCCCAACGCCGATCCGCCGACCGGCTTCTCCTTCACGGTGAAGGGGTGCGCGGAGGACCAGCCCAGCGGGGCGGCTGCGCTGGCGACGGCGCCGGCCGACCTCGTGGTGCAGCAGCCGGCGGTGACGGTCGGAGGGCTGACCATGACGGCGTCGTTCGCGGCGGATGCGCAGGGCGTCATCCGCGGGACGGGCGCGCTTCAGTCTCCCGACGTCGAGCTGGGCACGGCGAGCCTCGGCGCCGGGCAAGGCACCATGACCGCGCGCTCGCTGTCGGTGGACGAGGTGCCGCCTGGTGTCCCGGCACCACCCGCGCAGTAGCGTCGCCTGGTCCAGGACGGAGCGCCGCTCGATTTCGGACGCGCCGTTGCGGAGCGCTCGCCGCCCCTCCGCCCCTGCTTCCGGGCACTTGGGGACGGCACGGCCCCTGCTCAGGAGACGGTGAGGAGAACGAGAGATGTCGCTGTCGATTCGCTTCTGGGGCGTGCGCGGGAGCTGCCCGTCGCCGGGGCCGGATACGGCAGGGGTGGGCGGCAACACGTCGTGCGTCGAGGTCGTCGCGGGCGGCACGCGCCTGGCGCTCGACGCGGGGACCGGCCTGCGGCGACTCGGCGGGGAGCTGCTCGCGGAGAGCAAGCGGCGCGGCGACGGCGCGCCGGTCGAGCTGACCGTGCTCCTGTCGCACGTGCACTGGGACCACATCCAGGGGCTGCCCTTCTTCGCGCCCATCTACGCCCCGGGGACGCGCCTGCTCCTGGCCGGGGGCGCGACGACGACGCCGCTGCGGGAGACGCTGCGCCGCCAGATGAGCGCGCCCACCTTCCCGGTGGACTGGAACGATCTGCCTGCCTCGCTCGACTACCGGGAGCTGCGCGACGGCTCGAGGCTGCGCATCGGCGACGCCGAGGTCTGCGTGGCTCGGGCCAACCACCCCGACGCGGTCTTCGCCTACCGCATCGAGCACGCGGGGCATGCCGTGGTCTACGCGACCGACACCGAGCACTACGCCTGCGTCGACCCACGACTGGTGGCGCTGGCGCGCGACGCGGACGTGCTCGTGTACGACGCGCAGTACCTGCCCGAGGAGTACGCGGGCGAGACGGGCCCGAGCCGCGTCGGCTGGGGGCACTCGACCTACCAGGCCGGAGCGGCCCTCGCCCGCGCGGCGGGGGTCCGCAAGCTCGTGCTCTTCCACCACGATCCCGTGCGCACCGACGAGGGCGTCGCCGCCATCGAGGCCCGCGCCCGCGACGAGCACGACGACGTGGTCGCGGCCCGGGAGGGCCTGACCATCGACCTCGGGGACGAGGAGCGCACGATGGCGGCATGACGTCGTGTTAACCTCCGATCGCTTGCTCGAGCGCGATCACAAGCTGTCGCTCCTGCTCGACGTGGGGGCGATGCTCGCGCGCGAGGTGGAGCTCGACGCCCTCCTGGAGATGCTCGGTTCGCGCATCGCGTCGGCCATGCGCGCGGAGCGAGCCACGATCTACGTGGTCGATGCGGCCACCGGCGAGCTGCGGTCGCGCGTGGCCGACCTGCCGGAGATGCCGGAGATCCGGCTGCCGGTGGGCAAGGGGATCGCCGGATACGTCGCCGACAAGGGGGAGATCGTGAACGTGAAGGACGTGGCGCGCGACCAGCGGCACTTCGCCGGGATCGACCGCGCCACCGGCTACCTCACGCGCAACGTCCTGGCCGCCCCCATCACCGACAAGCGACGCGCCATCCGGGGCGTGGTGCAGGTGCTCAACAAGAAGCTCGGCGCCTTCACCGACGAGGACGAGGCGTTCCTGGCCACGCTGGCGTCGCAGGTGGCGCAGGCGTTCGAGAGCACCACCCTGCGCCCGTCGCCCGAGGTGGACCGGGGGGTCCCTCTGCGCGGCCCCTTCAACCACATCGTCGGAGCCTCGCCTGCGCTGCGCCGGGTCTACGAGCAGATCCTGCGAGCGGCGGCGACGGACGCGACCGTCCTCTTGCGCGGCGAGACCGGCGTCGGCAAGGGGCTCTTCGCGCGCGCCATCCACGTCAACTCCAGGCGCAAGGAGCAACCCCTGGTCGTCCTCGACTGCACCACACTCCCCAGCGCGCTCGCCGAGAGCGAGCTGTTCGGCCACGAGCGCGGCGCCTACACCGGGGCCGACCGGCGGGTGCTCGGCAAGGTCGAGCTCGCGCAAGGAGGGACGCTGCTGCTCGACGAGATCGGTGACCTGCCGACCGCCGCGCAGTCCAAGCTCCTGCGCTTCCTCCAGGAGCGCGCCTTCGAGCGCGTCGGAGGCCGCGAGACGCTGTTCTCGGACGTGCGCATCCTCGCCGCGACGCACCGCGACCTCGACGCGCTGGTGTCCCGCGGCGAGTTCCGCGAGGACCTCTTCTACCGCGTGCGCGTCGTGGAGATCGTCCTGCCGCCGCTGCGCGATCGAGGCACCGAGGAGATCCTCGCGCTCGCCCGCCACTTCGCGCTTGTCTATGCGCGCCGGCACGGGCGCGGGCCGATGCGGATTCCGCGGGCGACCGAGGGCCTCATGGCATCGTACGCCTGGCCCGGGAACGTGCGCGAGCTCGAGCACGCCATCGAGCGCGCCGTGGTGATGGCGCCCGCGGAGAGCCTGGAGCCCGAGCTGCTGGGCCTCCCGGGCGAGACGGCGGCGCGGCGCGCGGGGGCCAGGCCCGCCGCTGCGGGCGACGTGACGCTGCCTCTGGGGCTGCCGCTCGAGGAGGTGGAGCGTCGCTACGTCGAAGCCACCCTTCTGGCGATGAACGGCAACCGGACGCGCGCGGCGCAGGCGCTCGGCGTCGGGCGCAACACGCTGCAGCGCAAGACGCGCAAACGCCAGGGTTGAAGCCATCGCGCTTCGCTGCGACAGTCGAGGGCAAGGTGAAGAGCGGCGGAGTGACCAGGTGCAGCAGCTGCGGGGCGGCGCTCCCGCCGTTCATCGGACCCGAGGGAGCTCGCTGCGGCTTCTGCGGGACGCTGAACCGCGCGTCGCCTTCGCCGCAGTTCATGCAACCGCCGGGCTACGGTCCTCCCCCTGGCTACGGTCCGCCCGGCATGCCGCCCGGCTATCCCCCGGGCGTTCCCCCCGGCATGCCGCCCCCGCCGTTCCGACCGATGCGCGTCCGCGTCGGTCCCCCCGTCGGCATCCTCGTGGTGTCGCTGGGCCTGCCGCTGATGATCGCGGGGATCGCGGGGTTCGTCGCGTTCCGGGCGCGGCGGTCGGTGATGTCGAGCTCCGGCGGCGTGTCGGTCCCGTCGGTGGTCGACTCGGGCGGCATGCAGTGGGAAGGCGTGCACTCGGCCATCCTCACCGACGTGAACGGCGACGGCGTTCCGGACATCGTGGGGCGCATCCGCTACGTGCTCAAGGGCGACAAGGTCACCCTGGCGGCGTTCGACGGGGCGAGCGGCAAGAAGCTCTGGGAGAGCGACGCCATAGGCACCTACAGCGATTCGTACCAGGGCGCCCTCGGCCTGGCGGACGACGCGCTCGTCTCGGTGAAGGCCAACGGCGAGGCGCGCGCGTTCGGCGTGCGGGACGGCAAGAAACGCTGGAGCACCAACCTTCCGGAGAAGGCGGAGGGGTTCTGCAAGGGCCAGCACGGCGGCGAGGTGCGCGTCCGGCTCGCCGACAAGACCAGCGCGTATCTGCGGCTGTCCGACGGCTCGACCGTGCCCGCTCCCCCTGCGCCGCCGCCCCCGGCGCCACACCCCGGCAGGCCCACCGAGAAGGAATCGGACGGGTGCGTCCGGCTGCCGAGCGACGACGCGAAGGGTGACGCCAGCTACGAGCTCCGCCGGACCGACTGGAGCCTGGACAAGGTCGAGGGGATGAACCCCGGCACGGTGATGCAGCACCCCGGCGGTCCGAAGATCGTCCTGGGCACCCGCGACAAGGGGACGAGCGTGCCCATGATCGCCGCTGTCTATCCGGACGCGAGCAAGAACTGGAAGAGCGACCTCGCCGGCAGCCGGCCCCTCGAGACCGGCCCCTTCGCGCCGGAAGTGGGCGCCGTGACGAGCAGCCGCGCGTTCACCGAGTACGCGTTCACGGACATCATGAAGGCGCACGAGCTGGTGTGCTTCGACCTCGCCGGTCACCGCCAGTGGGAGACGGCGATGCCGGACGACAGCCCGGTCACCTCCGTGCAGGCTACCGAGCAGCGCGTCTACGTCTCGCAGTGGAGCCACCTGGCCGTGTACGAGGCGTCGAGCGGGAAGCCGCTGTTCCAGATCGGGTCGAAGTAGCGCGCTCGGCCCGGCGCTCGACCGCGAACGCGTGCTGGGCCAGAAGCGGCACCACGAAGTAGAGCGCGCAGAAGGCGGCGGCAGCGTCCGCCGAGAAGCCGATGTCGCGCATGAGCGCCCCTTGCACGCCGGCGGAGTTCAGGACCAGCCCCTTGCGGTCGACCAGCACCCGCTCCACCGCGCGCGCCAGCACGAGGCTCTCGCCGCTCCCGCGTCCTTGACGCCGCGCGAGACGCAGCGCGTGTGGCACGCGCTCGTCCGGTCCGAGCACCGGTCGCCCGAAGCCCGGGACCCGCTGTCCGCGGCGCAAGCGGGCGTCGATCACCTCCGGGATCGGCCGACCGGCGTCGACCGCACGCTGCATCTCGTCGAGGAAGCGCATGAAGGCGGCCACCGGCTCGACGGTGATGCCGGGGGTGAAGAGCGCGGCGACTCCGCCCACCAGCGACCGCGCCAGGGGCGCCCCGTGCACGGCGATCCGGCGTGCGACCGCGAGCGGCCAGATGTGGGGATCGAGCAGCTGGGTGTTGACGCCGAGGTCCTCGAGGAGCCGGGCGTCGCGAACGCTCAGCTCGAGACCCGCGATCGACCATGCGGCCACCTGGAAGAAGCTCCTGCGACCGACGAGCTGCCCGAACAGGAGCCGGCCGCGGATCTCGTGGTCGCGCAGATCCGGGCGCACCCTCGCGAGCTCCGGCTCGAAGGTGAGGCCTCGCTCGAGTCGCGCCGGGCGACGCGCCAGCTCCGGCGCTCCGCCGGCCGCGAGACGCTCGAGCGCCGGTCGGAGGCGCTGCAGGGCCGCGATGGCGCCGGCGACCGTCGACTCGCCCAGAGAAGCCAGTGCCGCCGCCAGCATCTCGGGCGGCGCGGCACCCGTCGCGCGCGCGAGGCGTGCATTCTCGAGGGCACCGGCCAGCGGGACCGCCCGCGTCGATCGGGGCGCGCGCGGTCCGCGCTTGCGTGAAGCCATGGATCAGTTGGCGGTCAGATCAGGCGTCTCGCTCCGCAGCAAGAGCGGGACGAAGAGGCGCACGGTCGTGCCCAGCCCGGGCTCGGATTCGAGCATGATCTCGCCGCCTGCGCGGCGCACGCGCTCTGCCACCATCGCGAGCCCGGTGGGCGCGGCAGTTCCGCGGGCCGAGGGAGGAGTCTCCAGAGCGCGCTCGAGCGCCGTGGGACCCAGCCCCAGGCCGTTGTCGATCACCTCGATGATCCCCACCGCGACCCGCGACTCGACGCGAAGCGTGATCACGCGCCGGTCTGCGCGGTCGCGCACCGCCTGCAGGGCGTTGGTGAGCAAGGCCGACAGCGCCTGGACCAGGATCGACCGGGGCAGGCGCGCCGGGCACGCGTCGTCGCGGGGCAGCTCCAGCCGAAACTCGGCGACGCGCTCGACGACGATCCGGACCAGCTGGGCAACCTCCGCGACCACCGTGGCGATGTCGCACGCGCCGTCGAGGTCGTCGGGCGCGACCAGCGAGCTGACGTGCGCCACGGCGGTGGACGCCTCGTGAAGCGCGAGCGCGAGGTCGTTCATCGACGCCTGCAGCTCGGCGCTCGCCGGAGCCGACGCGCGCAGGGCCACGATGCGCTGGGCCTCGGAGTCACGAGGCTCGTCCCAGCTGGCGGCATCGCGGGCGTACGCGTCCGCCAGGCCCGTCACGGCCCCCATCGCCGCACGGAGGATCTCCACGTTGAGCGAAGCCACAGCCAGGGGATTGGCTACCCGACAGCTCACGGACGCAGCGAGGAGCTCGATCGCCTTTCCATCCGCGTCCGGCGCAGCCGGCCGCGCGTCGCGGCCGATGGACCGCAGTCGCGCGCTCTCCGCGGCGGCCGACAGCGCCTCGGCGGAGGCGGCGTTCACGCGAACGACCTCGTCCACGCCGAGGGCGAGGGCGCGGTGGGCGTCGCGATCACTCCCGACGACGGCAACGACGGGCCCACGCGCCAGGGCCGCCGGGACCGCCTTGGCCAGGGATGCCGGGGCGACCAGCATCACCCGCACGCCCGGCGGGGCGTTGGCGAGCCATACGCATCCGTCCGGGCTCTCCGATGCGGCCCAGAGCACGATGACGTCGCCCGGGACACCCATCCGCACCACTCTAGCGCAGCCTTCGGCCGAGTCGTAGCGTCCCCTAGAGCTCCTGCGCGAAATGACGGATGGTCGCCGCGCGAGACTGGCCGGTCAGCGACTCCGCCGGATCGATCCGGATGTCGAGGATGACGGGCCGCGTCGAACCTGCAAAGCGACGCAGCCGCTCGGGGCGCAGGTCCTCCGGGCGCTGGAGGATGGCGCCATCGGCCCCGAACCCGCGCGCGACCGCAGAGAGATCGGCAATGTACGACGGCAGCGAAGGTGGAACACGACCATATACCGCCTCGAATCCGTGCTGGATCATGTTCCACCGGCCGTCGTTGAAGACGGCGAAGACGACGCCGATGCGGTTCTCGACGCAGGTGAGGATCTCCCCCGCGTGCATCGCCATCCCTCCATCACCACACACCGCCACTACGGTGGATTCCGGCTGGGCGAGCTTCATGCCGATGGCGGCGCCGATGCCGCTGCCCATCGAGCCGAAGCCCATGAGCGCGTGGAATTTTGAAGGGTCGTCGACGCGCAGATAATGCAGCGCCATCGTGAGGTGCTCGCCGATGTCCGAGCACCAGGTGGCATCGGGAAACGCGTCGGTCAGGGCGGAGAGCACCCGCTGGGGCTTGAGCGGAACGCTGTTCGACTGCGCGAGCTCCTCGCGAAGGGAACGGCATCCCGTCAGCGCCCGCCGCGGCGCGACGACGTCGCCCGGCAGCGCGTCCAGCATGCTCTCCAGCGCTCGACGCGCGTCGCCGACGATGCCGAGCGTGACCGCAACGTTCGTGCCCATGAGCAGCGGGTCACGATCGATCTGGATCGTGTCGTGCGAACCGCCCAGCGGCAGCGTCCACCCGTTGGTCGCGAGATCGCCCAGCCGGGAGCCGACGATGCAGACGACGTCGGGAGGATCGGTGAGGTACTCGTTGACGGTCGGGTGCTGCGCCACGCCGATCAGACCCAGGTAGAGCGGGTGAGTCTCGGGGAAGACCCCCTTGGCGTGCCCCGTCGCCACGACCGGCAGCGAGAGCCGCTCCGCGAGCATCCGGCTTTCCATCGCTGCGCCGCGGGCGCCGTTGCCGAGCACCAGGAGCGGTCGGCGCGCGGTACGAAGGAGCTTCGCTGCCTTCTGGCACGCGAGGGGGCTGGCCTCGGCCGGCACACGAAGTGCGGACGTCAGCTGCGGCGCCGGCAACGTCGGGCGGCTCCCGACGTCGAGCGGAACGCCGACGTAGACCGGCCCGGGACGCTCGCCGGTCGCGACCTGCCATGCCTTCTCCGCGATGGCCGGCGCTGACGCCGCGGACGGAAGCGTCGTCGCCCAGCGCGTCATCCCGCGCACGGTGCCGAGGACGTCGAGCCCGGCGGGAGAGCCATCCTGCAGCGCGCCGCGGCCCACCGCCATGGCCGGGACCTCGCCGGCGACGAAGATGACTGGCAGCTCCTCGAGCGCCGCCGCAGCCATGCCGGTGATGGCGTTCGTCAGCCCCGGGCCCGACGTGGTGAGCACCAGCGCCGGGATCCCCGTGGCACGCGCGAACCCGCTGGCCGCGAAGCCGGCCATGGCTTCGTGCCGGACGGACACCAGCTCGATCTCCGGCACCTCCGAGAGAGCGTCGAAGATCGGGCTCGCGGTCCCCCCCGGGATACCGAATGCGACCCGTACGCCGTGATTCGCGAGGGTTCTGAGCAGGGAGACGGCGGCGGTAACGGTGGGCCGAACGCGGAGGCCGCTCTCGGGCGACCTGTCGAAGGCGAGTTCTTTCACGGCGAGCCTCATGGCCGCGCACACCACGACGCGCCATGCGTCGTCAGGGCTACGCGAGCGCGCGCAGCCTAGTGCCGATCAGCGCTCACGCCAGCGAACGTGCAGCCGCCCGTCGAAGGGCGAGTCGAGGTCGACCTCCACCGTGCCCCGGAGGCCGCAGGCCTGGAGCAGCCCTTCCATGCCGCCGCGGTGTGCGCTTTCGACCCAGATCCACTCGTTGAAGTAGTGCATGATGAAGTAGCGGTCCTCGAGGCGTTCCATGCGCCACCGGCCGTAGTCCGCGAAGTAGCTGCGGTGGGTCTCCAGCCAGTGGGCAGCGCTCGCCACGTCGCCGCCGAGCAGACCCAGGAACCGGCTGGCGTTGAAGAGGGGGGCATAGCGCGGCCCGTTGCTCCAGATGGCTCGGACGGCGGCCGGGGGATCGTGCGGGGAGAGCACGGCGGCCGCCGCGGCGACGTCCTCGAGGTAGGCGCCCACCGGGTACATGCGAAAAAACCACGTTGACTTGACGGGCGACAGGCGGCGGTGCGCAACGACCGCTCCGGGCCCGTGCCTCGCCACCTCGTCCGCCGTCTGTTTGAAGAAAAATCCGCGCACGTGGGCGCTTGCGGGCACCAGCCCGAGGCGCCGGTCGAGATCGAGCGTTGCTCGCACCTGCCGCAAATCGACGGTGTTGCTGGGCTCGCGGACGGAGTGCACTTCGGACCCATGATAGACGCTGTCGCGCGCGCGTGCGCTTGACCTTGCGGGCAGGTCGCCCGGAGCATGGCCGCATGCCACCTCCGCCGGGGCCGCGCGCTCCGATGATCGCGCAGACAGCGTCGTTCCTTCGCCGACCGTTCCGCTTCATGACGAGGTGCCACCAGCGCTACGGCGACGTATTCAGCGTCCGCCTCGGCTTCACCGGGCCCGGGCGGGGCATCGTGGTGGGCAGCTCCGCGCTCGTGCGCGAGGTGTTCCTGGCCGACGGCGAGACCTTCTCGGGCGGACTGGGCAACGAGCCGCTACGCCCCATCATGGGGGACAACTCGGTGGGGCTGCTGGACGGTGCGCGACACGCGCGGCAGCGCCGCCTGCTGATGCCGCCACTGCACGGCGAGCGGATGCGGGCTTACGCCGACACCATGCGGGACGTCACCCTCCGCCACGCCGCGAGCTGGCCACGCGGCCCGTTCCCGCTGTTGCCACGCCTGCTGCAGATCACCCTGGAGATCATCCTGCGCACCGTGTTCGGACTGGAGGGCGACGAGCTCGACGAGCTCCGCGATCGGCTCGGACGGCTGCTCGCCGTCCTGGCCAACCCGATGGTGCTGATGATGCCTGCGTTGCAGCGAGACCTGCCGCTGTCGCCCTGGCGCCGGTTTCTGCGGGAACGCGCGGCCACCGACGAGCTGCTCTACCGGCGCATCGCTCGGGCGCGTGCGGCGCCGCCGGGCAAGGAGGACATCTTGACGCTGCTGGTCCATGCCGTGGACGACGCAGGCGCGCCGATGACCGACGTCGAGCTCCGCGACGAGCTGGTAACGCTGCTCCTGGCCGGGCACGAGACCTCGGCGACGTCGCTGGCCTGGGTCTTCGAGCAGCTGCTCGCCCACGAGGACGTCCTCGCCGGGCTGCGTCGCGAGCTCGACGAGGTCGTCGGGCCAGGGCCTCTGCAAGCGGCCCATCTGCCGCGGCTCGAGCGGCTCGAGGCGGCGATCCGGGAGGCGCTGCGGGTTCGTCCCGCCGCGCCGGGCGCTTTCCGCAAGACCACCGCCACGACGAAGCTCGGTGGCTACGAGATCCCGGCGGGGTCGGTGGTCCTCGCCAGCTCCTTCCTGGCCCATCGCCAGCCGGAGGTGTACCCCGAGCCGGAGCGCTTCGATCCCGTGCGATTCCTGGGGACCAAGCCCGACGCGTACGCCTGGATCCCCTTCGGCGGCGGGTCGCGCCGCTGCATCGGGGTGGCCTACGCGATCTACGAGATGAAGGTGGTGTGCGCGACGCTGCTCGCCGGGATGCACCTCGAAGCCGCGCAACGCCTGCCGGCGACGGTGACGTGCCGCGCGGTGTTCCACTCTCCCGCGGGTGGGCTCCGCGTGGTCGCCAGACGGAGCTGACCGGCCGCGCGAGCGGCCTGCGCCGTCTACCGCTCCGCGAGGGCGAGCGACGCCCGCCTGCCCAGGAAGTCGCCGTAACGCTTCGCTGCCGCAGCGAGGGCCCGCGGGTCGGACCCCCGGAGGCGTGCGAAGGGTGTCGCCTCGAGGAGGACCGCGTCAGTCCGGAGGGTGCGCCGCCACGTCGCCACCACCCGCCCCTCGACGATGGTCGTGGGCGCCAGCATGCCGCCTCCCGCGTTCACGGCGCGCCCGTCGGCGAGTACGGACGCACGGTCCCGGTATCCAACCAGGTACTCGTCGAAGGCCGGCAGGAAGTGCGCGGTCGGCGCGTGGCTGCGAGACCGCGGCGACGGCGGCGGAAGGAACCAGTAGGTCCGGTCCTCCACCGTCGCTCGTTCCAGACGCGTCCTCACCATGTCGAGCGCGGCCCGGGCCTCGGATGCCGGCAGACCCGACCACCACGCGAAGTCCTGCACCGTGGCCGGTCCGTGGCCCGTGAAGTATCGAAGGGCGACCTGCGCCAGGGCTTCGTCGCGCCGCAGTCTCTTCGCCTCCGGCAGCCACTCCTCGAGCAGGACGAACGTGTGCTCCTTGCCCTCGCGCGGCCCGAAGCAGAGCAACCCGTCCTGGGCCAGCCGCCACAGGATGTGGATGCCTCGCTGCCCGGCCGCCGAGATCTTCCCGGCCTCGAGGGCCTCGTACATCGCCCGGCGCGTACGCCGTCCCCCGTCCCGGAGCAGGCGCGTGACGATCCTCCGGCTCCGCGTGAGGAGGGCGTCGTCGAGCCCGAGCTGACCGAGGCGGCGCGCGCTGCGGGCCACGACGTGCGGTGCCAGGAGATCGAGCATCCACCGCACGTCCGCGGCGGCAACGAAGTGGAGCGTTCCGCGCATCGGCCAGGTGCGGACGATCGTGCGCTCCGAGAGCGCCCGCTCGATGTCGCCTTCCCGGCTGCCCGGCGTACGCAGCCCGATCGCCCAGAGGGCGCCGAGATAGTCCTGGGCCTGGACCGCGCCGAACCAGCGCACCACGTCGGCCGGCCCGGCGAAGGAAGGGCGTCCGATGTGCTGGTCGAGCCGACGCCGCACCAGGTCGAATTCCGCCATCGCCCCGGCGAATGTAGCCGGATCGGGGCGCTGGCCGAAACCGAGGGATGCTCGTCCTTTCCGCCACGACCCGAGGTCGTACTCTTCGGGGTATGAGACGCGTCACCGTCGCCATCGTGGTCTACGACGACATGCAGTCGCTCGACGCCGTGGGACCACTCGAGGTCTTCGCGCGCACCACCAGGTTGCTGGAACAGGAGCCGAGGCCGACACTCGGGCCCCTCTACGACGTGGAGCTCGTCGCCGTCCGCCGCGGCCCGGTCCGCGCCTCTTCCGGCCTCACGCTCGTGGCTGCGCGCGCGCTGAGGCAGCTCGGCAAGTCCGTCGACACCGTCCTCGTCGTCGGCGGTCGTGGCGCGAACGACGCGTGCCGGGATCGGGCGCTGCTCACCCAGCTGCGGCGGCTCGAGAAGCGCACCCGCCGGTTCGGCTCGGTGTGCACGGGGGCGCTGGTCCTCGGGGCGGCGGGGCTGCTCGAGGGGCGCCGTGCGACGACGCACTGGCGCCATGCTGCAGAGCTCGCGGCGCGGTTCCCCTCCGTGAAGGTCGACCCGGACGCCATCTACGTGAAGGATGGGCACCTCTACACCTCTGCGGGCGTGACGGCGGGGATCGATCTGGCGCTCGCCCTCGTCGAGGAAGACCACGGGCGCGAGGTGGCCCTGGGGGTGGCGCGCGAGCTCGTCGTCTTCGCGCGCAGGCCGGGGGGGCAGAGCCAGTTCAGCGTCCAGCTCGCCGGGCAGGCCGAGGAGCGCAAGCTACGCGCGGGGCAACGCTGGATGATCGCCCACCCCGACGCCGATCTGTCCATCCAGGCGAGCGCGAGACGCTGCGGCATGAGCGTGCGACACTTCGGACGCGTGTTCGCGCGCGAGGTGGGCGAGACACCGGCCGCATGGGTCGAGGCGATGCGCGTCGAGCGTGCCCGCGAGCTCCTCGAGGAGTCGGAGCGCAGCGTCGAGGCCATCGCCGCCGATTGCGGGTTCGGCTCACCGGAGACGATGCGCCGCGCGTTCCTCCGCCGCGTCCGCGTGTCCCCCAGGTCGTACCGCGAGCGCTTCCAGTCGCGCGCGAGGGCGGTCTCGTGAGCCAGCTCTGGCCCGTCAGCTCCCCTGTCCCCACGTGCTCGGGGCCGGCCCCATCTGGAAGGTCAGCGAGCCACCGGCCTTGAGGTCGGCGTGGTGGATGACCGGCGTCGAGAGGGGGGTGCCGTCGAGCGACACCCCTTGCACGTACACGTTCTGGTCGGACACGTCCGGCGCGTCGATGGTGAAGGTGCCTCCCTGCACCGCGATCGTCGCGTGCGGGAAGGCCGGCGCGCCGATGACGTACTGATCGGTCCCCGGCACCGGATAGAACCCGAGCATGCTGAACACCAGCCACGCCGACATCGTTCCGGCGTCGTCGTTGCCCGGCACGCCGTCCGCTCCCGCCGTGTACACCTCGCTCTCGATCCACGGCACCCACTTCTGCGTGAGCTCCGGATGACCGGCCAGCGCGAAGATGTACGGTGAGTGGATGTCCGGCTCGTTGCCGCCCCAGTAGAACTTGCGCGGCGGCGCGACGGAGAGCGACTGGCTCCAGTTGATCGAATCGTAGTCCTGCTTGCCCTGCTCGAAGAAGTCCGTGAGCTTCGAGACGAGCGCGTCCTTGCCTCCCATCACGGCGGCCAGGCCATCGACGTCGTACCAGGGGCCCCACACGCTCTGCCAGGCGTTCGCTTCGTCGAAGTCACCGCTCGCGATCGTCGGGTCGCCGTGCGGCGTCGCCCACGAACCATCGGCGTTCTTGGCCCACAGGAAGCCGCTGTCGGGGTCGTAGAGCTTCTGCCAGCCGTGTGCCCGCGTTGCGAGCGTCGCCGCGTCGTCGGCGTGCCCGAGCGCCGCGGCGAGCTGCGACAGCGCCGCGTCGTCCTGCCCGTACTCGATGGTCAGTGAGGCGGACGAGCCGCCGGTGGCGGGGACGTAGCCGAGCTGCATGTACGGCACGACCCTGTCGCGGCCCCCGCGGCCTCCCGGCGGATCGGTGGCGTTCATCGCCGCGCTGCGAAGGATCTGGTACGCCCCCTCGGCGTCGAAGCCCCGGAGTCCCTTGACGTAGGCGTCGGCCAGCACGACCTCCGCGCTCGCGCCGATCATCGTCCCCGCCTCGCCGTCGCCGATGGGCCACTTGGGGAAGAAGCCGGAGGCCTTCGCCATCGCCACCAGCGATTGCACCGCGTCGCTCGCACGCTCGGGCGCGATCAGATCGAGCAACGGGTGGAGCGTGCGATACGTGTCCCACAGGGACATCTCCGAGCAGTAGTGAAAGCCCTGCGCCTGCGCGACCTTGCCATCGATGCCGACGTAGCTTCCGTCGACGTCGCTCTGGATCGTGGGCATCAGAAACAGGTGGTAGACGGCGGCTTGCATCATGGCCTGCTGCACCGGCGTCCCGCCCTGGACCTGCACCACCGACGTCGCCTTCTGCCATGCCGCCGCCGTCGCCGCCGCCTCGTCGTCGAAGGCAAAGGTCGGCATCTCCGCGGCGAGGTTGGCCGCCGCCGCTGCGGTGGACACGAAGGACAGACCCACCTGGAGCTCGACCGGCGCGTGGCTCGCTGCGAGGTCGAACTCGAGCTCGACGCCCACTCCCGTACCCTGCGCGTGCGTCCCCGCGGCCGGCGCGCTTCCTCCGCTCCACATCATCGCGTTCGACCACGCCCGCTGGGGTCTGGCGACGAAGTAGATCATCGACCCGCCGAAGCCTCCGGACAACCCGCCGAGGCTCTTGAACGAGCCGCTCAGGGTGTGCGCCACCGGATCGAGGTCGAGCGTCTCGGTATCGACCTTGCCGCTCGCGATGTGGTGATCGAGGTCGAAGACGACGTGCGCGGTGGAGGCGCTGTCCGCGAAGGTGTAGCGATGGTGCGCTGCGTGCGACGTGACGGTCATCTCCGCGAGGATGCCGCCGTTCTTAAGCGTGACGGCGTACTTCCCGGGCGTCGCCGCCTCGGTCGACTTGTCGAACTTCGACTGGTAGCCCGCCATCGTCGTGCGCGAGGCGTCGAACGTGTCGAGCGGCATGATCCCGAGGACGCCGTAGTCCGGGATGCCGGTGCCGTGCACGTGCATGTGGGAGAAGCCCTGGATGGTGTCGTCGCCGAACCAGTACCCAGAGCAGTGGAGGAACTCGATCGTGCCCCAGGGGCCGCTCGTGTCCGGGCCGACCTTGGCCAGGCCCTGCGGCGCCGCGGCGCCCGGGAAGCCACTGCCCACGCCGAAGCCGAAGCCGCCGGTGCCGATGAGCACCGGGGCCAGGGGAGTCTCGGCAGGTCGCGTCGGCGACATGTCCTCCAGACCCGCGTCGTTCCCGGGCGACGAAGAAGAGGAGGAGCAGGCCGCGATGGCCAGCGACGCGAACGCAGGGAAGAAGAGGGGGCGCGCACGCATGGAAGGAAGGGATGCGCTGGGCGCGCCACCTCGTCACGTCTCAACTCGCGATCAACCTCGCGCGCCTTCACCCCCGCGGCCGCAGCCCGTCGACGATCACCGCCAGCATCCGCCTGCGCTCAGCCGCTCCGGCGCCGTGCCGGTCCGCGGCGTGCACGGTACCCATGACCAGGGTGAGGACGTCCACAGCGTTGACGTCGCGGCGGACGGCCCCGGCGCGCTGCGCACGCATGAGCAGCGCGCTGATGGCGCGGCGCATCCGAAGCTTGATCGCCGCGATTCGCTCCAGATCGACACCCTTGCCGGCGAGGGCGGTCAGAAAGTCCCTCTTCGCCGCCCCCTCCTCCACCATCCGGGTGATGAAGGCGAAGAATGCGGCCCCCGGATCGGCCGCCCTGGCTCCCGCCCGCGCGAGGTCCACCAGCTCCTCCAATCGCCCCTCGACGATGGCCGCGAAGAGCGCCTCCTTGGTGGGGAAGTGGCGGTAGAGCGTGCCCACGCCCAGGCCCGCGCGCCGGGCGATCTCGTCGATGGGGACGGCCAGACCCTCGGTGGCGAAGGTCGCCATCGCCACCTCCAGGACGTGCCGGCGGTTGCGCTCGGCGTCGGCCCTCATTGCGCGCGGCCGCCTCACGGGCGCGGCTCGTTCCGACGTCCGTTGACAAACGGAGCGATGGTTCCGTATATAGATGGTACCGGAGTCACCGTTCCGATTGTAGACCAGGAACGGCCGAGAGAGGAGCCCGATGTCCGCATCCCCCTGTCCTCCCGATCCCCGCAGCCCCGCCCGCAGCGGCCTCGCCGGGCCGCGCGTCGAGGCGAGCAAGGCGCTCGTCCTCCGCTACTTCGAGATGTGGAACACCGGGGAGGGCGCCACCGCGGACGAACTGCTCGGCCCGACCTATGTCGAGCACGCCCACCCCGACTTCCTCGGCCCGGCGGCAGTCCGGTCGCTGGCTCCGCGCCTGCACGCGCTCTATCCGGGCTTGGTGGTGCGCGCCGAGATCGTGGCCGCCGACGCCGAGTTCGTGGCCGTCCGCACCCGCCTCGAGCCCGGAGACGCCGACGGTCACCCCGACGGCCCCCGGCGCGGCATGGCGCTGTTCCGCGTCGCCGACGGACGGCTCGCCGAGCAGTGGAGCTGGTACGCGCCCGTCCGGAAGGAGCGCGCGGCGTAAGTCCGCGCGTCGGGGTGATAGCCTCGACCGCGCATGCAAGCTTTCACCTGCCCCACGTGCGGCGCGCCGATGGACGCGCCGTCGAAGGGGCAGACCGTCCTGCGGTGCGCCTTCTGCCAGCGGACGGTCGAGCTCGAGGCGCTCAAGCCCGCGGCCCTCCCCGTGTCCCCGGCGGCTGCGCCGCGGTGGATCTTGGTCATCGCCGGCGCGGGACTAGCGTTCGTCGCCGCGATCACCGGGCTGGTCCTGGCCACGCGATCCTCGTCGCCCGCCGCGCCCGTGGTGCCGAGCGCCATCGCCTCCGTCGCGGTGGTCGAGGCGCCCGCTCCTCCGCTGCCCGCCGATGAGCCGCCCTCGGCGCCGGAGCCCCAGGCGCCGGCTCGGCCCGATGTCGCCGCCGGTCCCGTCACCATCACCTGGCGAGGGCGCCTCGTCTCGTCGAGCGGCGCGGCACCGCCGGCGGGTGCGCCCTGCACGCTGACGGCGAGCGCCGCGTCGGACGGCAAGGACGCCCGCGAGGCGCTGCTCACCTTCCAGTGCCAGGGGCAGATGCTCTACGACTCGAGCGTCCCGCTGGAGGGAATGGCAAACGAGATGTTCAGCCTCGACGAGGAGCCGGTCGCGGGCGAGGCCCTCGCCTTCCGCTACCACCTCGGCGCGGAGGACGTCGGCTCGCGGGCGCCACCGCGCGCGCAGATCATGCTCCATACACCGAAGGGCATCCTCGATGCGTTCCGCGATACGGCGCCCGCGTTCCGGGTGCACGCGACGCTCGACCACGACTCGGCGGTCCGCAGGGGCAAGGCGCTCCTGCCCGACACGGTGCCTCCGTTCGACGATGTGGTCACGCGAACCGCACGCGTCAGGTCGAAGACGGGCGTCCTGCCATTCGTCGGGGCGGTCTGCCGGCTGCGCATCTCGCCCGGCTACGCAACCAAGCAGACGTGCCGCGTGCTGCTCGATTGCGCCGGGCGCGTCCTCTACGGCGCCGGGGAGGGCGGCTTTGACGAGTGCGTCATCGCCGACCGGCAGCCGCAGAGCTTCGTCGACCCCCAGCCGACGCCCTCGGACGGGGATCCCGAGCTATCGTGCGACCTGGTGGCGGGGACGGCGACGCTGGGCGACACGTCCAGGACGGGCGCAACGTACTCGGTCACGTTCGGCCTGTCGGACAACGTGGGCGACGGCGGGACGCCCTGACCGCTCCGCGGTCACGATCCGGGCGCGGCCGTCGATGACGGGAAGACGTTCGCAGATCTCCCGTGGACGCCGTACGTACGAAAGACGAGAAGCGCCCGGAACTTCCCGCCGTGGGAAGCGCTCTACCGGCTGGGACGTTGGGGGTGAGTACCCATGGCGACGCGAAGTGAAGGCCTTACCCAAGCTCCGCGGGCGCCGGCCCGTCCTACGGCGCCGATGGCCTTGCGTCCGCCGCCCACGCCGCGCGCGCAACTGGCGCGCGTCCTCGTGGGGGCAACCCTGGCTGCCGTCCTGGGTGCAGGCCCAGCGCTGGCCTGGGACCTGTCGACGCAGCTGCCGCGCTCCCACGACGTCCCCACGCCCTGGGCCCGCCCGTCGCCGTGGCTGACGGCCGGCAAGCAGATGAAGTCGGCCATGGGAGGGCTCGCGCGCGAGTACCTCCCGCACACCCGGCAGCCGCCGGATCCGAGCTCCCTGCCCGCCGTCCCACCCCCCGCGACCACCCCGGCCTCGTCGGTCACCGTCGGGATGTACGGGTTGCCGGTCCCACCGGCGCCTTCGCCCGTTGTGCCCATCGAGATTGAGTAGTTCCATCGCCGGATGCGGACCGGGTGGTGGGTGGCCGCGGCGACCGCCGGCTTCGGGGCCATCTACGCGTGCTCGTCGCCCTCGTCGACGGGCGCGCCGTCCACGGGCGACGACGCGGGCGATGCGCAAGGCGAGCTGGTCGACGTGGGCCCCTCGCCGGCTTGCGTGACGTCGCCGAAGCCCGCGCCGTTCCCCGGGGGCAACGGTGCCTGCAATGCGCCGAGGCCGCCGCAGCCGGACGCTGTCGACGAGGCGCTCGCCGCCGTGGGAAGCGATCGCTGCTCGCTGTCGATGGGCTGGGCCGGCAAATGCGTCATGCCTTCCCCCGAGGCCGGGGAGCTGCCCGACTTCGCGCCGCTACTGGCCGCCCCCTTGCGCCTGCCCGCCTACGGCGGTGAGACTGCGATCTGGCTCGACAGCGCGGTGAATGGCGCGACCCCCGTGGCGAGCTCGATCGCCGCAGCCGCTGCGCGCCTCGGCATCCCGGTGAGCGACTGCTCCGATCCGGCGTGGTTCGTCGTGGACGGCGGCGACCTCGCCCCGCTGGCGAGCGCGCTGGGCGAGCTCGCCGCGTTCTACGGGGACGGGAGCTTCGACCCGTCGGCGGCGCAGTCGGCCGTCGCCTCCCTGCCGCTCGACCTGCAGCAGGCCCTGGTGCCCGTCGTCCGTGCCATCGGCTACTCGGCGAAGGACGTCGACGACGCGCGTACGCCCGCGAAGAGCGCCTACGCGGCTCTCGGCCAGACGCCGGCGATGATCATCGGGAACCCGCCGCCCTTCGACGTCACCACGGCGCCGCTCGGCGCGTTCGGCAAGGTCGACGTCGGCAAGATGGCGCGCGCAGCCACGCGCGTGGCCGCCACCGTGGAGTCCGCCCAGCTGGCGCGGTTCGCGGGGCGGGACGTCCCCGGCACGGCGGTCGATACTCCCTTCGGCGCCATCGTCGTGCACGGCAGGGCAGCCGACACCACCCTGCCCGGCGACAAGGCCGATGGCGCAGCCCTGCTGCTCGATACGGGGGGCGACGACACCTACCGTGTGCCCGTGGGCACGGGGACGCTGGCGAGGGCGCTCGCGGTGGCCATCGATCTCGGCGGCAACGACCTCTACGCCTACGTCGAGAAGCCCGTGCCCTCCGACATGAAGGGGCACCGCCTGCCCAGCGACAGCGCGGGGAGGTTCGGGGGGCCGACGGTCTCACGCACGCCGCGGCACGGTGCGGGCGTGCTGGGGGTCGGCCTGCTGCTCGACTACGGCGCGGGGAACGACACCTACCGTTCGCTGGCGGTCTCGGAGGGCACCGGCGTGCTCGGGGTCGGCGTGCTCTTCGACGACGGCGGCGACGACAAGTACGCCTCGGAGACGCTCTCGCAGGGGGCTGCGGGCTGGGGCATCGGCTTGCTGCTCGATCGCGCGGGCAAGGACTCGTACGTCGTGTACAACTCGGCGCAGGGGTTCGGCTTCGCGAAGGGCTTCGGCGCCCTGGTCGACGAGGCCGGCAACGACACCTACTTCTCCGATCCGGGCGAGCCGTCGATCGGAGGCGACGCCATTTACCCCAACGGCCAGCTCCCCGGACCGCCGCAGTCGACGCTTGCCGGCAACACGTCGATGACCCAGGGCGCCGGCGAGGGGTTCCGCCCCGACGTCCCGTTCGCGGGCCACCCTTTTCCCGGTGGCATGGGGGTGCTTCGGGACGCGGCCGGAGACGACAGCTACACGACCAGCGTCTTCGGTCAGGCCTCGGCGTTCGCCATGGGCATCGGGATGCTCCTCGAAGGAGGCGGCGACGACGTGTACGAGGGCCTCTGGTACGTCCAGGGCTCCGCCGCGCACACGGGCCTCACCACCTTCGCCGACGTCGCCGGTAACGACCGCTACGACCCCACCTTCCCCATCCAGGCGACGTCGATCGGCGTGGGCCACGACTGCAGCGTGTCGCTTCACTACGACGCCGGCGGCGACGACGCGTATCGCGGCCCGGGGCTGTCCCTCGGCGCCGGCAACGCGCTCGGCATCGGTCTTCTCGTCAACGCGGGCGGGACCGATACCTTCGCGGCCGGCTCGCCCTACGCGTTCGGCGCCGCCGGGTGGGACTACTACCCGAACGAATCGACTTCGATCGGCGTCTTCGTGAAGGCCGGAGGCGCGTCCACCTATCAGGTCGCCGGGCTGTCTCCGGACGGAGGAGCGGGCCCCGCCCCGGGCGGCACGTGGAGCTATTCGGTGCACGACGCGGGGATGCTCGAGAAGGGCGCTGGGCTGGATCGGCCTGGTGGCAGCGCCGCCCTGCCGTAGGTGTTACGCTTCGAGCCATCGTGGGGGTTCGGCGGCGCCACCACCTCGGAGCAGCGGCGATGGCGGCGAGCGGCATGCTCCTCGCGATGGTGGCGTGCTCGGTGCTCGATCCGCTCGACGGTCTCTCGGGGGCCGGCGGGGGGGGAGACGATTCGGGGGACGCGCTCGCCGCCGATGGCCAGAGCGGCGACGCCACCGGCGACACGACGCATGGGTCGGGCGGTGACGGCAGCGTGGACTCCGCGTCGGACGCGCCGCACGACGGGTTTCCCCCCGCGGACGCGGTGAACGATCCGGGCCCGGCTTCGACGGGCCTGCGTCGCCTGATCACGGTCACCGCCGGCGCGGATCCCGTGCCTGCGGGGTACGCGGTCCAATTCACGCTCGATACCGCGTCGCTCATCGCAGCCGGGAAGCTGCGTGCCGACCTCGCCGATCTGCGTGTCACCGACGCGGCGGGGACGGGGCGCGATCGAATCGTCGACGCGCTCGCGCCCAGCGTGATCTGGTTCGCCCTGGCCAGTGCGATCGCCGCCAACGCGAGCGACACCTACTGGGTCGACTACGCTGCTCCCGACGCGGGCACCCCTCCGGCGAACGGCGCGAACGTCTTCGCGTTCTACGACGACTTCCCCGGGACGCAGCCGGCGTCGCACTGGATCACCCTCGGCGCGCCGGTGGTGGCCAACCACCAGCTGACGCTTCGGCATTGGAACCCCGCTTCGTCGACCGATCCCGACTCGCTCAGGACGGACTACCAGACCGACAACGTCCCCACCGCCTCCGCCCTCGAGTTCTTCGCCACCGTGACGGTGCCGGGCAGCGCCGCCGACGTCACGAACGGGTTCTGGTGGTGGCTCGGCTTCCAGCACCAGAACGATTTCGCGGCAAGCGATCCCTGGATCATCTGGATCCAGCGCGGCACGAGCACGGTGAGGTCCGAACAGTACATCGCCGGCAACCCGCACTGCTCGACCGCCGCGTGCGCGAGCCAGGACGCCCCGCTCGACGCTCTGCCCCACCGCTACCGCATCGAACGCGCGCCAAGCGCGACTCGCTTCTACATGGACGACGTCCTGCGGCAGACCGTCGCCGACCCCAACGTCACCGACTACTCGCTGATGATGCGCAACTGGACCCAGACCAGCGACGTGCTGGTGACCGTGGCGCGCGCGCGGCCGCTGGTCGACTCCGAGCCGACGACGGCGCTGGGGGCCGAGCAGCCCTCACCGTGACGGGCGACGGCGCTTGCGCAGCGCCGCGAGCCCAACGAGCGAAAGCCCCGACGCGAGCGCCAAGCCTCCCGTGCCGGGCGGCGCTGTCGTGCAGGCACAGCCGCTCTTGGGCGGAGCGGGGTAGATCGAGCAGATGCCGTCGACGTCGTCGGTGGTGAGCGCCACCGCTCCGGGCTGGTATTGCGCGAACATGATGGGATGACTGTCGGTGGCGTGCGCGAGGCCGAAGAAGTGCCCCGCCTCGTGCGTCAAGATGGACTGGAGATCGAAAGCGCCCTGCGGCGCCGGCTCCTGGGCGCTCAGCGTGTGCTCCTTCGAGTTGATCTCGACGTCGGCGTCGAATATCTCGCCGGAGTTGACACCGTAGGTCACGGTCGTGAGCGCCAGCGTGTTGTTGGGGTCGTTGTGGGGCCAGACGGCGTCGTCGAAGACGATGACGTGCTGGGGGTCGTGGAAGGTCGGATCGCACGGCTGGAGACCGCAGTCGCTGGCGGCCGCGTCGACGCTGACCGGGCCCTGATCGAAGGCCTGCACGTCGGGCGGCTTGTTCCCCGCGCACGACGCGCCGTTCCACGTCTCGAAGGCGAGGTCCGCGACTCGCGTCGCATCGGCCAGCGGGATCTGCGCGCTGGCGCCTGCAGAGAGCGAGTAGGCGACGCGCGAGCCCGCCGCCCACGCGAGTGGGGTCCCCTGCGTCCAGCATCCGCTGGCGACCGGGTCGTAGGGGACGGGCTCGTGAACCGTGGTCGTCCGGCAGAAGGCCCGGGCCAGGCCGGCGGGGGCGAGCACGGCGAGGAAGCCGGCGGCGCAGACGGGCCAGGGACGCACCGGAAGAAGATAGCGCAGCCGCGCGCGTCGTCGCGGGTGTTCAGGGACCCGGGTGCACCTTGATCCAGTCGCATCCACGCCGGTTGCCGAGGTCGCACGCCCGGGTCATCGCTTGCAGGCTCCTGGCCTCGTCGCGGGCGAACCCGTCGGGTCCGTCCTCGTAAACGACGCCCACGAAGGTGCACGCCCTCGCGTCGCGCGCATCGCAGGCGCGGCGCCAGCGGTCGAGCGCGCGCTGCGGATCGCGGGGCGCGCCCACTTCGACGGCGGCGAGCATCTCCGCGTGAAGGCAACCGTAGACATCGCCGCTCGTGCACGACTCGCGGTAGAGCGCCCGTGCGCGCGGGAGGTCTCGCGACACGCCCTCGCCGCGCTCGAGCAGATGGCCCAGGTTCGAGCACCCCAGCGCTTCACCCACGTGACAGGCCCGATCGTACGTGGCGGCGGCGCGCGGCAGATCGCGCGGGACTCCCTCGCCGTACTCGAGCGCATCACCAAGATTGTTGCAGGCGATCCCATGCCCGAGATCGCAGCCGCGCGCATAAGCTTCGACGGAGCGCACGCGATCGCGCGGGAAGGACTGGCGGCCGTAGTAGTAGTCGAGCCCCACGCGGAAGCAGTCCTCGGCCGTACTGGTCAAGCATCCATGCTCTGCGTCGAGGCGGGCGCGAAGCTCGGGCGCGTCCTTCACGTCGCGCGCGTTGTTCGTGTCGGCCAGCCATCGGACCGCCACCATGCAGGCGAGCGCGACCCCGTCGTCGCACGCGCGCACCAGCATGCGGATGCCCCGCTCGGCGTCCCGTGTCACGCCGCGCCCGTCGAGCCACATCCTGCCCGCGAAGCCGCAGGCCCGCGCGTCGCCGAGGGAGCAAGCGTCCGACAGCGTCCGTGCGACGCACGCGACCGCGCGCTCGTCCTGCGCGTCGCTCCAGGCGGACATCGCGCGCTGCGCGCACTCTCGCGCAGAGGCTCCGCCGCAAGGGGCCTCGCCGGCGCTCGGGCACGCGTCCGGCGCCCGGGCCGCGGCGAGCTTCGCGACGCGTTCTCCGCCGCACCCCTCCACCGGACACGCCGGGGGGGGCGGCGCCGCGGGCGCGATGGCCGCCTGGCCGCCGGCACAGGCGCTCGCCGGCAGCGCGGCGGCGAGAGCGGCGGTCACGAGGGCAACGCGAGGGAGGGGCACCCCCCGAAGGATACGTCAGCCGGTGCGCAACGCGCCCTGGCTGCCCGGCTGTCCGCTGGGGGGGAGCCAGCCCTCTTCGCGCGAATACACGTAGCCGAGGCGGCGCAGGATGGCGCGTACGCTGGAGGCGCTGTAGGTCACGCCGTGCGCCCGCGCGACGAGATCACGAACGGCCTCGGTGCTGAGCAGCGAGGCCGAGCCGGCGCGCCCTCGATCGATTGTCTCCGCCAGGCTGGAGAGGGGCACGCGGCCGCGCGTCTGGCGCGGGCGCGACGCCAGTGCGGCGGGACCGCCGTTGCGCCAGGCCCCCACCCACTGCCGGACCGCCTCGCGTGTCACCCCGAGCTGGCGAGCGACCTCGGCCTGGGACGTCCCCTGGGCGATGAGCGCCATCGCACGCAGCCTGCGCGTCTCGAGCTGTGCCGACAGCTTCGCCGAGTGTGCCCCTCCCACGCTGCCATGAGACCACGGCTGAGCCCCGCGCGCATCACCGCCGTTTGCCGGGCGCTCGGCCTGGTCTAGCCTTGCTCTAGCCCTGCTCCAGCCTGCCCGCATGACAACACAGCCCGCGATCGATGTTGCCATCCTCGGGTACGGGCGCTTCGGGCGAGCCCTCGGCCAGCTCTTCGCGGAGGCCGGCGTCAGCCTCCGGGCGCACGATCCCCAGGCTGACGTCCCCGCCGAGGTGCGGGCGGACTCGCCGGCAGAGCTCGTCCGGGGGGCGCGGTTCGTGGTCGTCTCGGTCCCCGTGCCCCGCATTCGGGCCGCCCTCCACGACCTCGCGCCGCACCTCGCGAAGGACGGCTCCCAGATCGTGCTCGACGTCGGCAGCGTCAAGGTCGGCCCGTCGGCGGCCCTGGGCGAGGTCCTCGGGGCCTCCGTGCCCTGGGTGGCCACCCATCCGCTCTTCGGGCCGCTCAGCCTGGCCCTGGCCGAGAGGCCGCTCCGCGTCGTCCTTTGCCCGGCGCCCGCCACCTTCGGGCCCTCCCACGCCACCGCCGCGGCCAGCGTGCGCGCGCTCTACGAGCGCATCGATTGCGAGGTGATCGAACAGACCGCGGAGAGTCACGACCGCGTGATGGCGCACACCCACGCGCTCACGTTCTTCGTGGCCAAGGGCATGATCGACGCCGGGGCCGGCATGGAGGTGCCCTTCGCGCCGCCGAGCTTCCAGGCGATCGCGCGCGCCATCGAGACGGTGCGCTCCGACGCGGGGCACCTCTTTTCCGCCATCGCCCGGGACAACCCGTTCGCTGCCGAGGCGCGCAAACAGCTCGTGCAGGCGCTGTCCTCCATCGATCGCGCGCTCGACGCTCAGTCCGCCTCGCCCGCGGGGGAGAGCGGAGACGCCGCCCCCGACTCGGCGGGGCGCTTCGTCATCCCGGACCTCGGCGACCGCTCGCCGGAGCTCAAGGAGGCGCGCGAACACATCGACCGCGTCGACCGGGACATCGTCAGGCTGCTCGCCCAGCGGGCGCAGCTGTCGCTGCGGGCGGCGCGTGCCAAGGCCCGCCTTGGCGCGCCGGTGCTCGACTCGTCGCGCGAGACCGAGGTGATGGGCGCGCGGCGCGCGTGGGCGGAAGAGCTGAAGCTGGACGAGGACGCCGTGGCCGACGTCTTCCGCGCCATCATGACGATGTCGCGACGCGCGCAGCGGACTTGATCGCTCAGGTCGGGGTGGCCGCGAACCAGGCTTCGGCGATCGCGTAGAGAGTGTCCTCGTTCGCCGCGTCGCCCTCGGGCACCCCGTTCGCTGCACCGAACGAGTACACGATGCGCCCGACCGGCACGCCGGCCAGAAGCACGACGAAGTTGTCGTCGGCCAACGCCTGGATCCGGTAGGTGTTGCCCTCGTGCTCGACGGACTTGTTCTCGATGTCGACTTTGGGGGTGCTCATCGCGACGCTTCGTAGCACACGGGTGACGCTAAGCGACCTCCGGGCCGCGATAGGGCGAGCCGCTGCCGTTCCTCTTCACGAGCAGTCCGGCGCAGCGCGTGGCCACGAGGACGCCGACCGCCATCAGCAGCACGGCCACCACGAGGAAGCCGCCCACCCAGGGAATCGCCGACAGGGCGACGAACAGCGCGCACCCCGCCGCGAGGTGCACGTACGGATTCTGCGTCTTGTGGCGCAGCAGCCCCTCGCCCACTACCGACAGCACGGCGCACATCGCACCGAGCACCGCGAAGCCGAACACCAGGACGCCCACGATCGCGACGGGGGCGCCGATGACCGTCACGCACAGCGCGATGAACACCAGCAACGCCGCGAAGCTGCCCAGTAGCCCCAGCGCGAGCGACCGCATCGGGCGCGCCGCGACCTCGCCCCGGAGCGAATCCATTCGCTTGCCCGTCAGGGCGATGAGCACCGTGCCGATGACGAAGAGCACGGCCGCGAGGCGTACGCCATCCATGACCGATTCGGCCGCGCGCGACAGGCGGCTGCGCCCGGACGCCTTGGCCGGCGCGCCCGCCCCCGTGGGGTGGTCCTCCGCGCCGCCCTTCACGGTGACGTCGCCGCCGATGTGCGCTCCCGGGGCGCGCTTCACCTCGCCACCGAGGGCGCTGACGTCGCCGTCGACGCTCGCACCCTGATCGAGCTCGAGCTCACCGCCGAACACGGTCGCGTCGCCCTTGATGCGCGCGCCGTCGTGCACGTGGACACTGCCTCCGAAGACGCTCACGTCCCCCGTCGCCTCCCCTTCGATGTCGACGTTGCCGCCGAAGACGGTGACGTCGCGCGCGATCTCGCCCTTGGCGATCCGCACGTCGCCGCCCATGACGGTGCGGTCCTGGCCGTGCTTGTGCGGCTCATCGATCTCGGACGACTTGCCGCCGAGCTGGATCTTCAGGTCGGTCGACGCAGGCGCAGGGAACGGTGCGGAGGCCGCGGCGCTCGGCACGGGCGGAACGGGTGGAACGGGCGGCACAGGAGGGACCGGCGGCACCGCCGTCCCTGCGGAGGTCGTGGCCGAGGCCCCGGTCGAGGCGGCCAGAGCCGGCGTCGCGTCGTGCTCGATCGCCACCAGCGTACCGTCCCGCCTGGCCACGTAGTCGCCGTCGTCGAGCAGCAGATCGAGCACCTTCGACGCGGGCTGGGCCTTCACGTGGATGTCCACCTTGTCGCCAGGCGGGGCGTGCACGACGAGGCTCCACCCCGCCGCGTCGGCGAGCTTGCGCAGCGCCTCGGCCCGCGGCGCGCCGTCGACGTCGAGCGACACCATCTTGTCGGTCGCCGGCCACGTCCCGTCGTGACGCACCCGCGCTTCGGCCGAGGTCACCGCCGCCAGCGACGCGACCGCGAGCGCGACCGCCGCCGGACCCGAGCCCTTCCACCACTTCATGACATGCTCCCTTCGGAAGACGTACGCGACCGCGAACGAGCGATCGCCCAACCCATCACGACCAGCAGCGCCGACGCGGCCAGCGTCGCGGTCGGCAGCGCCCCACGCACCGCCTCGCTGCTGGCGAGCGCGACTCCACCCCGCGCGAGCACGGGGACCCCGCGCGCGGCGAACGCCAGCGCGAACCGGACGAAGCTCCCGAGCTGCGGCACCGTGGGCAGCGCCGCCAGCACCGCGACCGCCAACCCCAGCGCCAGCGCGCGCAAGGGCCGCGCGGCCGCACGCGCAGGTGACGAGGCGGTGGCGGGCTTGATGGCCACCTCACCCAGCGCCTCGCCTACCGTCGCCGAGACGAGCGCCGCCCGGCCGAGCCGGCCCGCACACCACTCGCACGCGTCGACGTGCTCGACGGCGCGAACATCGAGGATCGCCTCCTGCCCGTCTGCCAGCGCGGACAGCGCCAGCTCGGAGACGTGCACGCCGTCCCACACGAGCTCCCTCGGCAGCTTGCCGTCGTCCTTCATGACTCCTCCTGGACGCCGACGGCGGCAGCGACGCTCTTGCGCGCGCGCATCACCCACGTGGCGACGGTGCCGAGCGGCACGCCGAGGCGCGCCGCGATCTCCTGGTACTGCAGACCTTCCATGTGAAACATCGTGAGGGCGCGCCGCTGGCCGTCGGGCAGGGACGTCAGCGCGCGAGCGATCGCGTCGCGCCGCTGTGCGTCGGCGAGGCGGTCGAACGCGGACGGAGCCCCGTCGGCGACGCGCTCGACCGGATCCGGAGAGCTGTCGTCGCCGTCGCGCGAGAGGGCGGTGCGGTCGCGCTGGCGCTTCCGGGCGCGTAGGGCGTCGAGGGCGACGTGGCGGGCGATGCCCGTCACCCAGGGCCGGAGAGGCTCGCCCTCGCGCAGACGCTGGCGACCCTCGATGGCGCGGCGGAGCGCCTCGTGGGTGCAATCATCGACGTCGGGATGGTCGCGCCCCACGCCCATGACCGCCGCCACGACCGCCCTCACGTGAGGGCGCAGCTCGGCCGTCGCGGCCGCGAAGGCACGATCATCGAGCCGGTCGGACAGGGTCACGACGTTGGGCATCAGGAGGGAGATCATCCCAGGCGAAGGGTGTTCGCCCCAGGGGCCGGTGAAATTTCAGCGAATTCGACGGGAGAGGAACCTTACTGCGACGCGTCGCCCCGCGTCAGGGGGGAGGGTGCGTCCGGCGTGCCGGCTCGGAGGGGCGGGTCGCCGCGCTCATCAGCGCTGCCCTTTGCGGGTTCCCGCGGGCGGCGAAGGCGGCACGGTCATGGATAGGGGGCCGGAGATGCGTCGCCCCCGTCGGGCTCGTCGGAGCCGTTGCGCCTGTGTCGAGAGCGCATTCCGCGAGGTGCGCGTGGCCCCGTAGGACGGCGGACCCGTCAACGTGCGGCGCGCGTTCTTCCTGCGCTGGCTGGCGGCCCGGCGTCGCCCGGCTCGTGCACGACCTCGTTGTCGGGGTTGCAGTCGACGAGCCCGCGATCGCTCGTCCAGGTCGCGCACGGATCGAGGTGACCGGTCGGCGCCGCCGCAGGCGGTGAGGCCGAGAACGAGAGCGACCAGCGCGCGCGGCATGGGCGTTGGACCCCGGAACACGGGGCGCGCTTGGCCTGTCTACGGGATCGGCAGCCACCGGATGCTGCCGCCCGTCTCGAAGAAATAGACGACCGCGAGGCCTCGCTGGTGGCTCACTCCCCGCGAAAGACACTGCCGTTTGGGCCATTCCACGTTCCGGGCCACACTTCCACGACGTGCTCGCCCGGCTCGTACCATCCCTGCCCCTGCTGCTCCTCGTTGCAGCCGCATGCGACGAAGGCGGGACGATGGTGTCCACCGCGGCATCGGACGGGGTCGCCGCCGACGGCGGGGGCGCGGACGCCGTGACGCTCGACGCAAAC
>DATBQU010000104.1:0-10308 GCA_036560665.1 Polyangiaceae bacterium
CTCGCGGGCGGCCTGGGGTCGGTGGGGCTCATGGTGATCGCGCCGGGCGCCCAGCAGCCGACGGTGCTCAAGACGGGCTGCGGCAACGTCTGCCACACCGCGAGCGCCGACGGCTCGACGCTCGTCGCCTCGCAGTCCCTGTTCTCGAGCGCGAGCTACGACCTCAAGAACTCGAGCGCCCAGATCAACGTGGCCGGCGACGAGCGCTACACCTACGGCGCCCTGTTCCCCGACGGCAGCTTCGGCATGTCCGCCACCCAGTACCGCACCTGGATCCCCGGCACGCCGTCGCGCCTCTACGACACCAAGACCGGCAACCTCATCCCGGCGCTGGGATGGGACAGCGTGATCACCAACGGCGGCACGCCGGCCTTCTCGCCCGACGGCAAGCAGCTCGCCTTCGTGCACGAGGACAAGGACCAGGGACACACCATCGCCAAGATGGACTTCGTGTCCGGCAACCACACCTTCTCCAACCTGGTGGATCTGGCGACCGATCCGGCGCACATGCTGGGCTGGCCCTCGTACACGCCGGACGGCAAGTGGGTGGTCTACCAGGCCGAGACGCCGGGCAGCACCGCGCAGGGAGGCGGCGGGCCGTTCGAGACCGACTCCAACGCCATCGGCGATCTCTTCATCGTCGACGTCGCCTCCAAGACGACGCAGCGCCTCGACGCGCTCGACGGCTTCACCGGGAGCGGGACCGCGACCTACCTGCCGGCGAACGATCCCGATCTCAGCTTCGCGCCGACGGTGCTGCCGGAGGCGGTGGGCGGGTACTTCTGGGTGGTCTTCACCAGCCATCGCTCGTACGGCAACACCTTCGGCTCCAAGTACGGGCCCTCGGGCTCGCCCGACGAGTACGGCAAGCTCTGGGTGGCCGCCATCGACATCAACGGCGCCACCGGCAAGGACGCGAGCCACCCGGCGTTCTACCTCGACGGGCAGGAGGTCACCGCCGACAACCTGCGCGGCTTCTGGGTGCTGCCGCCGTGCAAGCAGCAGGGCGGGGCGTGCAGCACGGGCGACGAGTGCTGCGACGGCTTCTGCCGCCCCTCGGGCGACGGCGGCGGGCCGCTCGAGTGCGTGCCCCCGCCCGGCGGCTGCTCCAACGAGTACGAGAAGTGCTCGACCGCGGCCGACTGCTGCGACCCCACCTACCAGTGCATCAACGGTCGCTGCGCGCAGCCGCCGGCGCAGTGACCTGCGGAGTGACCTCGCTCTCGAACGCGGGGAAGTAGAGCCGGATCAAGCCGGGGTGGAGGCCCCCGCCGCGCGAGGCGAGCGCTCCCTCGCCGGCGCGGAGCATCGCCGCGTCTTCGCGCAGCCGCCCGAGCAGGAGGCGGGCGGCCTGGCGCGAGAGCCAGGAGTCGCCCGCGTCGTCGGCCGCCATCGCCTCCACGATGGCCAGGCCCTCCTCGCGCCGGCCGCGCAGCGCCGCGACGTTCGCGCGGATCATGCGCACGTTGACGCGCCCGAGGGAGCTCGGCATCGGGACCAGATCGCGGATGGTGCGCGAGGCCTCCCGCAGCAGGGCGCCGCGGCGGCGGCCGGTGGCCTTCACCGCGCAGGCGACGGCCAGGCGACCGCGCAGCGCGGCCATCTCCGCGCTGTAGGCCTGGAGGTGCAGGATGAGCGAGCGCCTCACGGCGGGCAGCGTCGCGTGCAGCAGCGCGTAGCCGCGCTCGTACTCCCCGTCGTAGAGGTCGACGTAGCACTCGGCGATGAGCGCCTGGTAGTTCACTGCCCGGAAGCGATCGGTGGGGATGTCGCGCCGCGCCTCGGTGATCTCACGACGCGCGCGCTCCGGCTCTCCCGCGAAGATCCAGGTGCTGTTGAGGATCCCCAGGCGCAGCATGATGGCGGCATACCGATCGCCGCGCTCCTTGGCGTCGACCAGCGCGCGCTCGAGCAGGGGCCGCAGGTCGCCGTAGCGACCCGAGTAGGCCATGGAGACGAAGAGGAAGAAGTACCCGGTGGTGACCTCGAAGGCCGAGCCGGGGACGGTGGCGCGGAAGCGGATCACGGCGTCGCGCAGGATGGCGATGGACTCCTCGAAGCGCATGGCGGCGCAGGCGGCGATGCCGTGCAGCCCGAACACCATGGCCTGGGCGTAGGGGTCGCCGCTTTCGTCGGCAGCTTCCTTGGCCAGGGCGAGCACGCGCTGGGCGCGAGGCCAGCCGCGGAAGCCGGACGACGACGTGTACGACGCCTCCATCGCCAGCGCGCGGGCGGCGCGCACGGGATCGCCGGCGCGCAGGGCCAGCAGCACGTGACGCGCGTGGCTGACCCCCGCGGCCAGCGCGTCGGCGTACGGCAGGGTGAACGAGACCGACCAGCACACGTCGATGCGCGTCAGCTCCGCGGCGGGGATGTCGCGCGCGGAGCGCGACACGAAGCCGAGGCCGCGCAGGCGCAGCACGAGTCGGAACCACAGCAGCGCGAGCAACGCTCCGAGCGTGGTCCTCGGCAGCGCCAGACCCACCGCGGCCAGCACGGTGCGCGCCGCGTCCAGGCCCCGCACCACCTCGCCCGCCCGCATCAGCTGCTCGGCCGCGCGGCGCCGCAGGTCGAGCGCCTCCGTCGGCCCCGCCGTCCGCGCCGCGCTCTCGTAGGCGGTGGCCGCCCGCGCACAGGCGCCGGCGTTGGCCAGGGCGTCGCCGAGCTGCTCGCGTACGCCGCGCAGCCGCGGGTCGGCCTCGGGGAGCAAGGCCAGCGCCAGCTCGAAGAGGCGCGCCGCGCGCTCGAAGGCCAGCGCCTGCGCCGCCTGTTCGGCGGCGACGAGCGCGTAGCGCGCCGCCTTGGCCGGCTCGCTGGCGCCGGCCCAGTGGGTGGCCAGGACCTCCGGGTCCGACCCCTTGGCCAGCTCGAGGGCGGCCGCGATGCGGGCGTGGCACGAGCGCCGGGCGTCCGCGTCGAGGCGCGCGACCAGGGCCTCGCGCACGCGATCGTGGAAGGGCTCGATGGCGTCGGTCACCCGCGCCCCCTGCGTGCGAACGAAGTTGGTGGCGCGCAGCAGGGACACGGCGTGCGCCAGCTCGCCCATGTCGATCCCCGCCGCGTGCGCCACGACCTCCTGCGACACCGGCGCTCCCAGCACGCAGGCCACGTCGAGGACGCGGCGCGATGCCGCGTCGAGGCGCTGCACGCGGCGCCAGAGCGCGTCGTCGAGGCGGAGCGCTCCGGCCGACGGCTCCCGCGTCAGCGAGGCATGGCGCACCAGCTCGTCGATGAACAGCGGATGGCCGCCCGCCTCGGCGGCGATGGCCGCGGCGTCGCTCCACGGCGCGCCGGCGACCTGCGCGAGCAGCACCTCCGCCAGGCGTCGCGCGTCCTCGTTCGCCAGGCGGCCGACGTGCACGGTCCGGACGTCGCCCGGCAGCGAGGCGATCAGCGGCGGGGGCGCGGGATCGTCCGTGGCCGGGGCGCGCATGGTCACCACCAGCAAGAGCGCCGGCGCGCCGGGGGGGCGCAGGACGTCCTGGAGCAGCGCCAGGCTGTCGGCGTCGGTCCACTGCAGATCGTCGATGGTGATGACCACCCGGCGCTGCCTGGACAGCCGGCAAAGCACCTCGCGCAGCGCGCGGAACGCCGCCCGCCGTCGCTCCATGGGGTCGCGGTCGGGGACGCTGGCGCGCGTCGCCAGGGCCGGCACGCGACCCATGGCCGGGAAGAGCAGCGCCAGGCTGTCGGCGTCGGGAGGGAAGAGCGCCGCCGCCTCGTCGCGGGGCAGGCGGCCGAGGCGGCGGCTGAGGCTCTCGATCACCTCGTCGAGCGCCTTGTAGGGGACCGCCTCGCGCTCGTAGCAGCGCCCGGCCAGCACCAGCACGTCCTCGCGTCCCGCCAGCGCCACGTCGAAGAAGCGACGCACCAGGCAGCTCTTGCCCACGCCCGACTCGCCGAGCAGCGCCACGGTGACCGCGCGCCCGCCCACCACGTCGCCGAAGGCCTGCTCCAGCGCCTGGATCTCCAGGTCGCGCCCCACGAAGGGGACGCCGCCCGTGGCCGGGCGATCGCTCGAGCGTGCCTGCAGGCGCCTCAGCACCTCCTCGTCGGTCGGACGCGCGCGCGTCTCCACGCGCAGGAGCTCGAGGCACAGCAGCTCGAGGTCGCGGGGGACGTCGCTCACGAAGGCGCTCGGCGCCAGCGGCTCCTGGTAGTGCTTGGCCAGCAGCACCGCGTTCGCCGCGCCCTCGAAGGGCCGCCGCCCGGAGAGGCACTCGTAGAGCATGATCCCCACCGCGTACCAGTCGGCCTCCGGGCCCACTGGCTCGAGCGACGCCTGCTCGGGCGCCATGTACGCGGGCGTGCCCACCACGTTGCCGTCGGTGAGCTGGCGGGCGTCGACCTCGAAGACCAGGCCGAAGTCGAGGAGCACCACGCGCCCCTCGGGGGTGACGCGCACGTTCGACGGCTTGACGTCGCGGTGCACCTTGCCCGCCGCGTGGAGCGCGGCGAGGCCGAGGGCGATCTGCCGGAACGCGTCGCGCAGCCGCGCCTCGTCGAAGGCCCCCGGCTCGCGGCCGCCGCGCGCCTTCACGTCGGAGACGGGGGGGTCGTCGCCGCGCAGCCCCAGCGGATCGACCTCGGTGTCGGGCTCCAGCCCCGGCGGGCGCAGATCGACCGCCGTGGGCGAGGTCGACACCGGCGCCCGCCGGCGCGGCCCGCGCACCCACGTCATCAGGTCGACGCCGTCGACCAGGTCCATGGTGAAGAAGACGTCGTCGGCGTCGGCGACGAGCTCGCGCAGGCTCACCAGGTTCGGGTGGTGGATGTCCTGCAGCGAGCGGAACTCGTGCTTCACGCGGGCGATGGTGTCCGCGTCGTGGTGCAGGATGGTCTTGAGCGCCACGCGCTCGTCGCGCTCGACGTCGATCGCCTCGTAGACCACCCCCATGCCGCCCTCGCCGATCCGGCGGACGACCTCGAAGCGTGCCGGCAGGGCGAGCTTGACGAAGGCCACGGCTATCATTGCATTATCGCATAGGCTGGCAGGCAGCGATGGGCGCGATGGGCGGGCCGATGGCGCAGGGATCGGGCCTGCTCGCGGGCCTCCTCGTCGCCGTTCTGTGGGTGCTTCTCCCCCGGGGGTCGCGCGGCGTCGTCCTGCAGCCCCTCGTCTATCTCGTGCTCTACGCGGCGGCGCTCGGCCTCGAGCACGCGCTGCCCGAGGGAACGGCCGCGCACCGCGCCGCCTCGCTGGCGGCGACGATCCTGCTGCTCGCGTCGGTCGGGCGCAGCGGCGTGCTGCTCGTCCTCGACGTGGGCTTCGGGCGGCGCCTGCGCCGGCCGCCGCCGAGGATCGTGCGCGACATCACCCAGGGGATCGTCTGGATCGCCATCGTCCTCGTCGCCATGCGCACCGCCGGCGTCGAGCCCGGCTCCATCCTGACCACCTCGGCGCTCCTCACCGCCGCCATCGCCCTCTCGCTCCAGGAGACGCTGGGCAACCTCGTGGCCGGCCTCGCCATCCAGGTGCAGCGCCCCTTCGACGTCGGCGACTGGATCCAGTTCGACGCGGAGCAGAAGCACATCGGTCACGTCATCGAGATCAACTGGCGCGCCACCAAGGTGGTCACCCTGGACGAGGTCGAGGTCATCGTCCCCAACGGGACGCTGTCCAAGGCCGCCATCGTCAACTTCACCAAGCCGACGGCCGCGTCGCGGCGCTCGCTCTACGTCTACGCTCCGGTCGACGTCCCGCCGCACCTCGTCCAGAAGGCGATCCTCGAGGCGCTGGTCGGCTCCACCGGCGTCGTGTCCGAGCCCGCGGCGTCGGTCGTGACCAACGCCTTCGTCGACGGCAACGTCGAGTACTGGGTGCGCTTCTTCACCGACCAGTTCCACCGCCGCGACGGCGTCGACGGCGCCGCGCGCGACCGCATCTGGTACGCGCTGCGACGCGCGGGCGTCACCCCCTCCTCCGCGCCCAACCGCGCCGTGCACCTGCAGGAGGTCTCCACCGCGGCCCGGGCGCGCGAGGAGCAGGGGCTCGCCGATCGCGAGCGGGCGCTGCGCAACGTCGACTTCCTCGCCGTCCTTCCCGAGGAGCAGCGGCGCCACCTGGCGGCCGCCAGCCACGTCCGGCTCTACGTCGACGGCGAGCCCATCGTGAAGAAGGGCGAGCAGAGCGCGGAGATGTTCGTGGTCGAGAGCGGCGAGGTGCTCGTCCTCGACGGCGCCGTTCAGCTCGCGCGGCTCGGTCCCGGCAAGTTCGTCGGCGAGATGGCGCTGATGACCGGCGAGCCGCGCAACGCCACCGTCCAGGCCGCCGGTCCGTGCCGGCTGCTCGTCATCGACGATCGCGCGCTGCGCGGCGTGCTCGAGTCCGCCCCCGAGCTGGCCGGGCACATCAGCCGCATCATCGCCGAGCGCCAGGCGGCGCGCGCCGAGGAGGAGGCCGTCCTCTCGCGACGCGGCCCCCCGCCCAGCGTCGAGGAGCGCAGCTCGCAGCTGCTCGGCCGTATCCGCAAGTTCTTCTCGCTCTAGGTCGAGGCCGGGGCGAGGGAGCGAGCGTCGAGCGGCGAGGGTGGACGCCGCGCCGTCCAGGCGCGCCGCTCGTCCGTTCGATGTTCCGGCTCGTAGGATGGCGCGCCCGGCTCGTCGGCATCCGCTGCGTCGCCGCGTGCCCCAAGCCACCATGGCGTCGGAGCGCGCATCGAAGACTCATGCAGATGGCGGACCGATCGGGATCGATCAAGCGCCGCGAGGCACGCGAGTCGCTCCTGCTCCCGCGCGCCGTCCTCGAGGCCGCCCTGTGGTGCCTCGAGCGCGTGG
The DNA here is from genome assembly GCA_036560665.1 of Polyangiaceae bacterium. Taxonomy (GTDB): domain Bacteria; phylum Myxococcota_A; class Polyangia; order Polyangiales; family Polyangiaceae; genus Palsa-1150. The sequence goes on from DATBQU010000104.1 coordinate 6,778, forward strand.
CCGACCGCTTCATCGCCCTGGGCGTCACCGCCAACGCCATCACCGTCTCGTCCGTCGTGCTCGCCGCCATCGGAGGTGTCCTGCTCGGCTACGGCCACTTCGGCGGAGCGGCCGCGGCCATGGTCGCCGCCTCGCTCGGCGACGCCCTCGACGGCCTCGTCGCGCGCCGCAGCGGCACCGCCTCGGTGGCGGGCGCCCTGCTCGACGCGTCGGTCGACCGCTACGAGGAGTTCCTCTTCCTCGGTGGCCTCGCCGTCTACTTCCGCGAGTCGACGCCCGCGCTGCTGCTCACCCTCGGCGCCCTCGCCGGCTCGTTCATGGTGAGCTACGGCAGCGCCAAGGCCGAGGCGCTCGGCGTCCCCGTTCCGCCCGGCGTCATGCGCCGCGCCGAGCGCGCGGTGTGCCTCTGCGCCGGCGTCGCCCTCATGCCGTGCTTCGCGTGGGCCGTCCGGGCCGCGGTGCTCCCGGCCTGGGCGGAGCGGGCGCCGATCTTCGTGGCGCTCGGGCTGGTGGCGGTCGTGGCCAACGTCTCGGCCGTCCGTCGCCTGCGTGCGCTGGCGCGTGGCCGCGCGACGACGGCGGCGGTCGTGCTGGAGGCGGCGCCGGAGTCGGACCGGACGTCGGTGGTGGCGCCGGAGCCGGTGCGGGTGCGGTAGGCGCCAAGCGCGGTCGCGGGTGCGGTCGCGGTCGCGGTCGCGGTCGCGGTCGCGGTTGCGGTCGCGGTCGCGGTCGCGGGGGTTAGCGGGATCGGGGAGCGCCCCCCTTCCCGAGGGCGCTCCCCGTTTCCCTTGTTGTCACCACACCACCGTCAGCCGTGCGGTGTGGGGGCGACCGTGGCGCCCGTGGCCTTGCTGTCGCTGGCCTGGGCGCTCGGTCCGTTCGACGCCACCGCAGCCTCGGGCTTCGGAGCCGTCACCGGGGTCACCTCGACGCCGATGACGTCGCCGTGGATCCCCTGCAACTGCTTCGTGCCCTTGGTGCCCCGCGCCTTCCGCGTTGCCGCGGCCTTCGCGGTAGCTGCCGCCTTCTGCTCGACCGTGAGCGGCGTCCGCGCCTTCTTCGGCGAGATGCCGAAGTCGGTCAGGACGTCAGGCGAGTTGCTGAAGGTCGTCTTGACGAACTGCACGAACGCACGCATCAGCGTACGCAGGGCAGGCGCCTGGACGGCCTCCGCGGCAAGCTTCGCCTTGAGGGCGGCCTTGGCGGCATCCACGTCGGTCCGGAGCGTGGCGAGCTGCTGCAGCTGCGCCTCGACCTGGGCCGGCGTGAACGAAGCGCTCGCGAACGCCAGAGTGGCGACGCTCGCGAAGTGCTTCTGGGCCCCCGCGATCAACTTCTCCGCGAGGGCTGCCTCGGTGGCTTTTCCCGTTACCGTGTTGTTTCCCATGTTTGAATTCTCTCCTTTCCAGTCTGTCCCTTCGACCCATGGAAGGGCGCCGCGCCGCGCCGGACCGCCCGGCGTTGCATCGTCGCCCTTCATGGGGTTAAGCCCGGGGCCTGGCCGGATTGGCCGTCGGGCGGTGACGATTTCTCTCGACCCTCACCGACCCGCGTCGGGCTTGTCGTCGAACGCGCGCATCACCTTCGCGCGCAGCTGCTTCACCTCGGGCGCCGCGTCGCCCGCGGGATCCCTGTCGCGCGCCTGGTCGAGCAGCGACAGGCACTCGCTCAGGTGCCCCGCGTCGTAGGCGACCGCGGCGCGGTGCCGCATGTCGGTCGCCGCCACGAGGTCGGGCGGTCCAGGCTGGACCGGCGGCGCCCTGGGCGTCGACGGGGTGGGAGCCGGCGCCGGTGCGGGAGGCGGGGCCTCGTGCAGCGCCGAGTACGCCAGACCTCCCGCGACCGCCGCCGTGGCCGCCACCAGCCACAGCACCACCGGCCTTCGCCACGGGCGCTTCTCGACGACGCGCGGCGCGGGCCGCCGCTCGACCTTCGGCGCCCCCTTCGACGACGCGTGAAGCGCGCGCGTCCTCTTCTCGACCTCGGCCACGTCGACGCCGGCCTGGCGCAGCTCTTCATCGAGCGCCGCGTCGCTCATCGACGCCACCTCGCGCATCTGCGCCTCGAGCGCCTCGTCCTCGCGCGCCTGCTCCTCCACGATCTTCCAGATGTCCCGGGGCTCGAGCTCGGCCATCACGCGTCCTCCTCGTCGCGGTCCTCCTCGAGGACCTGCTCCATGGCCCGCTTGCGACGCTTGCGGGCGTTGTAGATCTCCTCGACGTCGCACCCGAGGGCCCGCGCCTGCTCCGCGGGAGAGGTCTTGTCCTCGGCGATGAGGTCCATCGTCGCGAAGGCGATCGTGTCCTTCGCGTCCGCCAGCTTCTGGCGCAGCTTGCGCACCAGGCGCTCCTCGCGCGCCTCGTCCGCCAGGCGCTGCCGCATCCCGAGGTGCATCGCCTCCGGCGAGGGCGTCAGATCCTCGCCCAGGTGCTTCGCCTCGGCCGCGGCGGCCCCCTCCGTCGCGTGCCTCGTCGCCTCGAGTCTCTTGGCGTGCCCGAGCTCGCTCCGGACCGCCCACACCAGGTAGCGGCGCAGGTCATCGACGGTGTCGATGCCCGCCGGCTGGCGCCGGAAGTAGCGCATGCAGGCGTCCTGCACCGCCTTCTGCGCCCAGTCCCGGGTCGTCCACTCGAGCGCGTGGACCTTCGTGTGCGTCATGCGCAGCGCGAGGATCAGGACTTCCTTGTAGAGGCGCGTCCATTCGTGCTGGGTCAGCTGGATCAATCATTCCCTCCCTTCGGTCGGCGGCAGTGGCAGCGGCAGCGCAGTGGTTGGCGTGTGCGGCGGGTGCCTCCTTTCGGGGCGTGACGGGGCGGCCCGGCCGGCGCGGCGGGGGGCCGCGTGGTCGGGGGGGTTCATGGGGTTAAGCCCGAGGGGGGGGCGGATTGGCCGCGGGGGGGAGACGATTTTCGGGAGGGAGGGGGAGAAGGTGAGGGGGGACGAGGGGTTGCGTCCCTAGGAAAGATCGACGTGAGGCGTGCAGAGCGCTGAAGTGGGTCGCCGCCCGACAACTCAACGGCACCCGCACGCAACGGTCTCCGAGAGTACATCGGCTGTATGGTCGTCCCCCCTTCTGTACTCTTGGACCCTGGGCCTCTTGGATGCCGATCACTCAGGCGCAACTAGATCAGCTCCTTGGTCAGCAGTTCGTTGTACCAGTAGGGCTCTACGCAGCGGCTCCGCCTGACCTAGCGGTCGCGCCCTACGCCGCGTTGGCCGCGCGGCTTCCCGGTTCAGCGCTCTCCTTCACGCCTCGTACGCTCCTCCACGCCATTGGCACCAAGACTGTCCCTCTCTCTATCGGGCACCGAGAGGCTCTTCGAGCAGCTCATCGCTACGTTCATGTCCTCGCCCTCGAGTCAGGTGGCTTACGCTTCCGCGGCAGGCCCGACGCCGACAACCGGACCAACGAGAGCCGAGAGGTGGGGATCGGCATCGCATGCCTGCTGGCGTCGCGCGTCACCGTGAAGCAACGAGCACGCGCTCACCGGCGTGGGTGCCTCGGGGCACGATGGGTGCCCGGCGGGCGCG
>DATBQU010000105.1:0-17790 GCA_036560665.1 Polyangiaceae bacterium
CTTGACCGGCGCCGGCATGGCGCCGGTGGCAGCCGCGACCATGGCGCGCAGGGCACCTCCGTGCGTCACCACCAGCGCCGGCGCGTCGTCCCGCGCGACCCGCTCGGCGACCCGCCCGATGGCGGCCACCACACGGGCGCCGAGCGCATGATGCCCCTCGGCGCCTCCGGGCGCGCGCCTCTCCTCGAGCCATCCACGCCATGCCTCGGCGTGAAGCCGTTCGCACTCCTCGCGCGTCAGCCCCTCGAACACGCCGAACGCGCGCTCGCGAAGATCCGCGTCGGAGTAGGCGACCGCCAGCCCGAGCTCGGCCGCGACGATCTGCGCCGTCTCCCGGGCGCGCGACAGATCGCTGGTGACGACCCCGGCGATCCTCGCGTGCCTCAACGCACCCGCGATGTCGAGGGCCTGCGCCCGCCCCTTCGCGTTCAGCGGGACGTCGGTGTGGCCCTGCCAGCGACCGGCAGCGTTCCAGTCGGTCTCGCCGTGCCGGGCGACGTAGAGGAGGCGGCGCATCGGTACCCCTATATGATCGCTCCCGTGACGACGGTCCACCGCTGGATGGCCACGATGCTTTCGCTGGAGGTGCTGCTGGGCTGCCGCCACGCGCCGGCGCCCGCCGGCTCGTCCACGGGCGACGCCGCCGCGCTCGTCCCCGATCGGGGGCTCCCGGCGCAGCCGGCGGCGGTCACCGCCCCGCCAGACGAGGCGCGTGCCGCACCCGCCCCGACGGCGACGGTCCACTTCCTCGGCCGCTTCGACACGCGCGACCCGGCCGGCCCGCGGTTCGCCTGGCCGGGCAGCGCGATCGTGGCGCGTTTCACGGGGACCGGCATCGCCGTGAGGCTCCACGACCGGGGGAAGAACTACTTCAACGTCGTCGTCGACGGCGGCGCCCCGCGCGCGGTGGCGACCAGCCGCGCAGCCGGCGCGTACACGCTCGCCTCGGGCCTCGGACCCGGCGAGCACACCGTGGTGCTGACCAAACGGACCGAGTCCCACGTCGGCGTGGTGCAGTTCCTGGGGTTGGTCCCCACCGGCGGAGCGCTCCTGCCATCGCCCGAGCCGTTCGCCCGCCGCATCGAGTACGTCGGCGATTCGATCAGCTGCGGGTACGGCGACCTCGCCCCCGCCGCCAGCTGGCACTTCAGCGACAGCACGGAGGACGAGACCATCGCCTACGATTCCCTGGCGGCCGCGGAGCTCGACGCGCAGCAGACCGTCGTCGCCAGCTCCGGCGTCGGTCTGCTCAGGGACTCCGGCGGCTCGACCGTGAACCAGATGCCCGTCCTCTTCGAGCGCACCCTGGCCGACGATCCGACGAGCGCGTGGACCTTCGCCGCGCCCCCGCCGGACGTGGTCGTCATCGCGCTCGGAACGAACGACTTCGCCGCGGGCGATCCGGGGACGGCCTTCCAGAGGGCGTACGTGGCCTTCGTCGGGCGCGTGCGCGCGCATTACCCGAGCGCGCAGATCGTCTGCGCGAACGGCCCCATGCTCCGCGAGCCGGCGCACGGCCGGGCGCGTGGGTACATCCAGGGCGCCATCAGCGACCTCGTCGCCGCGGGTGACCGGAAGGTGTCGTACCTCGAGTTCGAACCGCAGCAGGACGCCGACGGCTACGGCTGCGACTACCACCCCAGCCCCGCGACCCACCGGAAGATGGCGCGGACGCTGGTCGAGGCCATCCGGGCGCGCACCGGCTGGTGATCCTCGGCCCAAAAGTTGGCCGCGCCCGGTTCCCCTTCCTAGCGTGGCTCTGCCATGGGTGACGCTGCGAAAGGCTTCTCGTCCGCGGCGTCCGCGCTCCCGCTCCCGCGCATGCTCGGGCGCCGCATCCTGCTGAAGCTCGCCGCGCGGGGCGGGATGGGGGACGTCTACCTCGCCGCGACCACGGGCATCGAGGGAGCCGAGCGGCCGTGCATCGTCAAGACCGTCCGGCGGGATCACATCCACGACGGCTCCTTCCTCGCGCGCTTCCTCGACGAGGCGCGGGTGCAGTCGCAGCTGCAGCACCCGGGCGTGGCGCAGGTCCTCGAGGCGGCGACCGACGACGACGGCGAGCCCTACACGGTGGTCGAGTACGTCGAGGGACGCAGCCTCAGCGATCTGCGACAGCGGGCCATCCAGGCCGGCGTCAAGGTGGCGTGGGCGGACGCGGTGGCCATCTCGCTCGAGATCGCGCAGGCGCTGGCGCACGTCCACGAGCGCCCCGGACCGGACGGCTCGCCGCTCGGCATCGTGCACCGGGACCTGTCGCCGCAGAACGTGATGATCGGGTATTCGGGCGAGGTGAAGCTCATCGACTTCGGCACGGCGCGCGGTCACAACCGCCGCTGCCACACCGTGGCGGGCGTGGTCTTCGCGAAGCCCGGCTACGTGGCGCCGGAGGTGGCACGCCAGCAGGTGGGCGACGGGCGCATCGACCTGTACGCGCTCGGCATCATGCTCTGGGAGCTGTGCGCCGGGCGGCGGTTCCTCAACTCCGATCCCCAGCGGCACCTGGACGACGCGGCGGCGGGCAAGGTGAAGGTGCCGGCCATCGCCGAGACGTGCGGAGCGCCGCGTGGGCTCGACGAGGTGATCGCGCGGCTGACCAAGAACGACCCCGACGAGCGCTACGAGCGCGCTTCGCTGGCGGTTCCGGACATCGCCAGGCTGCTGGCGTCGGCGCCGGCCGTGGACGGAGAAGAGCGCGGGGTCCGCGCGCGCATCGCCCACCTGATGCGCAAGCTCTGGCCGCACGAGCCGGGCCGGTCGCGCAGCGAGTTCGTGCGGCTGCTGCGCGACGGGCGCGCGTCGCTGGAGGAGTCGCCGCGGGCCAAGGAGACGCCGGCCGCCGGGGCGGTGAGCGAGGCCATCGCGCAGCGCCTGACGCCGAGTGACCCGTCGCAGGTGCTGGGGACGCCCTACCGGCTGGTGCGCAAGCTCGGCGACGGGGCGAGCGGCGTCGTCTGGGAGGCGGAGCACGTCGAGCTCGGTCGCCGCGTCGCCCTCAAGGTGCTCGCGCCGGAGCACGCGTCGTCGCCGGCAGCCCTCGAGCGCTTCCGTCACGAGGCGCGCGACGTGGCCAAGCTCTCGCACCCCAACCTCGTGCGGATCCTCGACTTCGGCAAGTCGCTCGACGGCCGGGTGTATCTGGCGATGGAGCTCTGCGTGGGCGTGACCCTGGACGCCCGGCTGCGCGAGGGACCCATGCCCTGGCGCGAGACCGTGCGGGTGGGCGTCGAGGCCTCGAAGGCGCTCGCCGCCGCGCACGCCAGCGCGCTCGTTCACCGCGACATCAAGCCGCAGAACCTGATGCTCACCGATGCCGGCGAGGTGAAGCTGCTCGACTTCGGCGTGGCCATGGCGCTGACCCAGGGATCGGACCGCAAGCCGAGCGACAAGGAGCGCGCCATGCGGGGCTTCGCCATCTTCGGGACGCCCGAGTACATGGCCCCGGAGCAGGTGGCGGGGGACGGCGTCGACGGGCGCACCGATCTCTACGCGCTCGGTTGCGTGCTCTACGAGATGCTGACCGGCGCCCGGGCCTTCGAGGGTTCGTCGAGCGTGGTGGTCATGGGCAAGCAGCTCCGCGAGACGCCTCAGCCGCCGCGCGTGCGCTCGCCGGCCCGGGCGATCCCCGCGGCGCTCGAGGCGGTGGTCGTGCGGGCGATGGCGAAGGATCCCGGGGCGCGCTTCGCGACGGCGGACGCCATGCGCCAGGCGCTCGAAGAGACGCTCGCCGCCCCCGAGCGACGGCGCGCGCGCGCACGCGCCGTGGCCACCGTGACGGCGCTGGTGGTGTGCATGCTGGCCGCCGCCGGTGCCTCGGCGCAGTGGGTGCAGTGGGTGCAGTGGGTGCCGTGGGCCCGCCCGCATACGTCGTCGATCGATCAGGAGGTCGCCGCGAGCGCGCCCGCGACCGCGACCGCGACCGCGACCGCGACCGCGACCGCACCCGCGACCGCACCCGCGACCGCCGTCGCGCTCCCCCCTCCCCCCGCCCCCCTCCGCGAAGCCCGCGCCGCCGCGCGCGCCCGCCCCGGCGATCCCCGCGCGCTCGAGGCCTGGGCCCGCGCCGCCTTGCGCGCGGGCGACCTGCGCGAAGCGCGCCGCGCCGCAAACGCCTGGTCGCTGCACGACGGCACCGTCGAACCGCGCCTGCTGCTGGCCGACGTCCTCGATGCGAGCGGCCGGCGTGGCGAGGCGCGCACCGCGATGCAGGAATGGCTCGAGTCGCATCCCGACTCGACCGACGCCCGCGCCGAGCTTGCTCGCCTGTCGGGTGAGGGCGCACCTCGCGAGATCGCGCGGCGCTGACCCCCCCCGAGCTTGTCTTTGCCGCGGCCCCCGCTACAGTCGCGCGTCCTCCCTGCCCATGGAGTCGCTCGACATCGCCCCGCCGTCCATCGCGCTCGGGGGCAATCGCTACAAGGCCATCCTGCGCCTCGCGCTGCCGACCGTGCTGGCGATGCTCTCGCAGAGCGTGGTCAACGAGATCGACGTCGTCTTCTTCTCCCACCTGCCCTGCCCCGAGTCCTCCAACGGGCAGGCCGCGCTCCTGCCGTCGCTCATTCTCACCTGGCTCTTCGGGGGGAGTCTGAGCGCCATCAGCGTGGGGACGCAGGCGCTCGTCGCCCGGCGCTACGCCGAGGGCAAGCGGCAGGACGCGGGCGCCGTCCTCGCCAACGCGACGTTCTTCTCGGTCGTCGCCGGCGGGGCCTTCTCCATCCTCGGCCTGGTCAGCCTGCCGTGGCTGGTACGCGCGATGATCCAGGTGCCGGAGGTGCAGCAGGTCGCGCTCGACTACACGCGCTGGCGGCTGCTGGCGGTCATCTCCATGGCGTCGACCATGGCCATCAAGGCGTTCTTCGACGGCATCGGCAAGACCCACGTGCACCTCGTGGCCGCCATCGTGATGAACGTGTTCAACGTCCTGTGCTGCTGGGTCTTCATCTTCGGGCACCTCGGGGCGCCACGCATGGGCGCCCCCGGGGCGGGGCTCAGCGCGTTCCTGGCCACCTGGATCGGGCTCGCCATCATGGCGCTCTACGCGGCGCTCGTGCGTCGCGACTACCACCCCATGCGCTGGGTGAACCTGTCGCGCACGACCACGTGGACCATCCTCAAGCTCTCCATCCCCGCCGCGGCGGCGACGGTGGTGATGATGGTGGGCTTCGGGCTCTTCGCCCGCACCGCGGGCAAGCTCGACGCCACCCCGGGGGCGGCGCTGATCGCCGGTCGGTGCGGCGCGGAGGAGGCGGTCAACAGCGCCGCCAACACCGACATCGTCGAGACCCTGAAGCTGACGTTCACCGCGTGCCTGGCGTTCGGCACGGCGACGGCCACGCTCATCAGCCAGGCGCTCGGCCGCAAGCAACCGGAGGAAGCGCAGAAGTGGGGGTGGGCCAGCGTTCGCCTGGGCCTGCTCATCTTCGGTGTGGTCGGCCTGTGCGAGGGCGTGCTCTTCACCCACCAGCTGGCGCACTTCCTCTCCAACTCCCACGCCGTGCGCGCTGCTTCCATCTTCCCGCTGCGCATCATGGGCATCGCCACGCCGATCATCGCCGTCGCCATGATCCTCACCGAGGGCCTCTTCGGGGCCGGGAACACCAAGTTCGTGGCGCTGGCGCAGTTCCTCCTCATCTTCGTGTGGCTGGTGCCCGGCGCGTACGTGCTCGGCATCGTGCTGCACCTGTCCCTCAAGGGGATCTGGATCTCGGCCTTCGTGTACGCGCTGCTGGCCGCGGCCACGATGACGGCGAAGTTCGCGGGCGGGAGCTGGAAGAAGATCAAGCTCTAGCGCGGCACCTCCAGCGCCTGGCTGGTCACAGCTTCAGCGCCATGCCGATGGATGCGGGCGCCGTCGCGCGAAAGCCGAACTGCTCGTACAGGCGATGCGCCTCGCCGTCGGCCAGCAGCGACACATGAGCGGTCGCCGGCGCGTGCGCGCGCAGGTGATCCACCAGCGCCGCCATGATGCGCTTGCCCAGGCCGCGCCGCTGGTGGCCGGGGAGCACGGCGACGTCGACGACCTGGAAGAAGCAACCTCCGTCGCCCACCACGCGACCCATGCCCACCGCCTCGCCTCCTGCGCGCACGGTGACGCCGAACCATGTCCCGGCCAGGCCCGCCCGCGCGGCGTCGGGGGTCTTCGCGCTCAGGCCGGCTTCCAGTCGGAGCCGCAGGTACTCGTCGACCGACGGCGGTCGCGGCTCGACGACGTACGCCGCGTCCTCGCCCGCCGTCTCGCGGGCGACGGAGGAGCCGCCCGCTCGCGCCGCCCCGCCCGCGGCGGCCAGCGCCCGCGCGACGGCCTCCTCGATGGCGCCCACCTCGAGGATCCGGCACTCGCCCACCGGCTCGAACGGCGCCTCGATCGGTCGCCCTTCCTCGTCGACGAACGCCCCGCGCGCGTCGCGGAAGCAGTGCCGCTCGAAGTAGTCCCCCGGCAGGAGCGGCTGGCTGCGCAGGTGCTCGAACGTCCCGTGCGACCACGGCGCCCGCGTCGTCATCATCGGCGGCAGCAACAGCGCCTCGCGCGCCAGCCGCGCGCCCGCGTAGACGTAGACGAGGACGCACCCGTGCGTGGGCCCCACCACCGCGCTGGTCGACACCACGCGCCCGAGCAGCCCCGTGCCACGCACGGCGAAGACGTCGCCGATGAGCGGCTCGCGCCGGGACATCTACTTCTTGCCCGCCTCCGAGCAGTCCTCGAAGTCGGGATTGCAGCCCGCGTCCGGCAGATCGGTGTCCTCCGGGATCGCCGCCGACCCGCTCGGGACCGGCGCCGCGGGCAGCTGCCCGTGCGGGTACTTCTCCATGTCCGCGGGCGTGCACGGCATGGGGTTGCTGGGGTCCTCCTGCACGCACTGCATCATCCACGCCTCGCGCGGGGCGACACCGTCCTTCTCCGCCTTGGTCCGCGCCGCCGCCACGTCGCCCTCGACGGCGACGTTGCTGATCCAGGGCACGTAGCTCACCAGGAGCAGGCTGACGGCCAGGATGCCCACGAACGGCATCACGACGCGGTAGAGGCTGGAGACGGGGCGGTTGAACCGGAAGCTCGCGATGAACAGGTTCAGCCCGAGCGGCGGCATGCAGTAGGCGATCTCGAGGTTGAGCAGGAAGATCATCGCCAGCTGGAACGGCGACATCTTCTCCGTCGGGTGCGTCTCGCCGATCTTCGCGACGAACGGCAGGATGAGCGGGACCGCCACCAGGATGGCGCTGAACCCCTCCATCAGCATCCCCAGGATGAGGAGGAAGACGTTCATCACCAGCAGGAACTGCCACATGTGCTGGATGCCGACGCCGGTCATGAACTCGAGGACCTTCGTCGGCACGTGCTGGTCGACGACGTAGTTCATCAGCGCGTTGGCCATCGACAGGATGAGGATGATGGCGCCCGCCAGGCTCATCGACGCCTTGGCGATGCGCACCAGGTCCTTCTTCCAGACCAGATCGCGGTAGACGAAGAACTCGATCACCACCGTGTAGAAGGCGACCAGGCCCGCCGCCTCGTCGATCGCGGTGAGGCCCGTCCCCAGGCCCAGGGCGAGGATGACCGGGATGCCGAGCTCCCACTTGAGGTCCCAGACGGCGCGCCCCATCCGCCGGAGCTCGGGGGGATCGCGCTCGACCTTCTCCCTGGAGCCGACGTACGCCGAGTACACGCTCAGCAGCACGATGACGAGGCCGCCCGGGACGAGCACCGCCTTGAACGCCTCGTTGAAGTCGACGTGGGCGACCAGGGCGTAGACCAGCAGCGGCAGCGACATCGGCAGGAGCAGGCCCACCGAGCCCCCCGTCGTCACCAGGCCGAGCGCGAACTTGTCCGAGTACTTCTGCTTGCGCAGCGCCGGGTAGAGCAGGCCGCCGATGGCGATGATGGTCACGCCGCTGCCGCCGGTGAGCACGGTGAAGACCGCGCTGGCGATGACGGCCACGATGGCCAGGCCCCCCGGCATCCAGCCGAGCACCGTGCGCGCGGCCGCCACGAGGCGGTCGGGCGTCTTGGCCTCGGCCAGCACGTAGCCCACGAAGGTGAAGAGCGGGATGGTGACCAGGATGGGCGAGTCGGCGAAGCGCTCGTCGAGCACCGTCGGCGCGATGAAGCGCAGGTGGTGGTAGGTCGCGTCGGGGTGCGACAGCCAGAGGATCTCCGCCGAGCCGCCCATGATGGCGAAGAGCGGCGTCCCCAGGAGCGCCAGCAGGACGACGAGCCCCGCGACGATGCTCCCGACGATGCTCACCAGGAGGACGGCCGCGGCGCCAAGGCCGATGCCGAGCCTGGCCCCCTTGGGTGCGGTGGAGGTCGCCACGGCGGCGCTCATGCCGTCACCCCCTTCGCCGCCTCGTCGTCCCGTTCCTTGGCGTGCGCCAGGTCCTCCTCGGCGTGCGCCGCCTCGGGATCGACGCTCACGCGCCCCGCGATGATGAGGAGCAGGCGCAGCAGGAACTTGAGGGCGATGGCGGCCAGACCGAAGGGGAAGACGAAGTTGAGCTCGCGGATCAGCAGCCCCCGGACCTCCTCGCCCGTCCCCGGCACCGCCACCTGGGGCATGCGCGTCGCCGCCGGCATCGACGGATCCATGCGGAGCGCGTCGACGGCGGTCTTGCCGTAGTGCTCGGTCCAGTCCGCGCCGGCCAGCCACTCGTTCCACTGACCGGCGGTCATCCACTTGTCGTAGGGCGTGCCGGTGATGACCTTCGGCAGCGCCATCCAGTCGAGCGAGGCCTGCCTGCCGAGCAGGAAGAAGTCCGAGCCCATCTCGTGCTTCACCGTCGCCAGCTTCTGGCCGGCCGTCGTGTCGCACGACTTGTTGGGCTCGCCCGGGCACGGCTCGACCGCGCTCGCCCGGAAGGCGGCGATGCTGATGTAGTCGACGAAGCCGACCACGCCGACCGCGCACACGATGGCCGCCGCGAGCTGCCCCACCACCGCCCCCGGGACGCGGAGCCTGGCCGGCACGTAGCGGATGAGGACGTCGACGTGAATGTGCTTGCCGCGCGACGTGGCCAGCGACGCGCCGAGCAGCGCCAGCCACAGCGTCAGCCGCGTGGCCAGGCCGCGCAGGCCGCCGATGAGCATCAGCACCGAAGCGTTCTGGAGCCAGTTGAGGACGTTGGACGACCACGTCACCCCGGCGTGAACCCACAGCCGCCCGGCCACCAGGCCGACCACCACCGCGATGGTGGTCGCCAGCTGCTTCACCCGGGCCTCGCGCTTGCGCACCACCAGGTGCGACGCCAGGCCCAGCGCGGCTCCGGTGAGCAGCGAGCGGTAGACCAGCCCGGAGGCGTTGCCACCGGTGTAGTCGCTGGAGAGGCCCTTGAGCGAGATCCAGAGCGTCAGCGACGCGATCTCGGCGACGATCACGCCCGCGCACAGGCGCGCCTCGAGCCTCTGCCACGCGGCGTCGAAGCGCGCGATGGGCGCACCCCACGCCCCTTCCGACCTCGGCTCTTCCTTCTGGTCCGCCGGCTTCTCTTCGTCGGGCATCTGGCTCCGACGACGATACCAGGCTTTGTTATTTCACTGCTTCGCGAGCTTCAGGATGCGGTCGAACACGGGGGGCGTGAACACCGACCCCCGCAGGTTGTTTCGCACCCTGTCGAAGATGGCGCCCCACTCCTTCTTCTCGTCGTCGTTGGGCTCGTAGGTGCTCTTGCTCACCTTGAGGCGCGCGAAGGCCTGCGCGTCGAGCTTGCGGATCGAGGCCGTCAGCCGGTCGGCCGCCTCGTGGCCGCGGCTGTTGAGCACGTCGCGCAGCGCCTGGGGCAGCGCCTGCACGCGCGCCGACGAGACGATGATGGCGCCGATGCCGAAGGCGACGGTCATGGTGTTCATGTGCGTGATGCGCGACGCCCACTGCAGCTGCTCCGCCGCGAGCGGCGGCGCCGTGAGCACCGTGATGGCGCCGCTGGTGAGGCCGGGGAGGATCTCGTTGACCGAGACCTGCTTGGGCGTCACGCCCCCGATCTCGGCGAAGATCTTGGGGCCGATGGGGTCGCCCGAGAGGAAGTAGCAGTTCTTGCCCTGGAGGTCGGACGGGCGGTGAATCTCGAAGCCGACGCTCATCGTCTTGGCCGCGCCGACGTCGCCCCAGCCGAGCACGGTGAAGCCCTTGGCCAGGAACTGCGCGTCGAAGTCGGACTTCATGGCGGTGCGCACGGTGTCGAGCTTGTTCCAGTGCGGGAAGAGGCCGGGCATCTGGAAGAGCAGCACGTCGGTCACGCCCGTCTGCCCCAGGCCGACGGCGGTGACCGCGGCGCCGTCGAGCTGTCCGGCGCGGATCTTCTGCACCATCACCACCTCGTCGCCGGCCTGCCCGTTCCACTGGAAGTCGAGATCGAGCTCCCCGTCGGGCAGGTCCTTGGTGTCGTTCGCGACGTCGGCCGCCCAGCGCTTGAACTCCTTGCCCCACGGCGAGTCGGCCGGGGCCAGCGTTCCGAACTTGAGCGTGGTGTTGGCCTCCGCGTTCGACGCGAAGCCGACCACCAGCGAGCCTGCAGCGAGCACCGTCAACAGCTTGCGAAACATGCCTTTACCTCCGGGCGCCTGCCCGAAAACGTACCCCAAGGGAATCGTGGGTTCCAATCGGACCGTCACTTTGCGGGCGGGGGAGCCGGCGCGGCGGGCGGCGCGGCGGGCGGCGCGGCGGGCGCGGCCGGGGGCGGCGCGGCGGCCGGAGCGGCCGGGGCGGACAGGTCGATGCCGCACATCTCCTTCACGCGCTTCTTGGCCAGCCAGCGCTTCGCGCGCCGCTTGGCGATGGCGTTGGTGAGGCGCTGCTGCGGATCGGGGTCGGGCGCCTGCAGGACCTTGTTGAGCATGTCCTGGTAGAGGGCGCCGTCGCCGCGCATGCACGCGTACTTGAGTCCGTAGTTCAGCTGCACCATGAGGGTCTTGCCCTCGGTCTTGGCCAGGGCGGTGTCGAGCAGCTGCTTGGCCTGGTCGAGCTCGCCCATGTTGGTGCGCGCGTGGTAGGCGCCGAGCGCGACCAGCCCGGAGTAGTGCTCCTGCTGGGGGCTGATGGCGACCGCGCGCTCGACCATGGCCACGCCGACGTAGAGCTCGGCGACGAAGCCGGGGCCCTCGGTGTCGTCGCCCTTCATCACGTTGACGCGCGCCATCCACGCGTAGCCGGTCCAGAAGAGGTCCTCGGCGTCCTCCTCCCCGGAGAAGTTGTCGCTCAGCCACTTGGCGAGCGTCATCTCGTTCTTCTTCGCCGCGTCGAAGCCGTCGGCCCGCTGGGCGAGGAGCTCGAGGCCGTAGAAGACGGCGCGGTCGTAGGCCATGCGCGCGCGCTTGCGGTGGTAGTCGGCGAGGTCCTCGTCGCCGGCGTCCTGCGCGGCCTCCATCTCGTCCTCCAGGAAGCCGAAGCCGTAGCCGACCCAGCCCTTGGTGAGCATGAAGAGGCCGTCGCTGTTGTCGGGCGCGAGCTGGTGCATGCCTTCGAACTGCACCAGCCCCGCCTGCGCCGCGGAGCGCGCGAGCTCGTAGTCGCCGATGGTGTCGAGCGCCGCGGAGGCCTGGCGGGTCGCCGAGATCTGCCCGTTGGTGAGCATCGACTTGATGCAGCCGGTGGAGCCGAGCCCGAGGGCCGCCGCGAGGGAAAACGTGAGGAGGTGCGATCGCATGGCGGGGAAGATTGGTACGAGAACGAGCCGGGCGGGTCAATGCTGCTAGCCCTGCGGCGGCGGAGGCGGCGGCCCTCCCGGCGGCGGCCACCCGTACGGCGGGGGGCCCATCGGGCCCATGGGCCCCATCGGTCCCATCGGCGCCATGGGCATCGGCGGCGGCTGCGGCACCGGGCGGGGAGGCGGCTTCTTCCACGCTCCCCCCGTGGTGAAGGCGGTCCAGCCCCAGCGCAGCCAGCGCAGGAGGGCGAGCGCGATCCACAGCGCCCAGGCCAGCATGGCGGCGCGGTAGACGAGGATGGGCACCGACACCATCCACGCCGTGGGCAGCCTGGACTCGCTGCGATCGGTGAACCAGTGCAGCGTGGTCGAGGTCGACCCGTTGCCGCGCACCTGCATCTCCGGCGCCCCCAGGAGCCCCTGGTAGAGCGACACGCCGAGGATGCAGAGCGCCACCAGCGTCCAGCCGATGAGCGCCACCTGCCGCAGGTTGAACGCCGCCGCCCCCAGCTGCTCGCCCGGATCGCGCTGCCTCCAGCCGAGCACGAGCAGCCAGCCCACGAAGACGGCCCCGGCCACCACGTGGACCTGCGACAGACCGACGGCGAGCAGCGCCCAGTGCCACCAGCGCAGCGGGGTCCAGCGGTTCTTGCCGAGCACCAGCGAGACCACCATCAGCACCACCAGCAGGCTCCAGAAGAGCACCGCCGGACCGATGCGCTGGCCGCCGGCCAGCAGGAGCCAGCGGCCGCCGGGCACCTCGACGGTCGTGGTGGCGTTCACGCTGGGCACGCCCAGGTCCACCGCGGGCGTCGCGAACATCGGGGCGATCCCCGGCGCCTCGCGCCACACCAGGGTCAGCTCCTGCGCGCCCGGCACCAGCGGCACGCTGACCTTGCGGCCCTCCTGGCGAATGGGCTGCGCCACCCCCGCGATCGCCAGCGACTCGAGCTGCGCGTCGGGCGGCAGCGTGAAGGCGTGCTCTCCGCCGCGGCTCGAGCGCAGGCTCAGGGTGAGCGTGACGTCGGTCGCGCGCAGCCCGGGGCGGACCTCGGTGGTGCTGGAGTCGATGGTCAGCGTCTGCCCCGGCACCCCGGCCGGGCGCACCAGCGCGACGCTCGCCTCCTCGCCCGGCCACGGGCGCCACTCGGGGACGCGCGTGTCGCCCACCGGCTGCGTGTGCACGAAGGGGATGCCGGAGTACGTCGCGTGCCAGATGGGCCCCACGTCGACGCGCCACACCTCGACCCAGGCCAGCGACCGCGGCGCCGCCAGCTTCACCGGCGACTTCTCCTCGAGCACCGAGTGCCACGCCACCTGCGTGACCTGCGGGCCCATGTTCACCTTGGCCTTGCCGCCCTCGACGCGCAGGTCCGCCGTCACCACGCTCTCGCCGGGCAGCAGCGGGACCTCGAGCACCACCGCCGCCCCGGGCGGCGACACGCGCACGATGCGCGTGTCGATCTGCCAGTCGAGCCCCACCTGCAGCGTGCGCTCCACGCGCACGAACGGCGGCAGCGCCCCCGGCTGCAGGGCCGCGCCGGCTCCCCCGTCCTCGGTCCGGATGCGCGTGAGCTCGAGGTTGTCGTCGGCCAGGCCGTCCTCGTGGACGCCCGCCACCGTCCATCCGGCGGCGGTCACCTCGACGCGGTGAGGCTTCATGGGCAGCGCCAGCTGCATCGACTCGCGGTCGGGCATGGGGCCTTCGAGCGCGATCTGGTGCGCCCCCGCCGGCAGCTCGAGCCACAGCACGCCGTCCTCGAGACGCAGCAGCCCCCGGGCCGGCTGGCCGTCGAGGAGCACCTCGCCCGGCGTCCACTGCGCGCTGCCGCCGGGCAGCGGCACCGCGGTGGCGGCGCTGGCGTCCACCTCCAGGCGCGCGCGCAGGACCCCCTCGCGAACCTCCATCGCCATGCGGGCGCTCGACGCGCAGGTGGGCGTGCACTCGGGCTTGCGCAGCAGGCGCGCCCCGAGCTCCTGCAGCGTCTCCTTGTCGGGCACGTCCGCGCGCGCCGCGCCGGGCGCGAGCGCGAGCGCCAGGGCGAACGCCGCGGCGGCGGCGGCGGGGCGCCCCCACCCGCGCGGGAAGAAGCGCTGCGTCCACGGCAGGACGCGCAGCACGATCAGCACGAGCAGCACGGCGCGCAGCAGCGCGAGCAGCAGGTTGACCGGCGGCGAGAGCAGGTAGAGGCGCAGGCGCTGGGTCGACGCCACCGGTCCGCTCCAGCGAAGGTCGAGCGTCGTCCACTGCCACCGCGGCAGACCCGGACCGGTCTGCACGATGGCGCCGGGGTCGTAGTAGTAGGCGTTCGACTGGCGCCAGTCTTCGCCGCCGAGGCTCCCGAAGATCGCGGTGCCGGAGGGCGCCGCCTGGGAGGCGGGCACCCTGGACTTCTCCTGCTCCTTGCCCCCCACCACCTGGGCCGGGGCCGGGGCCTGGGCCGGCGCCGCGGTCGGCACGGCGTTGCCCGTGTCCCCCTCGCCGTTCTTGGCCCTGCCGACCTCGAGCTGATCGGTCGCCTCGACGTCGGAGGTGACGGCGACCGCCCCCGCGCCCGCGACTGGCGCGTCGCGCTCGAGCGCCGGGTACATGCCCTGGCGCACGTGCTGCACGATGAAGGGCAGCGCCGCCAGCGCCACCAGGACCACCGTGGCCGTGCGGATCCCCTGGAAGACCTTCTTCACCCGCCCGGCGGGCAGCACGCGGACGAGCGCCTCGGCGGCGAGGACGAAGAGCCACGACCACTTGGGCGCGCCGTCCTCGGGCAGGGTGAGCACCAGCATCACCAGGGCGATCGCCCCCCAGCGCACGCCGTACAGGCGCCCGATGCCGATGGCCACGATGAGCCCGAGGAACAGCTCGAGCAGCGACCAGCGCCGCACCCACGTGCCCGGCACCTCGTCCACGCCCGAGGCGTGCAGGAGCCGCCAGCCGGGCGGCAGGTGCAGCGTGCCCGTCACCTGGTGGAAGTCGTGCGCCCAGCCCACGGCCGGGATGTCGCCCGGGTCCCCGGGGATGCGGCTGTCGGCGGTGACCACGAGCTGGCCCTGGCGGATCTCGACCCCGGTGCGCGAGGCGTCGTCGAGGTGGGTGATGAACTGGTCGCGCCCGCCGATCGACACGCGGCCGAGGACGGTCGGCTGCAGCATGGTCAGGCGCGAGTCGCGCTCGAGCGTCCCGGTGATGGAGTCGCTCACGGCGTAGCCGGTGCCGTCGAAGTCGAGCCAGAGCGTGCGGGCGAGGGTGAGCTGGTTGGGCGGCGGATCGGCGTCGCCGCGGCGCTTCTCCACGAGCTCGAGCTTGTCGCCGACCTTCATCGGGTAGGCGGGCAGGCGCTTCCAGTCGTCGGGCAGCGTCGTCTGCTGGGGATCGATGGAGGGCACCCCCTCCACGGCCACCACGCGGTAGTCGTTCTTCGCCTCGAACACCCACACCTCTTCGCCCTCGCGCCACGGTCCCTCGGGCGCCGGCCGCGAGAGCGTGTGCAGCGGGCCCTCGCCGCGCGCGGTGAGCTCCAGGGTGAAGACCCCCGGACGCACCTGCACCCGCAGGCGTCCGTCCGGCTCGAGGCGCGCCGGCAGCGGCGAGGTCAGGGCCATGGGCACGAAGCCGGGCGGCAGCGCCTTGCCGAGGAGCGCCTCGCGGCTCTTGCCGGCGACGTGCAGCTCGACGCGCGTGACGAGCAGCAGCGGGACGCCGTCGCTCGCCTTGCGATGGACGACGATCTCGAGCGCGTCCCCCTCCTCGTTGCCCGCCGCCTTCTGGAGCCAGACCGTGCCCTGCGCGTCGCGGTTGGGCGCGGCGACCGGCGCCCCGCGCAGCCGGAGCGAGAGCAACCCCGTCTCGGGCGGAACGTGCAGCGACTCGGGCAGCGAGTCCCAGGCGAACGAGCCGGTGACGGTGTGGTCCCCGGGGGCGAGCTCCACGCTCGGTGCGCCCGACTGCTCGACGACGATGGCGGCCTTGCCGTCCACCTGCACGCCGGCGGGCCACCGCTTGGCGTCGCCGGGCAGCGGAGCCCAGCGCTTCGCGTCGGCGTGCCACTTCTGGGAGAAGCGCCCGGTCCGCTCGTCGAGCTGCAGCTCGAGGCGCGCGGGCCAGAGGCAGCGCGAGAGCTCCGCGTGCGCCTGGAAGGTGGGGCAGAGGCCGTCGTCCTTGCCGTCGAGCGCCCAGCCGACCCAGGGCCGGAGCGGCTCGGGCACCGCCTTCGGATCGAGCGGATCGGCCGCCACGGCCACGCGGGGCGAGAGCGCCGCGAGCAGGAGCCAGGCGCATGCGAGGAGCCAGCGTGCCAGAGGGGAGCGTTGCATCGCGCGCGGATGGTCGGACGGGACGTCCGCGCCCGCAAGGCACGCCGCGGCTACTGGAAGTCGAGCAGCTCGACGTCGAAGACGAGCGGGCCGGCGGGCGCCCCGGGCCGCGCGGGCTTGTCGCCGTAGGCCAGGGTGGAGGGGATCCAGAAGCGCGCCTTCTCGCCCTTGGTCATGAGCTGCAACCCCTCGGTCCAGCCCTTGATGACGCCGCCGACGCCGAAGCGCGCCGGCTTGCCGCGAACGACGGAGCTGTCGAACATCTTCCCGTCCGGCGTCCAGCCCGTGTAGTTGACCATCACGTTGCTCGTCGCCGTGGGGTGCGCGGTGCCGACGCCGGGGGTGAGCACGCGGTAGGCGAGACCGGAGGGCGTGCGCTTCGCGCCGGCGGGGGCGGCCTTCACGTCCTCCGGGACCGGCGGCGGCTTGGGGGCGGCGATGATGTCGAGCAGCTCCACGTCGAAGACCAGATCCCCGGCCGGCGCCCCCGGGCGGGGGTGGTCGCCGTACGCCAGCGCCCCCGGGATCCAGAAGCGGCGCTTCTCGCCGGTCACCATCAGCTGCACGCCCTCCGTCCAGCCGGCGATGACGCCGTTGAGAGGAAACACGATGGGCTCGCCGCGCGTGACCGAGCTGTCGAACATCCGGCCGTCGGGTGTCCAGCCCGTGTAGTGCACCTTCACCTTGTCGGTGACCGCCGGGTGGACGGTGCCCGTTCCGGCCGCGAGCACCTTGCTGGCGAGCCCCGAGGCGGTCTTCATCGCGTCGGCCGGCGCGGCGGCCACGTCGGGCGGGGCGGGGATGCTCGGCGCGCTGGAGATGGGCGCGGCAGCAGACGCGCTCGCCGCGGACGTCGAGGCGGCCGTGGCGGACGCGCTGCTGCTGCCGCTCTCCTTGTTGCAAGCGAGGACGGCGAGGCCGAAGAGCCCGAGGCAGGCGACCAGGCGAAGACTTCGCATGGGCGCCCCTTTAGCACGACCGCCTCGCCCGCTGCCCGCTAGGCCTTCGGGGTCGCGCCCGGCACCGGACCGGCCGCCGGGGCAGGCGACGGCGCGGTCACCGGCGTCACGACGATGCCGGTGACGTTGCCCTCGATCGCCGCCCTCTGCACGGCGCCCTTGGTCCCGCGGGCCTCGCGGGTCGCTCTGGCCTTGGCGGCCGCGGCCACCCGCGTCTTCGGCGCGATCACCGGCGTCTTCGGCGGCGCCAGCCCGAAGTCCGCGAGGACGGTGGGTTGACCCTGGAACATGCTCGCCAGGGTCTGCTTCAGGTTGCGGACGAACTGGCGGTTTTTGGCCCGCAGGTCGCGGTCCGCCATCACCGCGGTCCGCCAGATCACCCGTGTCGTGACCGCGGCGTTGGAGGCCGCGACCATGGGCTCGAGCATCTGGACCATCTCGGCGTTCGTGAACGTCTGACCGCCGAGGATGAGAGAGACGATGGCGGCCATGTGCTTCTTGAGTCCGTCGATCAGGTTCTGATCGGCGATCTGGCGCAGGGTGCGGTTGTTGGTGGTCATGGTGGGTGCCTCCTTCGGGTGAATGCGTCCGCGGGGCGTCGATGCCTCGCACCCTTAACTTGTGACTTGTCACCGGTGTCACGCTGGAACGGGCCCCGCGGCGGGTCGGGAGGGGCCCCGGCCGCGCGGATTGCAGACGCGTTTCGTACACTTCGTCGTGGTCACGAAAAAGAGAGGGCCCCGCGTCGATTTCCTGGATTTCCGGGTCTACTTGTCACGCTGGAGATGCGGACTTCGCTCCGCCCGGTCCCGTCCTCGACCCGCGGGGTCCGGTGCCGGACCCGCCAGGTCCCGTGCGCGACCTCTCCGGTCCGGTGCTCGACCCGCCG
>DATBQU010000106.1:0-6338 GCA_036560665.1 Polyangiaceae bacterium
CCCCTCCCGTGACGACGACGGCCCCGCCTCCCGTCCCCACCGGCGGCGCGGTCCTCATCGGCGAGATCAACGCGCCCAAGGGCTTCAACCCGCGTTCCACGGTCGAGGCGCTCTCCGGTCAGCTCGTCGACTGCTACAACAAGGCCCGCGCGGGCAAGCCCGATCTCCGCGGCAAGCTCACCCTCCAGATCAACGTGAACGAGGCCGGCGCCGTGCTCTCGGTCGACGCCGCCCCCGGCGGTCACGCCAACGATCCCGCCCTCGTCTCCTGCATCGAGGGCGCGATGAAGGCCGGTGCCCACTTTCCCAAGCCGGGCGGAATGGCCACCGTCAACGCACCGCTCGTCTTCCGTCCGTAGCCCCTTCGCGGTAGTGAAGCGGACCCGATGTCCGACCAGAAGCTGAAGGAGACCCTCGCCCGCGTCGAAAAGGGGGGCGCGGCCAAGTACCACCAGAAGAACGCCGAGCAGGGCAAGCTCTTCGCCCGCGAGCGCATCGCGCGCCTGCTCGATCCCGGGAGCTTCGCGGAGGACGCGGCGCTGGCGAACAACCTCGATCCCGAGCTGGCGGCCGACGGCGTCATCACGGGGACGGGGTTCGTCGCCGGGCGGACCGTGGCCATCATGGCCAACGACTCGACGGTGAAGGCGGGCTCGTGGGGCAGGCGCACGGTCGAGAAGATCCTGCGTGTCCAGGAGACCGCAGCGCGCCTGCGCGTGCCGCTCCTCTACCTGGTCGACAGCGCCGGCGCGCGCATCACCGACCAGATCGAGATGTTCCCCGGGCGCCGGGGCGCCGGCCGCATCTTCTACAACCAGGTGCAGATGAGCGGCCAGGTGCCGCAGGTGTGCCTGCTCTTCGGCCCCAGCGCCGCCGGCGGCGCCTACATCCCCGCCTTCTGCGACGTGGTGGTCATGGTCGAGGGCAACGCCAGCATGTACCTCGGCAGCCCGCGCATGGCAGAGATGGTCATCGGCGAGAAGGTCACCCTCGAGGAGATGGGCGGCGCGCGGATGCACTGCAGCGTCAGCGGGTGCGGTGACGTGCTCTGCAAGACGGAAGACGACGCCATCGCCTTCTGCAAGAAGTACCTCGCCTTCCTGCCCGGCAACTTCGAGCAGGCTCCGCCGCGCGCGGCTCCACGCCCGCCCCGGGGCAGCGGCAAGCGCCTGGAGGACATCGTCCCCGCCGACGACAACAAGGCCTTCGACATGATGGCCGTCATCGGCGAGATCATCGACGAGGGCTCCTGGCTGGAGATCAAGCAGCTCTTCGCGCGCGAGATCCTCACCGGCTTCGCCCGCATCGACGGCCGGCCCGTCGGCGTCGTCGCCAACCAGCCCAAGTGGCTGGGCGGCGTGCTCTTCGTCGACAGCGCCGACAAGGCCGCCCGCTTCATCCAGCTGTGCGACGCCTTCAACGTCCCGCTGCTCTATCTGGCCGACGTGCCGGGCTTCATGATCGGCACCAAGGTGGAGCGCCAGGGCATCATCCGCGCCGGCGCCAAGATGATCGCCGCGGTGAGCGAGGCCACCGTCGCCAAGATCAGCGTGATCGTGCGCAAGGCCTACGGCGCCGGCCTCTACGCCATGTGCGGCCCCGCCTTCGAGCCCGACGCGTGCCTGGCGCTGCCCACGGCGTCGATCGCCGTCATGGGCCCGCAAGCCGCGGTCAACGCCGTCTATTACAACAAGATCCAGGAAATCCCCGCCGGCCCGGGGCGCGACGCCCGCGTGGCCGCGCTGCGCGACGAGTACCGCGCCGACATCGACGTCATGAAGCTGGCCGGCGAGCTGGTGATCGACGCCGTCGTCCCCGGCGATCGCCTGCGCGCCGAGATCGCCGCGCGACTCGAGCGCTACGCCGCCAAGCCACCGCCGCCGAGGCCCGCCAAGAAGCACCTCGTCTCCCCGGTGTAGTCCGGCTCTGGTAACCTTCCGACCGTGGAGAAGGCCCTCGCCGAGCGGCTCGTCGGCACGACGGTGGCCGGCAAGTACCGCATCCGGCGCATCATGGGCGCCGGGTCGATGGGGGTGGTGTGCGAGGCCGAGCACCTCGAGATCGGCAAGCGCCTCGCCATCAAGCTCATCGACGCCTCGCTGGCCGGCATGAGCGACATCGCCATGCGCTTCCGGCAGGAGGCGCGCGCCGCCAGCCTGGTGGAGAGCCACCACATCGTGCAGGTCTTCGACGTCGGCGCCGACGAGAAGCTCGGCCTCTACCTGGTCATGGAGTACCTGACCGGCGAGGACCTGGCGGCGATGCTGGTGCGCGAGAAGCGCCTGACCACCGACGTCGCGGTGCGCATCGCCGTGCAGGTGGCGCGCGGCCTGGCCAAGGCGCACGAGGCCGGCGTCGTCCACCGCGACCTCAAGCCCGCCAACATCTTCCTCACCGAGCGCGAGGACGACGAGCCGCTCGTGAAGATCCTCGACTTCGGGATCTCCAAGGTGATCGACGCCTCGCGCGCGGAGTCCAAGCTGAAGCTCACCCGGGCCGGGACGGTGGTGGGCACGCCGCAGTACATGTCCCCCGAGCAGGCGCAGGGCTTCTCCGTCGACGAGCGGACCGACGTGTGGGCCCTGGGGCTCGTGCTCTACGAGATGCTGGCCGGCCGCCCCGCGTACCAGGAGCTGCCGACCTACGAGGCCTTCATCATCCACCTGGTGTCGCACCCGCCCGACGCGCTGCGGGACGTCGCGCCCTGGGTCCCGGCCGAGCTGGCGAAGGTGGTCCATCAGGCCATCGAGCACGTCCTCGAGGCGCGCATCGCCACCTGCGTCGAGCTGGCCCGGCGCCTGCTCGAGGCCCATCCGCTCCCGGGGTTCAGGACCTCGGGACAGAATCCGACGGAGATGTCCGACACGTGGGCCGACCCGTCCGCCCGCTCTCCCTACTTCGACGAGGAGGGGCCCAGCGCCACGCGGTCGACGGTGGACGAGCAGGCGCAGGCCCGGGCGGGCGCCCTGCGCGAGTCGCCCGACGACTCGCTGTCGATCGACGTACAGGTCGAGGACCCGGTGGAGGCGACGCCGCCCCCGCCGCGTCCCGCCGCCGCCGCGACGGGCAAGCTCGCGTCGTCCGGCATCCGGACGTACGCGGAGGAGCCCTCGGACGAGTTCCCCGACGACGCCCCGCAGTTCTTCGATCGCAAGTCGCTGGAGCGGGTCGGCCCGCCGTCGTCCGCCCCGCGCAGCGGCGAGGTGGTGGTCGCCAAGCCCCCCCCGTCGACGGCTCCTCCGCCCGCCGCCGCGCCCACGCCGTCGTCCGCCCCGGCGCGCGCGCCCGCGCCTGCCCCTGCGGCGGCGACGGCGGTAGCGGCGGCCGCCCCCTCGCGGCTGCACATCGGCTGGGCCGCGCTCGTGTTCGTGGCGCTCGGCCTCGCGGTGGCCATCGCGCTGGCGATGCGCTGAGCGTCGACGACGATGCGTTGCCGTCCCCTTCTCCTGTCCGCTGCCCTGGGGGCGCTCGTCGTCGCTCCGGCGAGGGACGCGCACGCCCAGCGACCCGACGGCGCCGCGCTGGTGCGGCTGCTCGGGCCGCGCGCTCAGGACGCGTTCGCCCCCCCGGGCTCCGCCGGCATCGGCGCGCTGGTGACGCTGCCGCCCGGCGTGCGCGCCGGCGACGTCGGCCTGCGCGAGGTGGCGCCCGGCATCGCGCGCCTGTGGGGCCCGCCGTCGACGATCCTCGCCTTCGCCGACGCGCACCCGGGCATGCCGGTGGAGGTCGCGCCGCCGCTCCACATGCTCCTCGACACCGCCGCGGGATACGTCGCCGCCACCACCGCCAACGCGCGCGGGCTCGACGGCTCCGGCGTGCTGGTAGGCGTGGCCGACACCGGGCTCGACGTCACCCACGGGGACTTCATCGACCTCGACGGGCACACGCGCGTCGCCTGGCTGCTCGACCTGTCGTCACCCCCCATCGGCAAGCACCCCGAGCTCGAGCAGAAGTTCGGGCAGACCGACGCCAGCGGCAACCTCGTCGCCGGCGCGGTGTGGTCCTCGGCGGACATCGACGCGCTGCTCGGCGCCCACGACACCGCGCAGCTCCCGCAGGACGAGCTCGGCCACGGCACCCTGGTCACGTCGATCGCCGCCGGCGACGCGGAGAACGGGCGCTCGGCCTACCGGGGGATCGCCCCCAAGGCGACCCTCCTCGTCGCCCGCGTGTTCGGCAAGAACAGCGACTCGCTCGGCAACGACCCGCTGCTCCAGGGCACCGCCTTCCTCTTCGACCGCGCCGACGCCATGGGAATGCCGGTGGTGGTCAACCTCTCCATCGGCAGCGACTTCGGCCCGCACGACGGCACCATGGACTGGGAGCAGACGCTGGCCAGCTACGTGGGCCCCCAGCACCCCGGGCACGCCATGGTCGTCGCCGCCGGCAACAGCGGGTCGATCGTCGACCAGCAGGTGCACCAGAACGTGTTCGTCGGCAGCGGCACGCCGATGCACGTGCCCATCGTCACCGGCGGCGCCACCAACGGCGGCGTGCAGGTGTGGGTGGCGATGCACGCCGGGGCCAACCTCAGCGTCGGCCTCGACGGACCCGACGGGACGTGGATCTCGCCGGTGTCGCCCGCCGACTCGGCCGGCAAGAGCGCGAGCGGCTACAACGCCGGCGTCTACAACGGCAGTGAGCCCAGCGGCAGCCCCGTGCCGAAGCAGTCCCACGGGGCCGTGGTGGTCTGGCAGGGCACGTGGCCGGCGGGGACCTACGACATCGTCCTGACCGGCAGCGGCACGGCCGACCTCTTCCTCGACGGGACGGGGGACGCGCTCTCCAGCGCGCGCGGCGTCGGCTTCCGGGACGCGGTGCGCGAGGGCACCATCAACCTGCCGGGTACCAGCCCGTCGCTCATCGCCGTCGGCTGCACCATCAACAAGAAGTCGTGGCGCAGCATGCACGGCGTCGGCCTGGAGATGGTCGTGCCGCTGCTCGATCCGGTCGGCGGCGAGCCGGACCCCGGCGGCGGAACGCGCGCCCCCATCGACGGCGAGCCGTGCTCGTTCTCGAGCGCGGGCCCGACGCTGACCGGTCAGCAGAAGCCGGAGATCATGGCGCCCGGCGCGGTCATCATCGGCGCGCTGTCGCAGCAGGCCGTCCCGCCGTCTCCCTCCAGCATCTTCACCGACCCGGCGTGCCCCAACAAGGCGGGCAACGGGACCGATCCGGACTGCCAGCAGGTCGACGCCCTGCACGGCGCGTCGTTCGGCACGTCGTTCTCGTCGCCCATCGTCGCCGGGGCCATCGCCATCCTCTTCCAGAACGATCCCACGCTCACGCAGGACGCCATCCTCGCCGCGCTCCAGGGCGGCGCCCATCCGCTGCGCGGGCCGGCGCAGTTCCAGGATCAGGCGAGCGTGGGCGAGGTCGACGTGCTCGGCGCGGTGCAGGCCGCCGCGGCGCTCAAGGATCCGCAGCTCGCGCTGCCGGTGCGGAGCCTCAGCTGGCTGACGCTGGGCGCCGACCAGCTGCTCGCCGACGGCTCGACGCCGCTCGAGGCCATCGTCGAGCTGCGCGCCGCGGGCCCGGGCAACGGCGCGCGACCGCCCGCCGACGGCTTCGGCGACGGGCGCCTGGCCGCGTACGTGCTCGTCGACGGGCTGCCGTACGCGGGCGCGGTGCAGTCGCTGGTGCGCCGCGGGCCCGGCGTGTGGCTGGCGACGGTGCAGCTGCCCGCCGGCCTCGGCGGGTCGAACCTCACCGTGGGCGCCACCTTCGACGGCGCCGACGTCGTCGACCCGCGGTCGATCCCCATCGCCACCGACGCGTGGAACGCCGACTACCCGCCCAGCGTGAAGGGCGGCTGCGGCGTCGCCGGCGGCAGCGGCAGCGCCGGGATGACCTTCGGCGTCGCGCTCGTGCTCCTCCTCGCGAGGCGCCGGGCGTTCACCCGCGCGTAGAAGGCCTTCCCCGCCGCGTAGAAGGCCTTCCCGGCCTCGTAGAAGGTCTTCCCCGTCGCGTAGAAGGTCTTCCCGCGCTCGTAGAAGGCCTTCCCCGCCGCGTAGAAGGCCTTCCCGCCCTCGTAGAAGGCCTTCCCCGTCGCGTAGAAGGCCTTCCCGCCCTCGTAGAAGGCCTTCCCCGTCGCGTAGAAGGCCTTCCCGCGCTCGTAGAAGACCTTCCCGTCCGCGCAGAGGGCGTTCCCGGCCTTCGTCGGCATCCTCCACGAGCGGCCAACTGCCCGTCTCTTCGAGGGAAAGACGATTTCTCAACTATTTTTTGCGAAAACGCGTTGCTCGATGCCTTTAAGGAGAGAGGGGCCGGAGTGTCGGCTCCCTCGCACAAGGAGATCGATCATGCCCAACCTCAAGCAGAACAAGAACGACCGCCAG
>DATBQU010000107.1:0-8417 GCA_036560665.1 Polyangiaceae bacterium
CCCCTGTCCCGCCTCGTCGCGCGCGCCACGGAGCGCGCGCCGTGGGCGTTCGTCGCGGGCTGCGTGGCCCTCACCGCCGTCGCCGCCTGGAAGATCCCCGAGTTTCTGCGCGATCCCTGGGAGTACAACTTCGACCATCTCGGGTCGCGCGGCAGCAAGCACGGCGGGGCAGGGGAGTGGTCGAACAAGGCGGAGCGGGTGTTCGGCGGAAAGATGAACGTCGCCGGCGCGCTCATGCTGGCCGACAGCGCCGAGCAAGTGCCCCGGCTCAAGGCGCAGATCCTCGCCAACGACGCCGCCGACCCCCAGGGCACCCTCATCGCCGAGATCGCCACCGCCTACGACCTACTTCCGGGCACGGTCGAGCAGCAGCAGAAGAAGCTCGAGGTGCTGGCCCGCATCCGCGAGCGGTTGACGCCCGAGATCGACAAGCTCCCCGAGGACGAGCGCGTGCGCGTGGCCGACCTCAATCCGCCGGAGAGCCTGCGCGTGCTCGAGCCCCAGGACCTTCCCTCGCTCCTGCGCCGTCGCTTCGAGGAGAACGACGGGCGCGTGGGGACCGTCTTCTACGTGAAGTACAGGAACGACGTGTCCCTGTCGGACGGGCACAACCTGCTGCGCATCGCGAGGTCGACCGACAACGTCCGCTTGCCCGACGGGACGGTGGTGCAGACGGCCAGCCGCTCCACGGTGTTCGCCGAGATGATCCGATCGATGACCAGCGACGGGCCGCTCGCCACGTTCACGTCGCTGGGCGGGGTGGCGCTCGTGGTCCTGCTCGCCACGCGGAACCTGAGGGGCGCGCTGGCGGTGCTTGCGGCGCTGATCATGGGGGTGACGTTGCTGGTCGGCGGCGCGGCGTGGTTCGGCGAGAAGCTCAACTACGTGAACTTCATCACGCTGCCGATCACGTTCGGCAT
Source organism: Polyangiaceae bacterium (assembly GCA_036560665.1). Lineage (GTDB taxonomy): Bacteria > Myxococcota_A > Polyangia > Polyangiales > Polyangiaceae > Palsa-1150. The sequence goes on from DATBQU010000107.1 coordinate 921, forward strand.
CGGCTGCGAGTACCCGTTCAACGTCTACGATCGCTCCCGGCTGCTCGCCGGAGACGTGACCGGCGCGGTGAAGCGCGTCGGCGGCGTGGTCGCGCTCTGCAGCTTCACCACGCTGGTCGGGTACAGCTCCTTGCTCTTCGCGGATTTCCAGGCGCTGCAGTCGTTCGGCCGTCTCGCGGTGAGCGGCGAGATCGCGTGCCTGGTCGGCGCGCTCCTGATGCTGCCCGCCCTGCTCCACCTCCTGGGCCGGCGACGTGCCTTCGCGCGGACCGCGGCGACCGAGCCTCCCGGGTGACGCGGGCTCACCCCGGTCGGGTCGCCCTCACCCCACCAGATCCGCGCCGCGGGCGACGACGTCGCCCCGCGCCCAGGCCAGCAGGCGCGCGATCTCGCGGCGCAGCGCCAGAACGTGAAGGTCTGCCGGGTGGATGGCGATGCGCGCAGGGACGAAGGCGCGCGCGTGCTTCGCGACGCGGCACCAGGCGATGGTCGAGAGCATTCGGGCCGGCGAGCGGGTCGCCCAGTTGAGGACGACGCTCGCTCGCGCGCGTCCGGCGGCGGGGTCGTAGACGCGCAGGTGGTCCTCGGTGAAGCCGTACCCGCGCCTGGCCAGCTCGGGCAGCAACCACCCGGGCATCGACCAGGCGGGGGCGACGTAGCCGTCGATGCGGAGGCCCGCGGCACGCAGCACGCGTTCGCCCTCGTCGACGCGCCGGCGCCCTTCGTCGGCGGACACGTCGCTGAGCTCGGCCTCGCCGCCCGAGGCCATCCGCTGCGCGAAGAGCCAGCGGAGGCGGCCCCCGTTCGCGCCCTCCTCGTAGCGTGGCCGGCTGCGATGCAGCAGGCCGTGCAGGTAGATCTCGTGGCCGTCGCCCTGCAGCCGGCGCAGGCGCGCGCAGAAGGCCGCGTCGTCCAGCAGCGCCGCGCGTCCGTGGAAGTCCGGGACGACGAGGAGCGCCGGGCGCGCGCCGATGGCGTGGCAGAGCTGGAGCGCGGTCTCGACCTCGTCGGACCAGAGAGGCGAGACGTCGTGAATCGACACGTGAACGGGCACGGAGCCGCTACGGGTTAGCACGCGCGCAGCAGGTCGTCGTAGGCGCCGAGCACGCGCGCGAAGTGCTGCTCCAGCGTGGGGACGCGGGTCGCAGCCTCCAGGGCGCGCCGCCGCAGCTCGCCTGCATCGCGGCGCAGGGTCCGCTCGATGGCGGCCGCGCAAGCCTCGACGTCGAGGCTGGAATAGATCTCGCCGCAGGCGGGGTCGACGCTCTCGGCCGCCCCGCCTGCGTCCGGCACCACCACGGGCAGGGCGCACGCTACCGCCTCGGCCACGCCGAGCCCGAAGGTCTCGTAGGGGCAGCCGTGGACCAGGGCGTCGGCGCTCGCCAGCGCGCTCGCCAGCCTGGACCGGTCGCCCTCGAACCCCGGGAAGCGGACGCCGGGCGGCGCATGCCGCTCGAGGCGCGCTCGCTCGGGGCCGTCGCCGAAGAGGACCAGCACGGCATCGTGGGCTCGCCGGACGCGCGCGAACGCCTCGAGCACCACGTCCCAGCGCTTCTCGAACGCGAAGCGCCCGACGCCCACGAGGAGCGGTCCCCCGGCGTCGCCCAGGAGCTCGCGGCGGCGCCCTTCGCTGCGGGCGCCGGGATGGAAAGTGCCGGCGTCGACCCCGAACGGCGCATGGATCACGTTTCCGACGCCGAGGGCCCGCAGCCGGCGCGCCTGCCCGGCGCCGGCCACGAACGTCGCGTCGAAGGGGGCCAGCAGGGCCCTCACTCCCCACCAGAGGGGCCTGGCCACCGAGTGTGCCGCCCTCGGCCCCATGTGCCGGGCCAGGACCGGCTCGACATAGGCGCCCACGTGATCCGCGTGCCAGAACGCCGTCCGCGCGCCGATGGCCGCCCGTCCGCAGGCGACGACCGCCGCCGCGCCCAGATAGGGAGAATGGGCCTCGAGCACGTCCGGTCGCTCGGCCGTCACCCGTTCGCGAATCTTGTCGAAACGGCCGAGCAGGTGATACGTCCGGTCGTACGGCAGAGGTGGACCTGCCACCCGCACCACGGTCGAGCTCCCCACCGGCGCGGCGCTTGCGTAGAGTACCGATTCTTCATTCCTGGGCCCGGGCGCCAACACCACGTGGTGGTGCCCGTGCTGACCAAGAAAGTGACCCCTGGTCGTCAGATGGCTTCGAACCCCACCACCCCTTTCGGAATAGAATTCGGTGACATCGACGATCTTCAAGCCACTTCTCCGGGGTCCAGGGGCGGTGGAAACGGGGTTGCTCGCCTGCAGACCGCAGCGAACGCGGGCCTGGTCGCAGGGCACGGGCCGAGCCTCGCCCCTTTCGCGGCGTTGGCCGCCCGCCAGGGCAGGCCGCTCCGCGTCGCAATCCTGAGTGACTTCACGAGGATCTCGTACGCCAACGGGGCTGTCTTTCAGACGCGTTTCCTGTATCAAGAATTGCGTCGGTGTGGTCACCAGGTCACAGTCATCGGCCCGCATGATCCCGATGCCACCCCCGAGGATCTGGCGCCGGGGACGGTCGAGCTACCCAGCGTCCCCCTGAAGACGTACCCCGGGCTGCATCTGCCGATGCCGCTCGCCTCGTGGATCTTCGAGCCCGACCGCTGGAACTTCGACATCTGCTTCGCGCAGACGACGTCGCTGCTGCTCGAGTTCGGCATCTGGCTGCGCAAGATGAAGGGTATCCCGCTGCTGTGCGTGAACACCACGCACCTCGTGGCCGCGTACGACGTCCTTCTGCCCGAGAAGCTGTCGAAGAACGAGCTGATCCAGGCCGGCGTCCTCATGACGCTGACGCGTCCCTACGAGCGCCTGTTCTCCCGCATCTACAACCAGGGCGACGGCCTGGTCGTGCTGAGCGAAGGGCTGCGCGCCTACTGGCGCGAGCGGGGGGTCACGGCGCCGATTCACGTCATCCCCCGCACGGTGCAGCCCGAGGTCTTCGACCGCCCGCTGGGGCCGGACCCGTACACACACTTGATCGAGCGCGAAGGGCTGCCGCAGCGCGGGCCTCGCCTGCTCTGCGCGGGCCGCCACACGCGCGAGAAGTCGCAGGACCGGGTGATCCGCATCTTCGCCAAGCACGTGCTGCCGCTCGAGCCCGACGCGACCCTCACCATGGTGGGGGAGGGGCCGGACTCGGATCACTACCGCCAGGTGGCGCGCGAGGTCGGCGCCGAGCACCACGTGTTCTTCACGGGCGAGGTCCCGTGGACGACCATGCCCGACTTCTATCGTTATGCCGACGTGCTCGTGCACGCGTCGCTCAGCGAGACGTACGGCAACGTGCTGGGCGAGGCCCTGTGGTGCGGCACGCCGACGGTGGCCTTCGCTGACGGGATGGGCGTCTCCGCGCAGATCCAGGACGGCGTCAACGGCGTCCTGTTCGGGCCCGGCAAGGGCGACGAGGCCGAGGCGGCCGCGAACGGCGCGTTCGGTCGGGCGGTCGTCGAGCTGATCCGCGACCCGCAAGCGCGGGCGCGGCTGGGCAAGGCGGCCGGGAAGCGGGCGCGCGAGCGCTGCTCGCCGGTGGCCATCCAGGAGCGGATCGCCGACGCCTTCCAGCACGCGCAGGACCACGCCGTTGCCTGCGGCCTGCGCCCGGTGGCGCACCGGCCCAAGGTGATGCAGTGGCTGACGACGCTCAAGCACGCCCGGCCGTGGACGACGTTCAACGGGATGATCTACCTGAGCGGTCACCTGCGCGCGCCGGCCAAGACGATGAAGCACGATCGCATCCACCCCGGCTTCGGCGGCGGCGACTGCGACGACTGACCGCGAGACCGCGGGTCTGCGGCTACTGGCAGATGCCCTGCGAGGGCTGGGTCGGCTGGCAGGTGTTGGAGGGCGCGGGGTGACAGACGATCCCCGCGCAGTTCGGGGTGCACTGCGCCTTGTAGGCGGCCACCGCCTGGTCGAAGTTGTCGATGGCGGTCGTGTTTCCCGGCGTGACGCTCACGGGACAGCAGATGCCGTCGGTCGACGCGCTGCAGGGGCTGGGCAGCTGCGGATTGCAGGCTCGTGCCGCCGCCTCGAGGGACACCGCCTCGGCCTTGAGTTGATCGCACGTGGCCGCCCCGTCGCCGCCGGCGTCGTCGCCGGGCAGCCCGCTGTCGCCGCCCGCGCAGGTCGGAAAGCAGCCGCCCTCGGCGGCGTCGCCGGCGCTCGAGGCGTCGGTACCGCCATCCTGAGCGGTCGAGGGTGAGGCGGCGCCGTTTCCGCACCCGAGCAGGGGCAGAAGCACCGCGAGTAGCGCGAACCGGAGGCAGGCGCTCATGTTCGCGAGGAAGGGTGCCCTACCGCCGCCGCAGGTCAAGCGGTCGATGGATGCTCGCGCACCCAGGTCACGACCGTTCCCAGGCCGTCCGACAGGCCGATGCGTGGCTCCCACGCCAGCTCGGTCCGCGCCCTGGCGATGTCCGCAAAGGTGGCGTCGACGTCCCCCAGCGGCACCGGTGCACGCTGGACGATGGGCTCGACCCCCGCCTTCTCGGCGAGACTGCGCACCAGCCCCAGCAGATCGATCGGCGCGCCCGAGCCGAGGTTGTAGGCGCGAAAGCCCGGGGGACAGCGCTCCACCGCGGCGAGCACCCCACGCACGATGTCGTCGACGTGCGTGAAGTCGCGGCGCATCGAGCCGTCGCCGAACATCGTGATCGGCTTGCCCGCCAGGATCGACCGCGCAAAGAGCGTGATGGCCATCTCCGGGCGCTGCCGCGGACCGTACACGGTGAAGAACCGCAGCGCCGCGCACCGCATCGACGGGGTGCGGCGGCACAGGGCGCTGGCGACGAGCTCGGCCCCGCGCTTGGTGGCGGCGTAGGGCGACTCGGGCTCGACGGCGGGCGCGTCCTCGCGGGCCGGTAGCGGCGTCGCGTTGCCGTAGACCGAAGAGCTGGAGGCGAAGAGAAACCTCTCGACGCCGTGCTCGCGCGCGAGCTCCTGGACGACCGCGGTGCCCTCCACGTTGACTCGCGCGTACCGCGCGGGATCCGCGAACGAAGGCCGTACGCCGGCCAGCCCGGCGAGGTGGAGGACGACGTCCGCGCCGTCGACGAGGGGAGCCAGCGCAGCGCGGTCCGTCACGCAGGCACGGACGACGCGCAGGCGCGGGTGCTCGGCGACGAGGTCGCGTTCGTTGCGCAGCTTCTCGGCGGTCGGGTAGGGGGCGTCGGAGAAGTCGTCGACCACCACCACGTCCTCGCCCCGTCCGAGGAGCGCCCGCGTCAGGTGGTACCCGATGAAGCCCACTCCTCCGGTGACGACGACGCGTGCCATGGTGGCGGGCTCAGCGCAGGGGGGCCTTCGACACCCGATCCGGCGGCGCCGCCGCGGAGGGAACGCCGATCCCCTGGTAGCGCATCCCGGCGCGGATGACGTCCCACGAACGCCAGACGTTGCGTCCGTCGATGACCGCCGGGGGCGCCCCGGCGTCTCCGTCGTGCAGCCGCCGGCGGATCTCGGCGAAGTTCGGGGCGCGGTAGCTGCGCCACTCGGTGAGCAGGACGAGCGCGTGCGCTCCGTCGAGGGCGTCGTAGTCGCGATCGACCACCTTCACCCGGTCGCCGTACGACGCCATCGCCTTGCTGAAGTTGCGTGCCGCCTCGGGATCGTGGCCCACCACCGTGGCGCCCTTGGCGAGGAGCACGGCGGCGAGCTTCACCGCCGGGGATTCGCGGATGTCGTCCGTCTCCGGCTTGAAGGCCAGCCCCCACAGCGCGACGGTCTTGCCCTCGAGCGTGCCCACCGCCTGCTCGACGAGCAGCGCGAGGAAGTGCGACTGCTCCTCGTTCGCCAGGTGCGTGGCCTCGGCCATGCGCATGGGGACCCCGTGGGAGCGCCCGAGGTGCATGAGCGCCTGGACGTCCTTGGGGAAGCACGAGCCGCCGTACCCCGGACCCGCGTAGAGGAAGCGCTTGCCGATCCGGGTGTCGCTTCCCACGCCGAGCCGCACCGCGTGGATGTCCGCGCCCGTCACGTGGCACAGGCGGGCGAGCTCGTTCATGAACGAGACGCGCATGGCCAGCATGGTGTTCGCGGCGTACTTCGTCAGCTCGCTGGAGCGCGGGTCGGTGAAGACCACGCGCTCGCCCGAGAGCTGGAGCGGCGCGTAGAGGGCACGCAGCGTCTCGCGGGCCTCCTCGCTGTGGGCGCCGAGGACGATCCGGTCCGGCCGGAAGAAGTCCTGCACGGCGGACCCCTCCTTCAGGAACTCGGGGTTGGAGACGACCTCGAGCGTGACCTTCGCCGTCCTGTCCACGTGAGCTTGCACCGCGTCGCACGTGCCGACGGGCACGGTGCTCTTGACCACGACGAGCGCGGGCTTCTTCGCCATCTCGGCGATACGCCCGGCGGCCGCGAGGACGGCGCTGATGTCGGCGGCGCCGTCCGGTCCGGGGGGGGTCCCGACGGCGAGGAAGTAGGCGTCGGCCTCGTCGAAGGGGGGGGTGACCTCGGTGGCGAAGCGGAGCCGGCCAGCGCGCTCGGTGCGGCGCACGAGGTCCCCCAGCCCGGGCTCGTAGATGGGAATGACCCCGTCCTGCAGCTGCCGCACCCGCTCGGGATCGATGTCGACGCAGAGAACGTCGTGACCGAGCTCGGCCAGTCCCGTCCCGGTGACGAGGCCCACGTACCCAACCCCGAAGGCGACCAGACGCATGACCGTCTACCTAGCTGACTCCGTGCGGAACAGCCACCAGCCGCCGCTGTGCGCGGTGAGCGAGAGAGACGCCGGCACGTCGGGCGCAGCGGCCTCGGGCCGGGTGCGCATCAGCACGTAGTCCCAGTCGTCCAGGCGGTACGCCGGCCAGTCGATGAAGCGGAGATCGCTCTCGCTGTAGGTCGCCGGCAGGCGGAGGGCCGGGTTGTCCGCGGATGGGAAGAGCGCCGTGCCCTGGTGGAACCACACGTCGCTCACGACCACCGGTCGGTCGGCGAGGACGAGCTTGTCGTAGTGGATGAATGGGTGCGCGGTGAAGATGTCGCTGTTGGGCTCGAGAGGGAGGTTCAGCAGGCGCGTCCCCGCCGGGACCGACGCGAGCACCTCCCGCCAGCCGCGGGCCTCGGCCTGGAACAGGTGCGAAGCCCCGAGCGCGATGCCCACCATGGCGAGGGCCGCTGCTGGAGCGCCCCAGTGGAACGCGGACCCCAGCCAGCGACCGAGCGCTTCCCGGCGGACGGCGAGGACCGACAGCATCAGCAGGAGCGGCACCAGCCGTCCGTCGACGAACCCGAACCAACCGATCGAGTGCGGCAGCGCCAGGAACGATGCCAGAAGGACGACGATGCACGCGATGAGCGCCCGCGCGTGCAGGCGCGACGCGTGATCCCGAGGCGATGGCGCGACGGGTGTCGGCGCGCGCAGCCCGCGCAGCGTGGCGATGACGCTCGCCCCGAGGAGCGCCCAAAGCAAGAGGCCGACCAGCGCGTCGACCCCCGTGCGTGTGATCAGGGTCGGCGTGATGAGGAGGCCGAGCT
>DATBQU010000108.1:0-5290 GCA_036560665.1 Polyangiaceae bacterium
GGCGAGCCAGGGCTACGGCGTGCCGCTCGACGTGGTCACGGGCGCCCTCGGGCGCTTCGAGGGCGTGCGGCGCCGTCAGGATCTGCTCTTCGAGGCGCGCGGCGTGCGCGTCTACGACGACTTCGCGCACCACCCCACGGCGGTGGACGAGACGCTGCGGGCGCTGCGCGCGCGCCACCCCGAGGGCGCGCTGTGGGTGGCCTTCGAGCCGCGGAGCGCGACGGCCTGCCGCGCGCTGCACCAGGAGGCGTACGCGCGCGCCTTCGACGCGGCGGATCACGTGCTCCTCGCGCCGCTGGGGCGCGCCAACGTCCCCGAGGACGAGCGGCTCGACCTGCCGAGGCTGGCGCGCGAGCTGGGCGCGAAGGCCCAGGCGATGCCCGACGTGGAGACCATCGTCGCGCGCCTGGTGGGGGGCGCGCGGCCGGGCGACACCGTCGCCCTGCTGTCGAACGGCGCCTTCGGCGGGATCCACGAGACGCTGCTCGGGGAGCTCGGCCGCCGGAAGGAGTGACGGGGGGCTCCCCGGCTACGAGGCCGACCCCGACGACTGCGTGCCCGGCGTGGTCGGCTCGAGCTTCTGGAGGGCGAGCTCGCAGTCGTCGACGATGAGGCGCTGCCCGGCGCTGACGGCCAGCACGCGCGTCTTCTCGTACTCGTCGCGCGCCATGTCGAGCTGCCCGCGCCGGTGCAGCAGCTTGGCCAGCAGCACGCGTCCCCCGATGACGTCCCAGGTGAAGTCCTTGCTGTCGGCGTAGGCGATCCCCTGGCGCAGCAGCTTCTCGCCGTCGACCGTCCCCTGCAGGCCGTCGAGGAAGGCCAGGAACATCCGGTTGTAGTTGGCGAGCCGCTCGTAGCCGCCCTCCTCGCAGAGGGCCAGCGACTGCCGGATGGCGCCGTAGGCGCGCGGCAGGTCCTCCAGGTGGACCAGGATGTCGCCCAGGTTGTGGAGGTTGAGCATGACCTCGTAGCCGATGCCCATCTCCCGGGCCATGTCGATGGCCTTCTCGCTGTGCAGCGCGGCCCCGCGGAAGTCGCGGGTGAAGTAGTCGACCAGGGCGCGCACCTTGGTGCGCTCGAGGATGGCGGTGCGGTCGGTGGGCAGCGTCTGCTCGGCCTCGAGCATGTTGCCGAGCGCCGTCTTGCGATCGCCCAGGCCGGCGTGCGCCTGCGCGAGGTTGAGCGCCACGCGGTGCTTCTCCTGGTCGTCGGACATGGCGCTCACGATGCGATGGAGCTCGTCGAGCACCTCCAGGGCGCGCTTGAAGTCCCCCTGACGGGTGGCGAGCTCCGTCTCGGCGATGAGCACCGGCTTGATCAGCGTCTCGTCCTTCTCGGCGATGACGGCGGCCTCCTCCAGCCGCTGACGCGCCTCTTCCATGTGCTGCGCCGCCGCCAGCAGCTGCCCCGCCGCCACCCGGGCGCGCACGCGCACGTCGCGCTGCCCGGCCTGATCGACGCGATCGATGACGCGGCTGCACAGCTCGACCGCGTCGGGGGAGGAGCGGACCAGGCGCACGGCGGAGGCGAGCTTCTCCAGCCACCTGGCCAGCTCCTCGGGCAGGCGCTTGGAGGGATCGGTCAGGGCGATGGCGCGGGCGTAGTCGCGCGCCGCCGCCTCGAGCTGACGCGTCTCCAGCCGGCGCTCGCCGCTCTTGGCGAAGTACCCCGCCGCGCGCTCGCGGTCCCCGGCCTCGTACAGGTGTCCGGCGATGCGCGCCGCCTGCTCCCACGCCCGCTCGCCGAGGCTGGTCTCCAGCGCCTGGCCCGCGGCGGCGTGCATCTCGCGCGCGGCCTCGGGGGTGAGCGCGTCGGCCACGATCTCGGGGATGAGCGGCGAGGCGAAGCGCAGCTCGCTCGGCCCGGTCTGCACCAGGAACTCGCGCTCCTTGAGCATGGCGATCGAGCGCTCGAGCGAGGGCATGGCCTGCCCCAGCATGTTGGACAGGATGGTCATCTCGATGGGATCGCCCATCACGGCCGCGGCCTGGAGGGTGGCCCGGTCTTCCCCCGACAGGCGCGCGACGCGCGACGCGACCAGGCCGCGCAGCGTCTTGGGGAGCGACAGATCCTGGCCGACCAGCTTCATGGAGACGACGCGCTTGTCGCCCACGGTGACGGCGCCCACCTCGACCAGACCCTTGATCACCTCCTCGGCGAAGAGGGGGTGACCGCCGGCCCGGGCACGCACGAAGCGCATGAGCTCGTCCGGCACCGTCTCGACGCCGAGGCGCAGCGCCACCAGGCGCTCGACGTCGGCCGGCGACAGATCGCCCAGATCGAGGGCGACGTGCCCCTCCACCTTCTCCAGCGGGTGGGTGAAGCCCGCGCGCGTGGCGAAGAGGAACACCACCCGGGTCTGCTTCGAGCGGCGCAGCACCTCCTCGAGCAGCGCGAAGCTCTCGTCGTCCATGGCGTGGGCCACGTCCCAGGCGAAGGTGTGGGGGCGGTCCTCGCACAGGCTCTGCACCATGCGCGCGAAGGCCTGCCGCAGCAGCGTCTTGGCGTTGCCGGTGAAGGTGGGGACGTTGGCGCCCAGCGCCATGAGCACGGCGCTCACCTCGTCGCCCTGGAGCCCCAGCGCGCGCAGGCGCGGCTGGACGGCCAGGATGCGGTCCTGCGCGTCGCCGTCGGTCGTCCCGCACAGGACCTGGAGCATGCTGACGATGCCGGAGAGCGGGAACTCGTTGCCGCGGGGAGGGCAGGCGGCGACGTGGAAGCCCACGTTGTAGCCGCCCTTGCGCAGGCGCCGCTCGACCTCGTAGAGCAGGCGCGTCTTGCCGATGCCGTGATCGCCGCGGATGGTGAGCACCCGCGCGGTGCGCTTGGTGGCCAGCGCCAGGACCTCCCCGATGCGGCGCAGCTCTTCCTTGCGCCCGACGAAGCGGCCGAAGGCCTCGCCCGGGCCCCTCACGTCCTTCACCAGGACGCCGGAGAGGTTGGGCACCGGGCGATCGCCGTCGGTCATCGAGTCGAACTCGAAGAGCGCCTTGACCTGGCGCATCGCCGGCGTGCTCATGGCGGCGAACCCGTCGCGCACGCGCGCGAGATCGCGCGCCGCGTCGAGCAGGGCGCCGAACCGGCTGTCCTGCGTGGGCTCGCCCGTGCGCGAGACGTGGATGCGGCCGGTGTGGATGCCCGCCCCCGGCGGCCGCGCCGCCTCCAGGCTCCGCAGCGCGACCAGCGCGCAGCGCGTCGCCATCTCGGTGTCGCGGCCGTCCGGATCGCCCAGGCCGAACAGCGCGGCGATGTGGCCGGCCTCGCGCCTCAGCACGCGGCCGCCCCAGCGCTCGACGATGCCGGCCGCCTTGTCCACCACCGCGGCGGGCGCCTCGCGCGGCAGCTCGATGACGAGCGCGGTCACCTCGCGCCGCTCGCCCATGTCGACGGCGCGGTCGATCGCCGCGAAGCGCTGGCCGCTGGCGATGCGCACGCTCGATGCCTGACGCGACGAGGGGACCTCGACCGGCGTGCGCTCCGTGCCGGGGTTGCCCCCCTCCGCCTCCAGCATCGGCGCCGGGATGGCGCTGCCGGCGGCGGCGTCGTTCGTGTCGCGGAAGCGCGAGAGGAACTCCGCCAGATCGTGCGCGCCGTAGCGGCTGCCCTGGGCGTAGAGGAAGGCCAGGAGCGCCTCGTACATGCGTCCGGCGTCGGCGTAGCGATCGGCCGGGTTGCGGGCCATCGCCGTCTTGAGGATGGCGATCAGCTCCGGCGGCGCGTCGGGGCGGAGGAGCTCGACCGGGGGGTACTCGCAGGCCTGTACGCGGCGCAGCGTCTCGAACGTCGTCGGCGCGCTGAAGGGGTTCACCCCGGCGACGCACTCGTACAGGATCGTCCCCAGCGAGAACAGGTCGCTCCGGGCGTCGACGCTCTCGCCCCGCGCCTGCTCGGGGCTCATGTAGCCGAACTTGCCCTGCAGCTTCTTCGCGCGCGTGTCCTCGGGCGCGGCCTGCTCGAGGGCGCCGCGCGCCTTGGCGATGCCGAAGTCGGTCACCTTGACCTCGCCCTCGAAGGACAGCAGCACGTTCTGCGGGGAGACGTCGCGGTGCACGATGCCGAGGGGACGCATCTGCTCGTCGCGTCGACGGTGGGCGTGGTCGAGCCCCTTGGCGACCTCCGAGGCGACGTAGACGCCCATCTGCACGGGCAGCTCGAGCTGCTGCCGGCGGCAGCGCGCGAGGACGCTCGCCAGGTCGAGCCCGTGCACGTACTCCATGGCGATGTAGTAGGCGTCGGGGAGCGCCGCCCCGCTCGCCTCGCCGCCGGGCGCCTTGCCGAGATCGAACACCTGCACGATGTTCGCGTGCGAGAGGCGCACCGCGAGCTTGGCCTCGTGGATGAACATCTCCACGAAGTCCTGGCTGCGGGCGAGCTCGGGCAGGATCCGCTTGATGACGAGGATCTTCTCGAAGCCCTCGACGCCGTAGCTCTTGGCCTTGAAGACCTCCGCCATGCCGCCTTGCCCGAGCCGCTCGAGCAGGCGATAGCGTCCGAATGCGGCGTTCACCCCGCGGGGACCCTAGCACACGCGGCCTCAGGGCGCCGGACGCGGCGCCCCGGGGGTGAGGGGGAAGGGCGGCGGCGGCTGGGGGTGGCGGACGACGTAGACCGGGTTGGTGAAGCCGAACGGCGGAGCGGGCATGAAGGGCAGCACGTCATCCATGCGGCGCTCACCGCGGGCGATGACCTGGACCCAGCCGTTGTCGGGCCCCACGGGGATCTCGAGGTCACGGTCGAAGCGGATGGTCCGCGCGCCGGCCTCCTCGAGCGTGCCCGGCTCGGCGCCGAGCTGGGTCGGGCGCGAGGGGACGTCGAACGTCTGCACCACGTGCCCGCTCACCACCACCTCGACGCGCGTGACGTCGATCCAGGGCGCCGCGCGGACGCGCACGTGGCCTCGCAGCGGGTCGTCGGTGGTCGTGGCCTCGTCGCCGGGGTGCGCGCCGGCGAGCTCGAGCTCGATGATGGGACCGCTGGTGACCGTGGCGTGACCCCGCTTGATGTTGGCCACGATGGCCAGCGGGTCGACCGCCTTGCCGTCGCCGTCGGGTGCTGGCCGAGGGTCGACGGTGACCATCGTGCGCGGGTAGCCCGCCCAGTGGAACTGGATCCGGTGCGAGTCGCTGCTGCCGGTGGCGGTGTACCGCCAGCCGAAGTCGAGCAGCGCCCAGTAGTCGCGGAGGACCGCCTCGACGCGCTCGGGGCGCTCGGTGTCGTAGCCGTTGAAGACCTCGATGCCGTCGAAGTCGATGCGGTTGTGGATGCGGCTGCGCGGCGCCTTGGGATCGAA
>DATBQU010000109.1:0-8326 GCA_036560665.1 Polyangiaceae bacterium
GCGGCCGCGCTGGGCTCCCGCCGCAAGGTCCCCATCGCGCCCCGTGGGCGGGACGCGCGGCCGCGAGCACCGAGCCGACACGCCGCGCGATCCTCTACGGTCTGGTGACCGCGCAGTCGGCCGCTAGACGGCCTTCGCCACCGCAGCCACCGCGCTCGGCTTCTCCCGGATCACGTTGAACCGCCTCATGGGCCTCTCCTTGCCCTTGAGCGACTTCGGCTCGATCTCGACGTACTCGAAGCGGTTCCCCAGCAGCGCCAGCGTCGACTCGCTGATGACCACCTCGCCGGCCAGCGCCGTGGAGCACAGCCGCGCGCTCGTGTTCGCCGTGTCCCCGATGACCGTGTACGACAGCGCCTTCGAGCTGCCCACGTACCCGACGACCGCCGGCCCCGTGTGCACCCCGATGCCGACCGCGAGCGGCGGCTTGCCCACGCCCATGCGCTGCCGGTTGAACGTCCCGAGCATCTCCATCTGCTCGATGGCGCACTGCACGCTGCGCACGGCGTCGTCGCGGTGCGCGAGGGGCGCGCCCCAGAAGGCCATGATGCCGTCGCCCATGAACTTGTCGAGCGTGCCCTCGTACTTGAACAAGATCTCGACCATGAGCTCGAAGTAGTCGTTGAGCATCTCGACGATGACTTCGGCCGCCGTGCCCTCGCTCATCGCGGTGAAGCCGCGGATGTCGCTGTTGAAGATCGTCAGCTCCTTCACGAGCTGGCCGCCCTTCTTGACCTCGAGCTTGCCGCTCATCATCAGGTCGGCGACGTTCGGCGCCACCAGGCGCGAGAACCGGTCGCGCAGCACGATCTCTGCCTCGATCTTGGTGGCGAGGATGGTGTTCTCGATGAACATCGCCGCCTGCCCGGCCACCGACGTGATGAGCTCGAGGTCCTTGGGCTGGAACTGCGCGAGCGACTCGCTGTCGAGCCACACGACGCCGAGCACCTCTTTCTCGGTCTCGTGCACGAGCGGCACCACCATGGCGCTCGAGATCCGGTTGAGGATCATCGATTTGCCCTTGGAGGCGGCGAAGTCCATCGACGCGTCGTGGGTGAGGACCGCCGCGCGCTCCTTGATGACGTGGTTCAGGATGGTCGAGCTCACCTGGATCGGCGTCTCGCTCCCGTCGCGGCGGCGCGCGGCGCGCGGGTGCAGGCTGCCGTCGTCCTCGCGCAGCAGGATGACGCCGCGGTCGGCCTTGGTGAACTTGAAGAGCGCCAGCAGGATCTTGTCGATCAGCCGGTCGAGGTCGCGCTCGAGGCCGATGTCGCGCGTCAGCTCCCAGGTGATGCGCAGCCGCTCGTAGTCCACCCGCAGCTGTTGCGCGTCGTGCCCGATGGCGTCGAAGGGCAGGAACCCCTTGGTCTGCGCCGCGATCTGCGTGCCGATCGACCGCGCCGCGTCGAGCACGTCGACGCGCGTGCCGCTGAAGCTCGGCGGTCGGTTCATCGGCAGCGGCGCCGTCGGCGGCGCCACCGGCGGAGGCGGCTGGTAGCCGTACTGCGCCCGGCCCGGCGGTGGCGGCGGGGGAGCCGCGGCGGCCGCCGGCATCGGCGACATCGACCCGGGAGGCGGCGCCGCGGGGGTCGGCCACAGCGGACCGCCGGCGGCGTGCTGCACCGCGCCGGGGCCCACCGGGGGCGGCGGCGGGGCCACGCCCGAGCCGTCGTCGTAGCGCGCGCGCGTCGAGCCGAGGGCGATCTCGTCGCCGTGCTTGAGCACCGTCTCTCCGCGGACGCGCTCGCCGTTCACGTAGGTGCCGTTGAGGCTCCCCAGGTCGCGCAGCACGAAGTGGCCGTCGCGCTGCTCGAGGATGCAGTGCTCCTTGGAGACGATCTTGTCGAGCAGCTGGATGGTGTTGTTGGGATGGCGCCCCAGGCTGTTGATCGGGCGGAGCTCGATCGCCTGCTGTCCTTCGGCGGTCGCGAGGATCAGCCTTGCCATGCGAGAACGGGATGTTAGCAAGGCCCGCGCGTGCCGGACAGAGCCACGGGTGCTCCGCGCAAATGCTACGCTCGTGTGAGACCTGCACGGTCAGTCGGTCACCACGCCGCCGTCGCCGAGAATGCCGAGAACGCACAAGCCCAGAGGCCGCATCAAGAGAGCGGGCGGATCCGGCTCGAAGGTGACCACCATCGCCGGCGGCGGCGCGCTCGGCGCCTCCCGCGGCGCCAACGGCGCGCGGCGCGCCAGCCCCATCAAGCCGCCCGTCGCCGGCGGGGCGGGGGGGGGCTGGACGGACGCCCTGGCCCGCGCGCGCGCGCCCTTCCGCGTGCAGCCGGAGGACGTCGTGGTGCGGACCGACCCCTCCGTTCTGCCCGAGGCCCCGCGCGAGAGCCACGGCCTCTTCGAGCTCGTGCCCAACGTCGCCCGGCGCGCGCTCGAGCTGGGGCTGTCTGCCCGGGAGCCGAGCTTCCACGTCTTCGTCGCCGCCGAGCCGGAGGTGATGATCGAGGACGACGTGGTGCGGTACGCCGCGCGCTTCGCCGCGTCCCGCCCCACCCCGAGCGACATCGTCTACGTCCACGACTTCGACCACCCCGAGGCGCCCCGCCCGCTCATCCTGCCCTCGGGGCAGGGCCCGGCGCTGGTCGACGCCATGGACACCCTCATCGGGCGGCTCCAGGAGGAGATCCCCGCCGTGGTCGAGGGCGAGGAGTTCAAGCGGGCGCAGTCGCAGCTCTCCGGCGAGCTCGAGACCAAGAACCGCGCGGTCATCCACCACCTCGAGTCGCTGGCCAAGTCGTTCGGCTTCGGCGTGCGCTCGGTGCACGGCGGCGTGCAGACGTTCCCCATCCTGCACGGCAAGCCGGTCAGCGCCGAGCAGTTCGACGTGCTCGACGACTCGACCAAGCGCGCGCTGACCGACTCCGAGGAGAAGCTCACGCGCGAGGTGGAGAAGGCGGCCAAGCTGGTGCGGGCCCAGAGCGCGGGCTTCGAGGCGGCGCGCGAGGAGGCGTTCTCCAAGGCCGCCGGGGCGGTCATCGAGGACGCGATGAAGGAGGTGGCGCGCGACGTCGGCCACCTCGGCGACGACGTGAAGAAGTGGCTCGAGCGCGTGCACCTGGCGCTGGTCGAGGACTGGGACGATCTGGTCGAGATCGAGGACGACAACGAGCAGGAGCAGCGCACGCGCGAGGAGCGCGACGATCCGGAGCTGGCGACCCGCCTGAACCGCTTCAAGGTGAACCTCCTCGTGTCGCACGAGCCGGGGTCGCCGGCGCCGGTGGTCTACGACACCAACCCCACCTATCCGAGCCTCTTCGGCTACCTCGAGCGGCGGGCGCGCTTCGGGGCGCTGCTCACCGACTTCACGCGCATCCGGGCCGGCTCGCTGCACATGGCGAGCGGCGGCGTGCTGGTGGTGCGCGCGGCCGACCTGCTGACCGACCCCATCATCTGGGAGCGCATGAAGCGCATCCTGCGCGAGCAGCGCATCGGGGCGGAGGACCCGCTGGGGCCGCTGGGGCTCTACGCCACGTCGCTGCGCCCGGTGCCGGTGCCCATCCGCGTGCGCGTCGTGCTGGTGGGGCCGCCGGAGCTCTACGCCACGCTGCTCGACGCGGACCCCGACTTCGCGTCGCTGTTCCGCGTGAAGGTGGAGGTCGATCCCATCATCCCGCGGACGCCCAAGAGCGTGGCCGCCCTCGACGCGTACCTGATGGCGATGGCGACGGAGCGCGAGTGGGGGCGCTTCGATCGCGGGGCGCGGGCGCACCTGCTCGACCTGGCGACGCGCCTGTCGGGCGACCGGGAGAAGCTGGCCATCATCCTGTCGCCGCTCGAGGAGACGATGGCCTTCGCCAGCGCGCTGGCGACGGCGAAGGCGACGGGTCACGACGGGCCGGCCCGCGCCGACGGCGACGGCGCGGAGCCCGAGCCGGGGGAGCGCCCGTTCCGGGCGTCGATCGCCCCGCCGCCGGTGAGCCTGGTGACGGCGGCGGACATCCAGGCGGCGTGGCTCGAGCGGCGCGAGCGGGCGGGGAGCGCGGAGCGGCACATCCGCGAGATCACCCTGCGCGGCGAGGTGGCGCTCGACACCAGCGGCTCGCGCGTGGGCCTGGTGAACGGCCTGAGCGTCTTCAGCGCGGGCGACGTCGAGTTCGGGCAGCCGATGCGCATCACGGCGGTGGTCGGGATCGGGCGCGAGGGGCTGATCGACGTCGAGCGCGAGGCGCAGCTGGGGGGCAGCATCCACACCAAGGGCGTCGCCATCCTGCGCGGCTACCTGGCGCGGATGTTCGGTCAGGAGCGGCCGCTCAGCCTGCGCGCGCAGCTGGCGTTCGAGCAGAGCTACGGCGAGATCGACGGCGACAGCGCGAGCTCGAGCGAGCTCTTCGCGGTGCTGAGCGCGCTGGCCGACGTGGGGATCGATCAGGGCGTCGCCGTCACCGGGAGCGTGAACCAGCTCGGCGAGATGCAGGCCATCGGCGGCGTGTGCGCGAAGATCGAGGGCTTCTTCGATCTGTGCAAGGCGCGCGGGCTGAACGGCGCGCAGGGCGTGCTCATCCCGCGACCCAACCGACCTCACCTGGTGCTGCGCGACGACGTGGCCGACGCGGTGGCGCGCGGGCAGTTTCACCTCTATGCAGTGGACTCGGTGGCGCACGGCATCGAGATCCTCACCGGGCTGCCGGCGGGCGAGCGCGACCCCAGCGGGCGCTTCCCGGCGGCGAGCGTCTTCGGGCGCGTCGAGCGGCGCATCATCGAGATCGCCGAGAAGCTGCGGGAGGCGGAGGGGCACCTCATCGCCGAGGCGGCGGAGGCGCTCGAGGACCCGACGACGGGCGACGGGATCGAGGGCGGGAACGTGCGGCGGCGGTGAGTCGTGCCCGACTGGACCCCCCTCCTGCGCTCCGAGCTGGCCGAGCTCTCGTCGTACGTCCCCTCCGATCCGCCGGGCGTGCGCGTGCGCCTCGACGCCAACGAGGCGCCGCCCAACCCGTCGGCGCACCTGCGCGAGGTCGTGGCGCGGGCGATCGCGCGCACCGCCCTGGAGCGCTACCCGGACGCGCGGGCGCGCGAGCTCAAGGGGCGCATCGCGGAGCGCACCGGCGCGCGGGCCGAGGAGCTGCTGGTGGGGACGGGCTCGGACGAGGTGATCTCGCTGCTGCTGACGGCGATGGGCCGCCCGCGGGAGCGGGCGCCGCAGGCGATCGTCCTGGTCCCGTCGCCGACGTTCGTGATGTACCGGGTCTCGGCGCGGGGGCACGGCATGAAGGCGGTCGAGGTGCCGCTCGACGCGGCGTGGGACCTCGACGTGGGGCCGATGAAGCGCGCCCTGGAGATGATGCGCCCGGGCGTGGTCTTCGTCGCCAGCCCCAACAACCCCACCGGGAACCGCGTGAGCGACGACCGCCTGGCGGCGCTGCTGGAGAGCGCGGGCGACGCGCTGGTGGTCCTCGACGAGGCGTACGTCGACTTCGCGGCGGGGGGGTCGCGGCGCGACTGGCGCGCGCGCCATCCGCGCCTGGGGATCCTGCGGACGCTGAGCAAGGTGGGGCTGGCGGCGCTGCGCATCGGGTGGCTCGAGGCCGACGAGGCGCTGGTGCGCGAGGTGGACAAGGTGCGGCAGCCGTTCAACGTGAGCGCGACCAGCCAGGCCGCGGCGGCGGCCGTGCTCGGCGAAGCGTGGGAGGACGTGCGCGCGCACGTGGCAGGCGTCGTGCGCGAGCGCGAGCGCGTGGCGGAGGCGGTGCGCGGCGTGCCCGGGTTCGACGTCACGCCCAGCGAGGCGAACTTCCTGTGGGTGGCCACGCCGCGTCCGGCGGCGGAGGTCCACCGTTCGCTGCTCGAGCGCGGCGTGCTGGTGCGAAGCTTCCACGCGGCGGGCGGGCGGCTGGCGAACCGCGTTCGCGTCACCCTCGGGACCCCGGCGGAGAACGACGAGCTGCTCGAGGCCCTGCGCGCGACGGGGACACCGTGACCAGGGCCGCGCTCGCGGGGCTGCTCGGCGCGGCGTCGGTGCTCGGCCTCGGCTGCGGCCCGGCGCTGACGGTGGAGCGGGCGTACGACGGCACGGTGGTCGAGGGGCGGTTCGTCGACCCGGAGGCGTACGCATCGTTCCTTCGCGGCGCCATCGCCGAGGCGGGGGGACATCCGGTGGACGCCCTCGCTGCCTACGGCGAGGCGGCCCGGCGGGATCCGTCGGGGCCCGAGCCCTGGGCGCGCATCGGTGACGTGCGATGCCGCGCCGACCCGCGCGACCGCCACGCGGACGAGGCCCTCGATCACGCCCTGGAGCTCGATCCCGGCTACGCCCCGGGTTGGGCCATGAAGGCTCGCTGCGCGCTCTCCCGGGGGGACACTCCGGGTGCGCGTGCCGCCGCGGCGCGCGCGGCTTCGCTCGATCCCGGCGCCGACGGGGCCAACGTCCTCCTGGCGCGTACGGGGTCGGGGGTGCCCCGGGAGGCCACGCGCGACGTGCTGGTGGCGCTGACGGTGACGGCCCGCGATCCGGTCGTGGCGTGGGACGCCCTTGCCTCCTGGGGAGAGGCGCACGGCGACGTGGCGCTCTGGGCGCGCGCGCTGCGCGAGCTCGTCAGGCTGGTGCCGGCGAGGCGCGAGACGATCGCGCGAGCCGCCGAGGAGCTCGCGGGAGCAGGGAACATCGCCGAGGCGTGGGGGGTGGCGGCGGCGGCGGTCGACGCCGATGCCCGGCCGCTCGCCGGGGGGCACCCGCTCGCCGCCCGCCTCGCGGTCGACGAGGCCCTCTCGCGCTGCGACGCGGTCGCGCTGCGGCGGCGAGCCACGCGTGCCCGCCTGCCGCTCGAGGAGGCCGCCGCCCGCGCGCTCCTCGCCGGTCAGCCCGCGCTGGCGCGGGAGCTGGCGACGGAGGTCGTTCGCGCGGATCCCGGGGCGCGGGGCGCGCGCCTCGTGCTCGCGGCGTCGGGCCCCGGCGGCGACGTCCTCGGCGCGGTCGGGGACGCGCGCGAGGAAGACGCGCCGTCGTCCGCGGCGGCCCTGGTGGTGTTCGGCGTCGCGCTGGCCCACGCCACCGCGCCCGCGCAGGCCCGCGCCACGCTGGCC
Organism: Polyangiaceae bacterium; assembly: GCA_036560665.1. Lineage (GTDB taxonomy): Bacteria > Myxococcota_A > Polyangia > Polyangiales > Polyangiaceae > Palsa-1150. Next base: position 7,033 of record DATBQU010000109.1, read on the forward strand.
GCCCTCGCGCACGAGGCCATCGTCGACGGCGACGATCGCGTGACGCGTCCGGCGGTCGAGCTCGTGTCGCGCGGAGTGCTCGGGCCCGACGTCCTGCCCGCGGACGGCGCGGTGGAGCTCGCCGCCCTTCGCGGCGAAGCGCCCGCCGAGGGCGCGCCGTCCCCCGACCCCCTCCGGCTCGATCTCCGCCACGAGTACCTGGCCCTCTCGCTCTCCCACCCCGACGCGCCGCGGGTCCGCGCGCTCGCACAGACGCTGGGACGCAACGGAGCGGCGGACCCGGTCGTCGCCGCCGCGGCGGCCCTCGTGCAGCTCGCGGTCGGAGCGCCCATCCCGCCCGAGATGCCCCGCGCCCTGCTGGCGCGCAACGCGGCCGACCCGCTGCTCGCGGCGACGGCGCTCCGTCTGGCCGAGAGGGTCGGCGACCCGGACGTCGCGCGGCGCGCCCGCGAGGCGCTCATGACGCTCGGCCGCGCCACGCCGCCCCGCCCGGCGCTGTAGCGCGACCGCCCCCCTAGCCGCCGAACGCCGCCGCGCGGATCGCGATGTCGAGGTAGCGCGTCGGCGTGAGGCCGAGCACCATCACCAGGATCGCGCTCACGATGAGCGCCGCCGTCACGTAGCCCGAGCGCATGGGCACGGCCAGGGGCGCCCCCGCCGCGGGCTCGCGCATGTACATGTAGACCAGCACGCGCAGGTAGTAGTAGGCGCCGATGACGCTGTTCACGAAGGCGAGGATGGCCAGCCAGTACAGCCCGCCGTCGATGGCCGCCTTGAAGACGAACCACTTGGCGAAGAACCCTGCCGTCGGCGGGATCCCGGCCAGCGAGACGAGGAACAGCGAGAAGGCGAGCGCCGCGGCCGGATGGCGCTTGCCGAGGCCGGCGAGGTCGTCGTAGCTGACCGCCTCGCGCCCGCGGCTGCCACACAGGATGAGCGTGCCGAACGCCCCGGCGGTCGAGACCGTGTACGCGAGGAGGTAGAAGAGCACGCTCGCGCCCGCCTCGGACGGCGCGCGGATGAGGGCGGTCACGCCCACCAGCGCGTAGCCCGCGTGGGCGATGCTCGAGTAGGCGAGCATGCGCTTGACCGACTCCTGGCGGCCGGCGACGAGGTTCGCCACCGTCATGGTGAGCGCGGCGAGCATGGCCATGACCGGCGGCCACCCGCTGGCCCACGACGTCCACACGTCGTCACCGAAGGAGAGCACCAGCACGCGCAGCAGCATGGCGAAGGCCGCCGCCTTCACGGCGACGGCCATGAACGTGGTCGCCGGCGTGGGCGCGCCCTCGTA
>DATBQU010000110.1:0-16100 GCA_036560665.1 Polyangiaceae bacterium
GACCTGGCCGCCCGCCAGCACGGTGGGGCTGTCGTTGCAGCCGGCGATCGCGCACTTCATGACCTGCCCGCCGAGGTGATTCGTCCAGTAGACGCTGGTGGCGTCCACGGCGATGCCGTCGGGGCCCGCCTGCCCGTCGGCGAGCGCGCCCGCGGGGAGCGTGGTGGCCGACTCGGCCGTGTCCGCCTGCGCGTCCTGCGCATCGGGTTGATCCCCGGCGTCCGCCGCTACGCCCCCGTCCACGCCGGCGTCGGTGTCCGGGGCGCCGCGCGCTCCATCTCCGCCCTGGCCGCACGCCGAGACGGCGACCGCCACGAGGATGCCGCGCATGTCCATGACGCAGGCGGAAAATCTAGCATGCTCACTCGTCGAGCTTCGCCAGCGAGGCCCCGACGTTCTCCACGCGCGCCTTCTCGGTCACCTCCAGCGCGTCGAGCTGCTTGCGCAGCGCCGCGTGCCGATCCTCCGCGGCGAGGATGCGCTTCACGAACTCGGCGGGGGGCGCGGCGCCTCGCTCGCCGCCCAGCGCCTTGCTGTCCTCGCGCAGCCGCGCCAGCTCCTTCTCGATCGCCGCGACCTCCTCGATGGCCTGCTTCTTCGCGCGTCGCGTGTCCTCCAGCTCCTTCTGGCGCGCGACCGCGTCCGCCGCCACCGCCTTGTCCCTGGCAGCGAGCGCCGGCGACGCCGCGAGCTTCGCGAGCTGCTCGGAGGTGAGCGCCGCCAGAGACACCTCGCGCGACAGCCCCTCGACGGTCACGATCTCGCGCGCGACCTTGACCCTCCCGCCCACGCGGACGACCGCCACCGGCGTCGCGCTCGCGGAGTCGAAGTCGACCTCGTCCGCGCCGGTCACCTTCGCGTTGCGGCCGATGTGGAGCACCAGGTACACCGCGCGCGGCCTGGCGCTCCGGTTCTCGAACGAGTAGCTCGTGTCCAGCGTGCGCAGGAAGTGTTCCACCAGCGTGCCCCGCGCGTAGGTCAGTCGCTCGGTGGCGTCGCCGGCCCGGGACCCGGGCGTCACGCCGACCTCCACGTCGAGGTCGGCGCCGAAGCGCACGAAGCGCCGCTCGCCGGGCTTGAGCCGATCCAGTCCCGACTCGCCCGCGAAGCCCCCGTCGCCGAAGAAGGCGATGGTCCCGCCAGGCAGCGTCTGCGACGTCGAGTTCACGAACCGCACCGCGCTGCGGGCGGGCTCGCCGACCCGGTCCACCCAGGCGATCGACTCCGCGTCGATCGGCTGCTGGAGGAACGGGACCAGCGCCGACGCGTGCGCGCGCAGCGCCAGGCGGTCGGGCAGGCCGTAGACGAAGAGCGCCCCCGCCTCGGCGCCGGTCGCCTGACCGATGATCGCCAGGTCGCCGACCTTCAGGACGCTGCTGGAGCCGACGCCGGAGCCGGCGCCGTGGCCGATCGAGCCGAAGCTGCCCAGGCCGACGCCCTCGCCATGCCCTCCCCCGCCCTCGCCCACCCCGCTCAGCCCCATGCCCCCGGCGCCGAACGAGTCCTCCACGTTGTCGCCCCAGATGGCGTCCGCCGTCTTGTCGAGCAGCTGCGGGACCGTCGACAGCTCGTCCTCCGGGTGCACCAGCGTCCGGCGCGCGTAGCGAGGAGCGGCCAGCGGGAAGAGGAACGAGTCGGGGCGCCCGTTCACCAGCTCGACCTTCACGCTCTGCCAGTTCTCGTCGGTGTCGTTGTGGAGGAGGGCCCACGCCTGCAGCGTCCCGCGCTTGCCGTCCCCGTCGAGGACGAGCCGGTAGGTCGTGCGCCAGACGGGGGTCTCGGCGATGTACGCCAGCGTGACCGGGCCGCGCGACGCGCCCACCAGATCGAGCATGCGTCCGCTCTGCGCGGAGTGCATGGAGAGCGCGTCGAGCGCGGCGTCGAGGCGCGCGGCGTAGGCGCCGTCCGTCGGCCGCACGGAGGTCACCTCCTCCGCCGGCACGCGCACGAGCTCGGACTGATCGGTGAGCACGACCAGTCGGAACGCGGGCGCCCTCGGCGCGGCCTTCGGCGCCGGCTCCCGGTCCTGGGGCACGTCCTGGGTCGCGTCCACGTCGACGAGCCTCCCCACGAACGACGCCGTCCGCGTCTTCACCTCGACGTGGGCCCCCTTCAGGCTCGCCAGCAGGTCGCGGTAGGTGATCGGGGCGTCGGCGTCGGCGGGAAGGCCGGCCATCGCGCGCGCCATGCCCCGGCTCATGCTGCTGCCGAACTCGATCCCGTGCAGCGGATCGGAGTGGCCCGGCGTGAGGACGACCAGCGACTTGAGCGCGTCGTCCAGGTGGCTCGCTGGCACGGGCAGGGCCGTGCGCTCGGCCGGCTGGAGGGTGCCGGAGCGCTCGAAGTAGCCGACGCCCGTCTCGTACAGGCGGAGGGTCGTCAGCGGAAGGATGGACGGCGGCGGGGCGCTCCCCTGGGCCGCGCCGCAGCCGGAGCAGAGGAGCGAGCCGAGGAGCAAGAATCGAGCGGAAGGGCGCATGAGGCCTCCAGCCATGCGTGACATCGCGCTCCCCCCGAGGTTCCCGCGGGGCGCGTGGTAGCGTGGAGAGCGTGGGGAAGTGGATCTTCTGGGCGGCGCTGATGCTCACCCTGACCGCGGCGCCGCGCGCGCGCGCGTTCTGCGGCTTCTACGTCGCCCAGGGCGACAAGAAGCTCACCAACGACGCGACGATGGTGGTCATGATGCGCGAGGGCACGCGCACGGTGCTGGCCATGCAGAACGACTACGCGGGTCCGCCCGAAGACTTCGCGATGGTGGTTCCGGTGCCGGTGGTGCTCCACCAGGAGAACGTGAAGACCCTGCCCCACGAGGTCTTCGCCCACGTGGACCTCCAGTCCACGCCGCGCCTCGTCGAGTACTGGGAGCAGGATCCCTGCCCGCTCGAGTACGACGAGAACGCGGACAACAAGGAGGGCGGCACCGGCACGCGCGCCAAGGGCGAAGAGGGGTCGATGGGCAACCCCAACGCGCGGACGCGCCCGCTGGTCACCATCGAGGCGCGCTTCGCGGTGGGCGAGTACGACATCGTCATCCTCGCCGCGACCGACTCGATGGCCCTCGACGGCTGGCTGCGGCAGAACGGATACCACATCCCCGAGGGCGCCGCGGAGGTGCTCCGGCCGTACGTGGCGGCCGGCTCGCTCTTCTTCGTCGCCAAGGTCGACGTGCACAAGGTCGCGTTCGCGGGCGGGCGCGCGCGCCTGTCGCCGCTCCGCTTCCACTACGACGCCGACCGCTTCTCGCTGCCGGTGAGGCTGGGCCTGCTCAACTCCGGCGGCAACCAGGACCTCATCGTCCACATCATCGCCAGCAAGCGCTACGACGTCGTCAACTACCCGCACGTGACGCTCCCGACCAACCTCGAGCTCGACGAGTCGGTGCGGACGCGCTTCCCCGAGTTCTTCGCCGCGCTGTTCGACCAGACCATGGAGAAGAACCCGCGCGCGGTGGTGACGGAGTACGCGTGGTCGGTGTCCTCGTGCGATCCTTGCCCGGGCCCGACGCTGTCGAGCACCGAGCTCGACGTGCTGGGCGGCGACGTGCTCCCGCGGCGCGGCATGGCCGGGCAGTACGTGCTCACGCGCCTTCACACGCGCTACTCGAAGGACACGCTGGGCGAGGACCTGGTGTTCGCCGAGGCCCCGCCCATCGAGGGTGGACGCGACGACGGCTCCGGCCGGACCGGCGCGGTGCCGGCGCAGCTCGACAACTTCCAGGGCCGCTACATCGTGCGCCACCCGTGGAAGGCGCCCATCACCTGCGCGTCCCCGCAGCGCGGCATCTGGGGCGGCCCGCCGTACGGCGACCGCCCCGTCCTGCCCCCGAACACGCGCGACCCCGCCGTCGAGCGCGGCAAGCTGGATCTGGGCGGCGCGCTGCGCACCGACGCGGCGGCCATCGGCGTGCAGCACCGCGCGCCCCCCCTCGAGGGCAGCGACGCCGCCGACGACTCGGCGCGCGGCCGCTTCCGCGCCGGGATGAGCTACGGGCTGCTCTTCGGCGCTGCGCTGGCCATGGTGGTCACGGCGAGGTCGCGCCGGCGAGAGCGATAGACACGACGTACGCCGGCCGGCGGTCCTGCCGCCCCGGCCGATCCACCGCGCGGAGCGCGCCGAGCGCGGAGAGGGCATCGCGCAGCGTCACCGCCGGCGCGATCTCCAGCACCGCGCGATCCGAGGCGGGATCCCACGCGTCGACGTGACGGCCACGCTCGGCGAAGGCGCGCGCGGCCAGGGCCTGGAGCTCGGCCACGCTCCCGCTTCGCTCCCACGCCGCCGTCCCCTGCGTCGCCCCCTGCGCCAGGCGCAGCCTCACGGCGTGGTCGTCGCGCAGGCTCACCCGCAACGGCGTCTCGCCGAGGGCGCCGGGCATGCAGCCATCGACGAAGAGCGGCGCCGGCGCGGTGCAGGCGATGGCGCCGCTCGCCGCCCGGCCGACGAGGATCGCCGCGCAGCCGCGCGGCGGATCGGTGAGCGCCGCCGCCAGCCCCAGCCCGCGTGGCCCGCGCGCGCGACCCGCCGCGGCGAGGAGCTCCCCCGTGTCGCGGAAGGGCGTGGCGTCTGCGTCGACGGCGAGCCAGACGTCCTCGTCGGGGGCGCGCGCGTCGAGGCGCCGGAACGCGGCGTCGAGATCCGGCCCCGCCGGCCCGTCCGACAGCGCCAGCCCGCCCCCGCCCGCGTGCACGACGGCCCGCGGCGTCAGGCTGTCGCACGCCCCCTCGTCCACCAGCCGCGCGTCGATGCCCGGGAGCGACGCCTCCTTGCCCGGGCGCGACACGTCGGCCAGCGCGCCGCGCAGCGCCGACCCGAGCGCGACGGCGGCCACGAGCGCGGCGAGCAGCGGGCCGCCTACCTCGCGCAGCGCCGCCTTCGCCGCGTCCGCGCGCCAGCGGATCCCCATCCCCGCCGCCACCAGGGCGGGCAAGAGGTAGGGGCTCGCCTGCTTCGCCGTCAGGCGCTGGGCCGCGGGCAGCTCGTTCGCGATGGTGAGCCAGTCGGACGCGACGATCCGCGTGCGGAACGACATGGACACGCCGACCGCGAGCACGCCCAGCAGCATTCCCACCACCGAGCACGACGCCGCGCACATCGCGTCGCGTGACGCCGCCACGTCGGCGTCCTCGGCGTCGAGCGCGGTCGCCGACGCCAGCGCCGTCACGCCCACCACCGCGGACTGCAGCAGCAGCACGTGCGCCTCGCGCAGGTGAGTCGTGACGACCCACGCCAGGGCGAGGATGGTCGCGCCGAGGACCGCGAAGGGGACGAAGATGGCCCGCAGCGTGATGCGCGGCGCGCGGGCGGCGGCGCGGGCCCGCAGCGCGTAGGCGAGCCCCGCGACGCACGCCGCCAGCGAGGCCGCGAAGAGGCCCGCCTCGGCAGCCGAATCGACGCGCTGGAACGACGCGCCCGCCACCTGGATGGCGTCGCGGAGCGTCCCTCCCTCCGGCGCGGAGCCGCGCCAGCTCGTCGCCATGGCGAACGCCGCCACCACCGCCACCGCCGGCAGCGCCGCGGCGACGCGCGCGCCGTCGCGCGGCCGCACCAGCGACCAGGCCAGCACGGCCAGGCCGAGCCCGAGGATCCCTCCGACGATCGCCGCGCCGGGCGAGGCGAGGACGGTCTGGGCTGCGTCGTCCAGCCATCCGCGCACCTCGTCGGCGATGGCGACGACGAACCCCGCCGCCCCGACCGCGAAGAGCGCCACCACCGCGAGCAGCGCCCGCGAGGCTCCACGCCCGCCGGTCCCGTGGGCTTTCGCGCGGTCCCCCTCCACCGCGGCGAGAGTACAGCAAGGCGGAAATCCGGGGTCGCGCTTCCACTTGCGCGCCCGCTGGCCCGTGCGCACGTTCCTGCGACCGCCATGTCCGAGGCCCGCAACGTGCCGAATCCCGGCGTCGCCGCCGTCCTGTCCTTCGTCATCCCCGGAGTCGGGCAGTTCTACAACGGCAAGTTCCTGCGAGGGATCTTCTGGCTCATCGTCACCCCCGGCCTGTGGATCGGCTCGGGCGGCACGCTCGGCTGGATCTGCCACGTCGTCGCCGCGATCACGGCGTACCACTGGGCCAGCAAGCACCAGTGAGCACCGGTCTGACCGCGGCCGGCTGCGCGTGCGGCTTTCCGCCGACACCGAAATAGAAGCGGCGAGCATGGACTCGTGCCGGTCAGGATGGTACGGCGCCGGTCCTGCGTTTCCCGAGCCTCCCCTTCCTGCTCGTCTGCTCGGCGGCCATGGCCACCGGATGCCGGACGCCGCCGGCGCTGCACGACGAGCCCACGCTCGCGGGCGTGACCGAGCTGCAGGGCCGCGACTACGAGCCCGTCGTCACGCCCGCCGTTCCCCTGTGCACCAGCGACGCGTGGACGACGTACGCCCACGACGGCGCGCGCACGTCGGCCAGCGGCGGGTGCCTCTCCGGGCCGCTGCACGTCGCCTGGAGGTTCGCCCCCCGCTGCACGGGCGGCTGCACCCCCTACGCGACGCACGCCATCGGCGACACGGGCTCGGCCTTCGTCTCCGGCGCGCTCGGGCCGACGCCCGCGCTGTGGCGCGTGGACGTGCAGACCGGCAAGGCGGAGTGGGCGTTCAACTCCGGCGCCGAGTGCGTGCGCGGTGGATGGCCCACGCTCGCCGCGAACAAGGTCGTCCTGGTCGACGACGGCGTGAGCATGGCCGACGTCGCCACCGGAGCCGGCCACCGGACGGAGCTCGACGCGTGGGGTGAGTCGGTGACCGACGGCGAGCACGTCTTTGCCGAGAACGACTGGTACCTCGACGGCTACGGCCTCTCCATGAGCGCCTTCGAGCTCGACGGCCACCTGCTCTGGAGGCGCGACTACAACGCGCTCGCCCGCGGCGTGCAGGTGCCCGACGTGGGCGGCCTGGCCATCGCCGACGGCGTGCTGGTGCACGCGGCGCAGCACGGCCCGCTCACCGGCTCCGGCCTGTCGGCCTTCGATCCGCGCACGAGCGCGCGCCTCTGGCGCGTCCCCATCTCGCCGCAGAGCTCGCCCAGCATCGACGACGGGCGCGTCTTCGCCGTCGAGCACTGGCGGGGTGAGCCGGCCGACCGCCTGGTGGCGCGCTCGCTCGACGCCGGCGTGCTGCTGTGGGCGCGCGAGCTGCCGGACGCGCGCGGCCCCGCGCCCGTCCTCGCCGACGGCCTCGTGATCGAGCACACCCGCGACGCGGTGGTGGCATTCGACGCCGAGTCCGGGGCGGAGGTCTGGACGACGGCCCTGCCGCGCACGCTGGACGCCGTGCAGTCCGCCACGACGCTCGCCGCGGCGCTCGGGTCGGGGACGCTGGTGGTCGTCTCCCGGGCCGCGATCCACCTGCTGCGCCTCGCCGACGGCAGCGAGGTGTGGAGCGGCGCGCCCGTGGCTCACGCGATGCACGTCGAGGGGCCGGCCATCGTGGGCTCAGCGCTCTACGTCGTCGCCGACGGCGCCGTGGTCCGGCTCGAGGGCAGCGGCGCCCGCTAGCCCCCCGCTAGCGCGGAACGCTCGCGTCCCACGCCAGCAGGTCCCGCGGCGTCGCGCCCGCGCCCCCGCAGGCGACGACGAGCACCGACCGCGCCCCGCGCAGCGCCTCCGCGCGCTGGTAGACGGCGGCCAGCGCCGCGCCGCAGGCCGGCTCGACCACCAGGCGATGGTCGTCGGCGAGGCGCAGGCATGCGTCGACCGCGCCGCGGTCCGACACCAGCCACGACGTCACGGGATGCTCCCTCGTCCACGCCAGCGCCCGCTCGCACACGCGCCGCGCGCCGAGCGTCGTGGCGATGGAGGTGATGCGCCCGATGTCGACCGTCGCTCCCGCGTCCATCGCCGCGTGGAGCGAGGCCGCGCCATGCGTCTCCACGGCGAGCAGCGGGACGTCGGTCCACCCGGCGTCATGCATCCCCTCCAGCACGCCGCACATCAGCCCGCCGCCGCCGACGGCCACGACCACCGCGTCCGGCCGCTCGAGGCCCTGCGCCACCACCTCCTCCACCAGCGTCGCGTTGCCCCGCCACACCGCTTGCATGTCGAAGGGGTGCACGTAGAAGGCGCCGCTGGCCGCGCTCGACGCGCTGGCGGCGGCGTGCGCGTCGTCCCAGGCCTCGCCGTGCACCTCCACCGACGCGCCCTCGTCGCGCATCTTGCCGATCATCCGCGCCGAGGTCGTCCGCGGCACGAACACCGACACCGGCACGCCCAGCCGGCGCCCCGCGTACGCCACCGCCAGCCCCGCGTTCCCGCCCGACGACGAGACGAAGCGCTCCGCGCCGCCCCGCCGCGCCTCCTCGCAGGCGCGCCCGATGCCGCGGATCTTGAACGAGCCGCTCGGCTGGAGCGACTCCACCTTGAGCCAGACGCGGGCGCCGAGCACGCGCCCGAGCGGCGCGGAGTCGACGAGCGGCGTGACGACGTGGAGCATCGGCCCGCCTACGTTATCCCGTGTCGGGGGACCCACGGCGATGTGTCCTCCCGTGGCCGCGCCCCTCGCGCATCCCACGAGAATCCGCGGGGATCGACGGCGGCCCCGCGCTTGCGAAGGGACAGGCCATGCGTACCGCCCTCCTCACGAGCCTCCTCGCCTCCGTCCTCTCCCTCGGCTGCAGCCGCGCCGCGCCGCCGCCCCCGAGCGCCCCTGCCCTGCCCCTCGGCCCCGTCGCCGTCGCCACGCCCACTCCGCCTCCGACGCCCATGCCTGCGCCCACGCCCATGCCCTCGTCCTCGCCCGCCCTCGCGCCCACGCTCACGCTCACGCCCGCATCCTCCCCGCACTCCGACGCCCCCGCCCCCCGCCACGCGACCGCCCTGCGCGTCGAGCGCCTCGTCGTCGCGCGCGGCATCGAGGGCCGCGAGCCCCTCGGCACCGACACCCTCTTCGCCGACACCGAGAAGCGGATCTTCGCCTTCGTCGAGGTGTCCAACCCCGAGCGCGCGCCAGGCGATCTGACCGTGCAGTTCGTCGCCCCGAGCGGCGCGAAGGAGCCGCCCATCGACCTGTCCGTCGGCGACTCGCCGCGCTGGCGCACGTGGGCCTTCACGCGCCGCGCGCACGAGCCGGGGACGTGGACCGCCGTCGTCCGCGACGAGCGCGGCCACGTCCTGGCGTCGACCGAGTTCGACGTCCGCACCTAGAACGACCGCGCCTCAGTCGTCCGGGTGTCCCCAGGGATAGTAGAGCGTGGCGGTGTCGCCGAAGTCGCGGCGCAGGACGCGGAGGTAGCTCTCGAGCCACTCCATGTGGATGAAGCGCTGATTCGGGTCGCGGTGTTTGCCCATGCAGATGCACTGGTAGACGAGGCGCTGCACGCCCCGAAGAAGCAGCCGTCGCGCCATGCGGATGCATTGGTCGCCGGACTCGGTCAGTGAAACGTCGTACTGGCGCCGGTCTTCGCGCGCGCGCCGCCGCACCACCCAGCCGAGGGTCTCGAGGGCCCGCAGCATCCGGCTGACGACCGATGCGCTCACGCCGAGGGCGCGACGCAGGACGCTCTGCCGCATGCTGAACGTCACCATGGCGTGCCGCTGGCGCGGGTCGTCCAGCAGGGCGCACATCATGTCGAAGCGTGCGGCGGTCAGGCCTACCGACTGGAGCGCCTTGCGCGTGATGTGCAGGAAGCCGTGGAAGGCCCGCTTGGTGCCGAAGGCGATCGCGTTCATGACGAGGGGTCGAAAAGCACTGCGCGTGCCGAGGGCCCGTGCATGCGCGCCGTGGGTGCGCCGGGGCGGGCCGCCCGCCCGAGGTGCCCCGGGATGGCTCGCTCTCCACCGGTCGCGGGGCCCCCTCCCCGCCGCGGCGACGACGACAAAAACGGCCCGATCGTGAGCATGGCAACGATCCCCCCATTTTGCATGAGGGCGCGCTCGGGACGGGAGGGCCACCGGGCTCGCCGGGCTCCGGCCGTCGCGAATGGTCGTGCGCGACGGGACCACGCCTGTCCCGGACAGGCACGCGCATGTCCCGGGACACACGAGGGACGCCGCTAGTCCCGCCCGACGAACAGCCCGCCGAGCGCGAGCGCAACGAGCACGCACGCGTCGATGCTCGCGAGGCCGATCAGCATGGAGGAATGACCCGCGGTCTCGCGCTCGACGTCGGCGTTGGGCGCGCGCCGGGCGGCCATGCGCACCGAGACTATGCCCACGATGCACGCCACGAACGAGCCGCCGATCGCCGCGATGGACACCCGTGGCGGCCACGGGGGCAGCGCCTGCACGTCGAAGACGAGGCCGGCGACGGCGGCTGAGCCAAGGGCGATCCAGAGCCTCGCGCGCAGCGCCGACAGGACGCCCGCGACTGCCACGAGCGTATGGCCGATGAAGAGCACGAAGAGAACGGCGAGCCCGACGGCCATCGGAGGGCACTCTACTGCGTCGCGGCCTGGTAGTGCGCAAGGACGCGCTGCAGCGTGAGCGCATGGTCGTAGACCGCGAGCTCGTCGAGCGAGCCCTGGTACAGCTCGCCCCAGGCCAGGTGGACGCCGTTGGCGACGAGGGCGACGGCGGTCGGGGCGCTCTGGGCGAGGGCGCCGTTGACGTAGAGGTTCGCCGTGGAGCCGTCGTAGGTCGCGACGACGTGCCAGTAGCTGCCCACCGTGACCAGTGGCGACGACATGCCGAGGTCGGTGCCGCCGTCGCTCCAGCGCTCGTAGCCGAGCGTGGTGCCCGCGTGGACGAAGAGGTAGGTGCCGTCGAAGGGGCGGCCGGCGTCGTCGTATTTCATCTTGGTCTCGAGGTGGCGGTAGCTCGTGTCGATGACGTCGGGCTTGCACCACATCTCGAAGGTCAGCGGCGCCGTCCCCGCGAAGTCGAACCTGTCGCCCACGTCGAGCAGGCCACCGGAGCCAGGGAAGTGGGCGGCCGTGTCCGGATCGCCGGTCAGCGCGCCGGGGACGCCGAGGGTGACGTTACCAACGATGGTCGCGTCGTTGCCGTTGCCGGTCTCGTCGTGGCAGACGGCGCCGCTCGCCTCGCCCAGACGCCAGTAGGCGAGGGGGGAGTCGGTCAGCACGGCGGTGCGGTAGGCGTTGGAGGGCGCGTCGCTCGTCTCCTGGACGCCGGCGTCGCCGGCCTCCGCGTCCCCGCCGGCATCCGTCGACGTCGTCGCATCGCCGGCGTCGCCCGCATCGCCGTCGCTGGTGAGCACGTCTTGCGCGGCGTCCGGCCCGCCGGGGGCCGAGCCGCCCGACAGGCCGTCCAGCGGCAGGGCGAGCGAGCACGACCCGGCGCAGGCGACGACGAGCGCCGCGAGCCCTCCGCGCGTGCCCACGCCCATGACAGCAGTGTACGCGCTTTGCTCGGCTATGATCTCCCCCGGTGAAGGTGCTGCTCAACATCGACGCCGGCGAGCACGACGACGAGCCGGAAGAGCTCTACGCGCTGGCGGACGTGGTCAACATCGCGTGCGGCGGGCACGCGGGCGACGAGCGGTCGATGGAGCGGGTGCTGCGGGCGTGCCAGGAGCGCGGGACGCTGGCGGGCGCCCACCCTTCGTACGAGGACCGCGAAGGTTTCGGGAGGCGCGAGCTCGCTGTCGACACGCACGCCCTGGTCGAGGGGATCCGCCGGCAGTGCGGCGCCCTCGCGGAGATCGCCGCCCGGCTCGCGGTCGCCATCCGCTTCGTCAAGCCGCACGGCGCGCTCTACCACGCCGCGAACCGCGACGGCGCGGTGGCGGATGCCCTGCGCGACGGCGTGCGCCTCGGGCTCGGCGGGGGGCGGCTGACCTGCACGCTGATTGGACCACCCGGCGGCGAGCTTCTTCGCCTCGGGCGAACGTCCTTCGGGGCCTTCGCGCGGGAGGGCTTCGCCGATCGCGCGACGCGTCCGGACGGCTCGCTCGTGCCCCGGGGGCAGCCCGGCGCGGTCATCACCGATCCCCACGCGGCGCGGGCGCAGGCGCGGGCGATGATCGCGAGCGGCTCCTGCGACACGCTCTGCGTGCACGGCGACACCGCGGGGGCGGTCGCCATCGCGCGCGCCGTACGGAGCGAGCTCGACGGATGACGTCGACTACCGTGCCTTGCGCGCCCGGGGTATCCTTTCATTGGCCCTGATCGGCCCGATGTACGGCCGCGTGCGAGGGCGGCCTGCCGCATGAGCGAGTCCCACCGAGTCCGCAAGGCCAACGCGCAGACCAAGGTCGACGTCCACGCCGCGACGGTGCCGCCGGAGAGCGGCGCGGTGCCCGCGCGCGACTTCGCGCCGGGGAGCGTGGTGGGGGGCAAGTACGTGGTCGAGGGGCCCATCGGCGAGGGGGGCCTCGGCATCGTGGTCAGGGCCAGGCACGTGCAGCTCGAGCAGCTGGTGGCCATCAAGCACCTGAAGCCCGAGGCGGCGGGGCGCGCGGACATCGTGGAGCGCTTCCTGCGCGAGGCGCGCCTCGCCGCACGGATCAAGAGCGAGCACGCCGTGAAGGTGCAGGACGTCGACGCGGTCGAGAGCGGCGTCCCCTACATGGTCATGGAGCTGCTCGACGGGCGGGACCTCGAGCAGATCGTGGTGGAGAGCGGCCCGCTGTCCATCCACCAGGCCATCGACTACGTCCTGCAGGCCAGCCAGGCGCTCGCCGAGGCGCACGCCGTCGGCATCGTCCACCGCGACCTGAAGCCGGGCAACCTGTTCCTCGCGCAGCGGCCGGGCGGCTCGTCCATCGTCAAGGTCCTCGACTTCGGGATCTCGAAGATCGCGACCAAGGGCGTGTCCTCCGAGCGGCGGGTCACGCGCGTCGACGAGCGCATCGGGACGCCGGTGTTCATGTCGCCCGAGCAGCTCCAGGCCGCCGCGGACGTCGACGCGCGCTCGGACATCTGGGCCCTCGGCGTGGTGCTCTACGAGCTGGTGACGGGCCGGCTCCCTTTCGACGGGGAAGATCTGCCGCAGCTGTGCGTCGCCATCCTCACGCGTCCGCCGGTGCCGCTCGCCGCGGTGCACCCGGACGCGCCGCCGGAGCTCGAGGCGGTCATCACGCGCTGCCTCCAGAAGGACCGCGCCAGCCGCTACCAGAACATCGCCGAGCTGGCGCAGGATCTGGCGCAGCTGTGGGAGGGCGAGTCGCCGTCGCGCGTGGTGCAGATCGCGCGCGTCATCCGCGAGGCGGGCCAGAAGATCAGCCCGCCGACGCCGTTCCCGGGCAGCATCGAGATCCCCGTGCCGGTGGCGGTCGCCGCCGTGGCCCCGGCTGCCGCTCCCGTCCAGCTGGAGAGCGCGCCGCCGCCGGGGGGGTCCGAGGTGGGGGGGCCCGAGGTGGGGGGGCCCGAGGTGGTCGAGGACCACGTCCACGCCGTCTTCACCGACGCGGCGGGGGTGGCGGTGGACGAGATGCAGTTTCTCTCCATCGACGAGGCCTACGACTATGCCGCGTCGCTCGGGCCGGAGGTCGTGCGCTGCGATCTCTACGACGAGTTCGCGGGCGTGCGCGGGCGCCTCCGCGTCACGTACGCGCGCAGGCCCGAGACGGGTCACTGGGTGCCGCTGCTCAAGTGAGCGGCGTCACGCCGACGGCACGCGGTGCACGCGCAGGAAGCTCTCCTCGGCCGGCACGCCCAGCCGGAGCGGAAAGCCGTAGTGCCCCGTCCCGCGGTGGACGTACATGCGGTCGCGCCCGCGCGCCCAGAAGCCGTGATCGGGGATGCGCAGCCCGAAGAGGCGCAGGAACGTCCACGACAGGCCGAGGCTGACCAGGCCGACCTGCCCGCCGTGGGTGTGCCCGGACAGCACGAGGTCGCCCTCGCCCTCGGGCAGGTGCCGGAACGCGCCCGGGTCGTGCAGGAGGATGACGCGGGTCATGCCGGGCTTTCGCGGGTGCTCCCGGCAGACGCGCTCGAGGTGCGCCTGGCGGTCGCGCCACACGAAGTCCATCCCCACGAGCTGCACCGGTCCGGCCTCGGTGGCGACGACGCGTTCCTCGTCGACGAGGAGCACGATCCCGTTGTCCGCCAGCGCGCTGGCGACGGTGGCGGGGGCCTCGAGGTCGTGGTTGCCGCGGCAGGCGAACACGCGGCCCGGCATGGCGCAGAGCGGCGCGAGCGCGCGCCGCAGCAGCTCCGGATCGTGCTGCGACTCCATGGTGAGAAAGTCGCCGGTGAGCAGGATCAGATCGGGGTCCCGCGAGACCGCGCGCTGCGCGATCCTGCGCAGGCGGGCGACGGACATGAAGGGACCGATGTGCGGATCGCTGATCTGCACGATGCGAAGGGGCCGCGGCTCGCGGGCGTCGCCCCGCGCGTGGGGCGCGACCCGCGCGGCCTGCGCGACCTGCCTGGTCTGCCCGGCTCCGCCGATGACGAGGTCGATCTCCTCCTCGCGCGTGGTGAGCGACTGCAGGAGCCCGATCGATCCGATGGCGTAGGGCAACCAGGGCGCCCACGGGGCGAAGCCGGACGCTCGCGCCAGGGCCCACGGCAGGGCGAGCAGCGTCCCCGCCACGAAGAAGGACGCGGGCCAGCTCACGAGCAGGCGGTAGGCGAGCGAGCGCATGCGTGGGCGGGAGAGCGCGGCAAAGTTCACGTAGACGGCGACGTGGAGGGCGACGAACGCCGGCATGACCGCCTGGAACACGGGCGCCATGGCCAGGGCCAGGAGCGAGTAGATGCCCACCAGCACGGCGGCCATGGTCGCGAACGCTCGTCCGCGCAGGAGCGATGCGGCGAGCACCACGCCGAGCCAGCCGGCGAGAGTGAGGAGCGTCAGCCACGTCATCCGTACCGTTCGATGCTGGAACCAGGCCGGAGGAGGCGCAAGCTCCGGCGTGCGCGTACAATGGGCCGCGTGCGCTCTCTGCCCGCACCGGTCTGCCTGGCGCTCCTGACGACGCTGGCCACCGCGCTGTCGTGCGGCGGCGACTCGTCGAACGGCGCGCCGGACGCCTCCACGGACGACGCCGGCACCGACGACGGAGCGGCGGTCGACGGTGGGGGCGACGGCGCGACCCCCGACGCCGGCTCGCCCCTCGGCCCGTCGACGCTCCCGGCAGGCTTCCCGAACCTCGATCTGCCGCCGGTGGGCGCCGCCGAGCTGCGCATCCTGACCCCGACCATGCTCGAGCTCAGCCTGGTGACGTCGAAGGCCCCCGATCCGGCCACCGTCACCCAGTGGGACTTCGTGGACTCGAGCGGGCAGGCGGGCGCGCTGCCTCCGGCGCAGACCTTCGTCGTGCACGTGGCCGCGAGCACCGTGGCGGTCACCAAGGTGGGCTTCCGCCGCCGCCCCCTGTACGCGCCGATCGCGCACTACGATCTTCGCATCGGCAACTCGATCTACCTCGCGCTGGCCACGCCGGTCCCCGACGGAGCGCAGGTGTCGGTGGACGACGCCAGCCACAAGCTGTGGAACGCGCCGACGCCGTACGCGGCGGTGGCGGACCCCCTGCGCTACAGCCCGGCGCTGCACGTGAACCAGACCGGCTACGTCCCCGCGCTCTCGAAGCGCGCCTTCGTGGGCGAGTACCTCGGCAACCTGGGCGAGCTCGCGCCGCCGTCGACGAGCTTCTCGCTGATCGACCGGGCCAGCGGCCAGACGGTGTTCCAGGGGACGCTGGCCCCGCGCGCGGACACGGGGTTCCAGTTCACGCCGGCGCAGTACCAGCAGGTCCTCGAGGCGGACTTCTCGGCGTTCCAGACGACGGGGCAATACCAGCTGGTGGTGCCGGGGATGGGCGCGTCGTTTCCCTTCTTCATCCACGACGGCGCCGCGCTCGCCTTCGCCCGCACCTACGCGCAGGGGATGTACAACCAGCGCTGCGGGACGGCGAAGACGCTGCCGTACACGCGCTTCGTCGACGGCGTGGATCACGCGGCGCAGGCGTCCGTGCCCGACGGTACGGCGACGTTCGCGACGGCCACCTCGCTCCTGGCCAACAACGCGCAGGTGGCGCCGGGCCAGACGGCGCCGGAGCTGACGAGCTTCACCAACGGCCTGTACCCCTACGCGTCCACAGGCACGCTCGACGAGTCGGGCGGTCACCACGACGCGGGCGACTACAGCAAGTACCTGATGGACAGCGGCTTCCTCATCCACACCCTGGTGCTGGCCGCCGACGATTTCCCCGGCGTCGGCGCGATGGACAACCTCGGCCTCCCCGAGAGCGGCGACGGCAAGAGCGACGTCCT
>DATBQU010000111.1:0-3394 GCA_036560665.1 Polyangiaceae bacterium
CGCGGGGCTGGCGCCGGTAGGCTCCTTCCCGGACGGCGCCACGCCGGCGGGGCTGCTCGACTTGTCCGGGAACGTTGCGGAGTGGGTGGCCGACGTGCTCGAGATCGACAAGTTCGGTCACCCCGTGGGCTACGGCGACGAGGCGATGACCGATCCGAAGCCGAAGACGGGCGGCGGCGGCTTCCACGTCGTACGCGGCGGATCCTTCGACGACGGGGCCATGTGGCTTCGTGCCGCCGCGCGGGACACCACCGCCCTGCCGCGCCCTCCCTGGGTGGGCTTCCGCTGCGCGGCCGACGTCCGATGAGGATCGCTCACTTCTCCGATCTGCATCTGCTCGCCCTGGAAGGCGTCCCGGCGCGCCGATTCCTCAACAAGCGCCTCACCGGGTGGGCCAACCTCAGGCTCAAGCGGGGGAGCATCCACCGCGCGGCCTACGTCCGCGCCATCGCACGGGAGATTGCCCGCCTCGACATGGAGCACGTCGTCGTGACCGGGGACCTGACGAACCTGGCGCTGGAGAGCGAGTTCGAGCTGGTGCGAACGGTGTTCGACCAGGAGCTAGGCCTCGACCCGTCGCGTGTGACCGTCGTGCCCGGCAACCACGATCTCTACACGCGCGGCTCGCTCACTTCACGGCGCTTCGAGCGATACCTGGCACCGTACCTCGAGAGCGACCTGCCGGAGCTCGCGGTCGACGTGGGCGGAGCGCGCTTTCCGATCGTGAAGCTCCGCGGCGACGTCGCCATGGTCGCGTTGACCAGCGCGGTGCCGCGCGCACCGCTCGTGGCCGCGGGGGAGCTCGGACGAGCGCAGATCGCCGCGCTCGCGCGCGTTCTCGCGCACGCGGAGGTAGCCCGACGCACGGTGGTCATCGCGCTCCACCACCCGGCGGTGCACCGCTGGTCACGGCTCAAGACGCACCTGGAGGGGCTCCGCGACGCGCCGGCCCTGGTGGCCGAGCTGCGCTCGCTGAGCCGCGGGCTGGTCCTTCACGGTCACCTGCACCGTCGCATCCAGCGCGCCCTCGTGACCGATGCGGGACAGATGCTCCAGGTGGGCGCGACGAGCGCCTCGCTGCATCACGACGAGGCTGACCGCATGGCCGGCTTCAACGTGTACGACGTTTCAGCGGCCGGGGTGCCGCGCGTGGAGGCTGTCGTCTTCGATCCGGGAAGCGGCAGCTTCCGCGTGGAGAGCGTGCCCAAGCACGTGTGAATCGGTGGTCAGTCGGCCGTGGCAGCTGCGCCGTTCTGGCGCGCCACGTTGATCGCCTGAAGCCCCTTGGGCCCTTCCTTGATCTCGAACTCGACGACCTCGTCCTCGAAGAGGCGGCGCCGTCCCTCCCCCTGAATCTGGGAGTAGTGCACGAAGACGTCGGGGCCGGCGTCCTGCTTGATGAAGCCCCAACCCTTCTCGTCGTTGAACCACTTCACCCGTCCCACAGCCATCGGAATGCCTCCACTTCTCACGCATCCGCGCGCGCGCCATGCCAACGAGCGCGCGCGGACCCTGCGACAACGACCACTCCGGCGCCGGCTGCTCGCCGTGGCAGCGCCGTACGCTAGGGGATGGCCTTCGAACAGGTCAAGGACGGATCGGCGAGGCGTACTTTGGGGATTGACACGAAACGCGCCTTGTTTCAGGGCCCGGACGCCGGAGCGTCCCGACCCGCATCGGCGCCGTGCTCGAGGGCGTCGAGCTCCTCGATGTTGGCCTTCACGCGGGGATCGTCGGGCGACAGGGCGCGGGCCCGCGCCAGCGCGGCGCGCGCCTCCCCGCGGGTCCGGGGGTCCCGCGCCAGTGCGGTCGCCAGGTTGATCCACGCGCTCACCAGCTTCGGATCGAGCCGCAGGGCCTCGCGGTACTCCGCCACCGCCCGTTCCATGCGCCCCGCCTGCTGGAGTGCGTACCCGAGGTTCGAGTGGGCGCTCGGCCGTCGCGGATCGAGCTCCACGGCGCGCTGCAGCTCGGACAGGGCTCGCTCCAGATCCTGAGTCCCGAGCAGGGCGGTCCCAAGGTCGGAGTGGGCGCGAGCGTCGCCGTCGTCGATGCGAACGCGCGTCTCGTACTCGGCGACGGCCTCCTTGGTGCGCCCGGCCATCATGAGCGCCGTGCCGAGGTTGCCGTGCCGTGCGGCGCTGCCGGGATCGAGCTCGACAGCGCGCGCGAGCTCCCGGACCGCATCGGCGGCGTGCCCGGTGGCCAGCAGCGCCACGCCGAGCTGCGAGTGCGCCTCGGGCTCGTCCGGCAGGAGCTGGGCGCCTCTCCGGAGCGCGTCGATTGCACCGCCAGCGTCGCCGAGCAAGAGGCGCGCGCGGCCCAGCTCCACGAACGCCGGCCCGAAGCCGGGCGCAGCCCTCGCGAGCCGAGCCAGCTCTCCCGCGGCGGCGACGACCTCCGCGTTGCCCTTGGCCGACGCGTAGTCGAGCGGCGCGTCGACCCGCGCGATGCGCACCCGGGCCAATCCGACGCCGGCCGGGACGCCCCGCGGGGCCGCCGCGTAGTGCCTGCCAGCCGCGGCGAGATCGCCGTGCTCGAAGGCGTCGTCCCCCGCCGCGAGCTCGCCTTCTCCGAGGTGTATCGTGGCTGGGCGTGGCGGGGGGAGCGGAGGGAGAGCGGTCGAGTCCGGGACAGGCGTCGCACCCGGATCGCTCGTCGCCCCGACCGTGGCGGGCGGGACCGAGGTCGCTGTCGCCGCGACGGTCGTGGACGCGAGGGTGGCCGTCGACGCGCCGGCCGGCGTCGCCGTGGCCGCGTTTCCAGCCCCCGTCGCGGCGGCCCCTCCGCCACAGGCGACCATCGCGACCAGGAGCACCGCCGCTTCACTCGCCCTTTGCTTCATGCCTCCTCACCACCGCCCACGCGTGGGCGATCACGTCGTGCGCCGCATCGACCACCGGCTCGTGCGCGCGTGGCGTGCGCAGGCTCACCACGTCCCCGCTCGGCCCCTTCGCGTCGAGCACCGTTCGGCATGCCACACGCACCGCCTGGGGCGCCCGGTCGTCCTTCGCCAGCGCGGCCACGTGCTCGACGTAGGTCCGCCCCCACGCGTCGTCGGGCTCGACGATCAGCGCCGCGTTCAGCGCCATCCCGGCGGCACGCTTCACCCCGGCCGCCCCTGCGCGCGCGCTCCCACCCGCGTACGCCGCTGTCGCGCGCTGCAGCTCGCCGAGCGCTGCCCGGATCCACTCGTCGGGCGAGAGGCGGCGCAGCCAGTCTGCGGGGTCGCGCGTGAACGAACCCATGCGCGGTCCCTCACGGGCGCAAGTGCCTCGTCGTGTGTTCCTTGCCGTCGTAGCGCAGCATCACCGGCTTGCCCTCGGCGACCGTGATCACGTTCACCGGCCGCTTCCACACGCGCAGCAGGCTCCGCATCACCTCCTTGGCGTAG
>DATBQU010000112.1:0-17675 GCA_036560665.1 Polyangiaceae bacterium
CTCTGCGTCGCACCCCCGCGGCTCTCGGACGGACCGACGAGGCTCTGCGTCGCACCCCGCGGTTCTCCGACGGACCGACGAGGCTCTGCGTCGCACCCCCGCGGCTCTCCGACGGACCGACGCGGCTCTGCGTCGCACCCCCGCGGTTCTCCGGCGGACCGACGAGGCTCCGCGTCGCACCCCCGCGGGACTCAGAACGTCTTCTCGACGTTGACGTCGAGGAAGCCCACCCACTGCGTGTACTTGCCGCCGCCGTCCTGCTGCTGGGTGGGGACCGAGGCGGCCGCGAGCGTGCTGCTCCCGGTGTTGTCGCGGTCGAAGAACACCAGGTGCGTGTACGAGACGGCGAGGTAGAACCAGCCCGCGACGAGCATCCGCGCGCCGCCCGCGAGCAGGAGGTTGTCGGCGTCGGCCAGGCCGGGCTCGAGGGTGGCATCGGGCACGGCGGGCGTCTCGAAGCCGGTCCCCGCGAAGAGCTCGATCTGCGGCGTCAGCCAGGTGCTCGCGCCGGCCCGGACGCCGACGGTGTCGTTCCAGTTGCGCCGGTAGTTGGCGACGGTGCCGCCGCTCGCGTCGGAGCCGTCGGGGTAGACCGCGCAGCCGTAGCCCTGGAGGGCCACGCACTGGGTCCTGTTGACGCTCCATCGCGTGTAGTCGCCGAAGAGGCGAAGCTCGAGGTCGTCCCTCGGTCGCCAGCGCACCCCCGCCCGCACCACGTCCGGCAGGGCCTGGGTGAAGGTGACGTCGTAGTCGATGTTCACCGACGGCGACGTGATGCCGAGCTTCCCCTTCATGGTCTGGGGCCCCATGTTGGGCTGCGACTGGTAGGAAGCGCCGAGCCACAGGCGGTCGTGGATCGCCTCGAGCATCACCCCGGCGCCGAAGCTGGCCGTGGTGCCGCTGACGTCGAGGTTGGCCCGGCCTTCGCGCGCGGTGTCGGGCGCCCCCGCGCCGGTCGGGTTCTTGGCCTGCGAGAACGACACCGACGACAGGATCAAGTTGCCCGCGACCCCGATGCTCAGCGGTCCGAGCCGGTAGGCCGCGCCCACCGTGGTGTAGATGAACGTGAGCGCCCCCTCGATGACGTGCCATCGCTGCACGCCGGCGTCCGCCAGCGGAAACTGCGACCCGGTGAACTGGCTGTTGCGCTGCCAGCTCTCGCGCCCGCCGAAGGGAACGAAGAGGCCCACCCCGAGCGCCAGCTTGCCGAACCTCGTCGTCGCGCCGAGCGCAGGCGCGCCGAACACGTTGAAGAGGTGCGCCTGCCCGGAGTTGGCTCCCTCGCCCCCCGGCGGATCCGGGGCATCGGTCGGCGCCAGGGCGTGGTCCCACGTCGCGCCGCGCACCGCCAGCTGGCCGTCGAGGAAGACGTGAGTCCCCTCGCTGAAGCCGATCCCCGCCGGGTTGTAGTAGAGCGCGGTTGGATTGGTGGTGACGACCGTCCCCTGCTCGCCGCCGAAGTGGGCCGTCGCGAACCCCGCCGCCGCGGCGTCGCACGACCAGATGGCCGCAGCCACGCCGGCGGCGGCAGCCAGCCCAGCGGCCGAGACGCGTCGAACGCGCGTCACGGCAGCGCCGACAGCGCGTCGGCGCAGGTCCCGGTGCTCGGGAGCGTCTTGGCCACGAACGAGGCGCTGCCCGGGGCATAGACGGTGCGGTTCTGGTCGAGGAAGTCCGCCTGCGTGTTGGCGGCGTTGGTCGTGCACGTCGACCCGCCGTGGATGTGACAGCCGACCACGTGGTTGTCGAAGTTCATGATGGTGGCGCTGCCCGAGAGGTCGGAGCACGAGGTCCAGTTGCCGCTCAGCGAGACGCGCGTGCGCGTCGCGATGTACACCTTGTCCGCGCTGGGCGCGGAGCCCCCGAGGCCGATGGCCGTCGGCGGCAAGACGTACCCGTTGCCGCTCAGCGGCGACGCGGTGATGCCCAGGTTGCCGTCGCCGTCGGCGTCGGGGAAGGTCGTGCCGGAGGGGAAGCTCCACGAGGACGTCGGCCACGCATACGTGGTCGGGTCGGTCCCGGTCGGCAACGCCAGACCGATCAGCGCCATGGTGGGATCGATCTTGAAGGTGCTGGGCGGGCCCCAGCCGGTCTGCGCCCCGGTGGAGACGTAGCTGGGCATCGACGTCGCCGACCACACGCTGGCGGGGATCTGGATCTGCACCTTGCTGCCGCCCGCGGCGATGGAGCCCAGGCCGTTGAGCGTCAGGTCCGGCAGCGAGAGCCCGCAGGTCTGGCTGGTCCCGTTGAACTGGTTGCCGGTGGCGGTGAACTTGGACAGGAGCCACACGTGGACGTCGCCCGATCCGCCGTTGCCCGCGGTGGTCGCCGGCCAGTTGACCGTGATCTTGATGTTCGCGGCGACGGTCAGGCTGGTCACCGCCGTGCAGGCGCCTCCGTCGTAGCTCGAGCCGCTCGAGCTTCCGCTGGAGCCGCCCGAGGAACCCCCGGAGCCGCCGCTCGATCCGCCCGAGCTGCCGCCGCTCGAGCCACCGGAGCTGCCACCGCCGGAGCTGCCGCCGCCGCTGCTGCTGCCGGCGTCGCCTGCGACCTGCGAATCGGCGGCTCCGCAGGCGACGGCGAGCGCGCCGCCGAGCGCGAGCACCGGGAATCGGGTCAGGAGGTGAAGCACGCCGAAACGGGGCGACCGACGAGGACTCATGGTGGCTGTCTCCGGCTGGGAAGTGGGGGGGGAGCCGCAACACCGCGGCGGGTTCCGATGGCTTACCATTCGGTAAGCGGTCGCCTCAAGGAATCCTCCGCCATGGTCGGCAACGGGGCCGCGAAAGAGACGCTTCGTGCGCGCGTGTCGCACCCGCGTCCGACGCCCGCGGCTTGCCGTGACGCGTTACCGGATGGTAAGACGTCGTGACGCCATGCCCGCGCCGCGCTCCCTCGACAACGACGTGCGCTCGGCGACCCTCGTCGCGGCCATGCGCCTCTTCGCGTCGCATGGATTCGAGGGCACCGCGCTCCAGGACATCGCCGACGCCGTCGGCGTGAGCAAGCCCGCCGTGCTCCACCACTACCCCTCCAAGGAGCACATCCGGCAGGCCGTGCTCGACAGCATCCTCGAGCACTGGAACCTCACCCTGCCCCGGCTGCTGCTGGCCGCGACCGCCAGCCACGATCGCTTCGACGCCGTCGTGGGCGAGCTCCTCCGCTTCTTCGCGGCCGACCCGGATCGAGCGCGCATCCTGCTGCGCGAGACGCTCGATCGTCCCGTGGAGATGCGCAGGATGCTGGGACGGGTGGTCCGGCCATGGCTCTCGACCGTGGCTCAGTACGTACGCGTGGGAAAGGAGGCGGGGCGCCACTACGCGGACGTCGACGACGAGGCGTACGTGCTCCACGTCATCCAGCTCGTCGTCGTGGCGACGGCGTGCGGCTCGGTCACCTCGACCGTGATCGAGGGCGACGCCGGCGCCCGGTACGAGCGCGAGCTGGTGCGCATCGCCCGCCGGAGCCTCTTCTCTCCCCTGGCCGAGTCGCGCCCCGCGCGCAGGACCCGACGCGCTCGCCCGCGCGCGGCGGAGTGACTACGGCTTCACGAACTTCAGCGTCATCCGGTCGCTCTCGCCGATGGCCTCGTACTTCGCGTGGTCCTTCTCGCCCAGGTCGTACGACGGCGGGAGCGTCCACACGCCCTTGGGGTAATCCTTGGTGTCGCGCGGGTTGTCGTTGATCTCGCTGCGCCCGGCGAGCTTGAACCCGGCCGTCTCGGCGAGCTGGACGACGTAGGCCTCGGGGACGTATCCGGTGGCGGGCGCCTGGGCCGGGTCGGCGCCGGGCGGCGCGCGGTGCTCCTCGACGCCGAGGATGCCGCCGGACTTCACGACCGCGAACGCCCGCGCGAAGACCGCCGCCTCCGTGTGCTGGCCGATCCAGTTGTGGACGTTGCGGAAGGTGACGACCATGTCTGCCGAGCCGTCGGGCCCGAGCGACGCGAAGTCGCGCGCCTCGACCCTGGCGAAGAACGGGCTCGACGCCAGACGCCGGCGCAGGTCGTCGCCGGCGGGGGCGCAAGCCAGCTTGCCCCTGCCCGCCAGCACGGGCGCGAGGATGGCCGTGTACCAGCCGCCGCCCGGGAAGAGCTCGACGACGGTCATGTCGTCTCGGAGGCCGAAGAACTGGAGCGTCTCGACGGGATGGCGATAGCGATCGCGCGCGCTCTCGCTCTCGGGGCGCCACGAGCCGGCGACCGCCTGCGCGAGCTTGGAGGTCGTGTCGCCGCTGAGCGGCGCGGCGGGCGGGGTCCTCGGCCCGCAGGCGAAGGCGGCGACGAGAAGGGCGACCAGGAGAGCCGTTCGCATGCGGGCATCCTACTGCGCCTCGAGCTTCTCTCGCCGGGGAAGCCGACCCTTGCCACGCGGTCCGGAGATCAGGCATCGAAGGGCCCGGAGGTCGGCCATGCGGGTCTTTCTCACTGGAGCGAGCGGCTACATCGGGTCGTCGGTGGCCAGGGCGCTGACGCGCGCGGGACACGACGCGGTGGGGCTGGTGCGCAAGCCGGAGCAGGCGAAGCGCCTCGAGGCGCACGAGGGGACGGCCGTGCTCGGCGAGATGGGCGACCCGGGCACGTGGCGGGAGGCGGCGGGCACGTGCGGCGCGCTGATCCACTGCGCCGCGGACGGCTCGGCCAGCCAGTGGGACCTCGACGGCAGGACGGTGGACGCGCTCCTCGCCATCGCGCGCGACGCCGGCCGGCCGCGCCGGGTCCTCTACACCAGCGGCGTCTGGGTCTACGGCACGACCGGCAACACGCCGGCCGACGAGTCGAGCCCGCTCGCTCCCCCCGCGCTCAACGCGCCGCGCCCGGGCATCGAGCAGAGGGTCCTGGCGGGGAACGCCGGCGCGGTGCGCACGCTGGTGCTGCGCCCCGGATGCGTCTACGGCGGCCCCGGGTCGCTCACGGCCACGTGGTTCGAGGCGGGGGCGAAGGGTGCGCGGGCGCGCGTCATCGGCAAGGGCACCGAGCGCTGGGCCATGGTGCACCGCGACGATCTGGCCGACGCCTACGTGCGCGCCCTCGAATCGCCGTACGGCGGCGAGGTCTTCAACGTCGTCGACCGCAGCCGCTTCACCGTACTCGACTGCGCCCGCGCCGCGATGGGCGCGGCGGGCGGCACGGGGGAGCCGGAGCTGGTTCCCCTCGAGAAGGCCCGCGCCGAGCTCGGCCCGTTCGCGGACGCCCTGGCCCTCGACCAGCACGTCGACGCCCGCAAGGCCGCGTCCCTCCTCGGCTGGCAACCCCGCCACGGCGGCTTCGTCGACGGCGTCGACCGCTATCACCGCGCGTGGCGGGCCCACCGCGCGTGACGCTCACCGCGGGGGCGGGGCGAAGCGGCCCTCGCTCGGGAACGGGCTGGCCGTATCGCGGGTGTGCAGCTCGCTCGCGCTCCAGTCGTCGCCGCGCTCGGCGAAGAAGGCCACGCCGATGACGCCCACGTTGCGGGCCTCGCCGCGCTGGGCGGCGTAAGAGTCGCGCACCTTGGCGAAGCGGAAGGCGGCCACGGCGCTCTCGCTCTGGCGGAAGCCGTCGATCTCGACGCTGGCCCACGGCATCAGGACGTAGCCGCGGTTGGCGAAGGTGCCGGTCTTGCCGTTGATGACGTCGAGGCCGTCCACCGTGGCCACCGCCTCGAAGCGGCGCGCGGTGTGGTTGGCGATGACGATGCTGTAGCGCTCCCCTTCCTGGCCGACGACGTAAACGCGGTCGCCGACGCGCATGGCGTCGAGCGGCTCGCCCCAGGCGTCGCGCACCGAGACGGTGATGGCGCCGTTGGCGGCGGACACGTCGTGGAAGCGCGGGGTGCCGCCGTGGAACGCGGCCATGGCCTCGACGCCCGAGCGGTCGTTGTAGAAGAGCGACGCCACCGCGAAGGGCCGGTCGGGATCGTTGCGGAAGAAGCCGACCTCGCGGATGTGCGACTCGCGGGTCTCGCCCCACTCGGTGCCGAGGCCGGGGCGGTTCTGCGGCTGGGGCTCGGGCGTCTTCCAGTCGGAGCCGCCGCGCGACTCGGAGACCTCATCGCGCGCCGTCGGAGGCGCGGGAGGGGGCGGCGACATGCCGGCGACCGCGCCGCCCGGAGCGGACTGGGTCGCGGACGGCGCCGAGGGCATGGGGGAGCCACCCGTCGGAGAGGCTTCGACCTGGTCGGCGCTGGGGCCGCTGCTGCCCGAGCCGCCGTTCCAGCTACCGTCGGGGCTCTTGGCCGGCGCCCTGTCCGCGCCGCCGCAGCCCGCCAGCATCATCGCCACCGCCCCCGTCGCCACCCAAGCATGCATCGAGCGCATCGTCGTTCCCTCCGTTCGCCGGATTGAACGGGGCCCGGTGGCTCGGCCTTACACCACCGTGACCAGGGCGCTCTTCATGTGGGGGTCGCCCCCGGGTGGGACGGGGTAGTCAGGCGGCTCCGGGAGGTCCTTCACCTGCGTGGCCTCGCGCTTCGCGGCCCGGGCGGCGTCGAAGAGGATGCGCCGGAAGCGAGAGGGCGAGATGCCGCGGTGGTTGGTGCACGCAAGCAGGCGGCCACCGGGGGCGAGCACGGCGATGGCCGAGGCGGCGAGGTCGACGTAGTCGCTGTCGGCGACGAAGCGACCCCGCCGGGTGCTCGAGTAGCTGGGCGGATCGAGCACGACCAGATCGAAGCGCTCGCCGCGCCGGGCGGCGCGGGCGAGCCAGCCGAAGGCGTCGTCGGCCACGAAGGCGTGCTCGCCCCGCTCGAGGACGCCGCCGTGGGCGAGGTTGGCGCGGCCGCGCTCGAGCGCCGCCGCCGAGGCGTCGACGCTGACGGTGCGCCTGGCGCCGCCGAGGGCGGCCACGACGGTGAACGCGCAGGTGTACGCGAAGAGGTTGGCGACGCTCTTGCCCGCGGACAGCTCGCGCACGCGCCGGCGGTTGCCGCGCTGGTCGAGGAAAAGGCCGGTCGACAGGCCGTCGCCCAGGCGCACCAGCAGCGGCACGCCCTCCTCGACGACGCCGAGCTCCGACGGCGCCGCGCTGCCGCGCACCGGCGTCGCGGGGGCGAGCTCGTCGCGGCGCGTGTCGACCAGCACGTTGGCCTGGCGCGGGCGCACCTTCAGGTAGACGCCGTCGAAGCCGAGCGTGTGCAGGCGATCGAGCACGCGGTCGCGCCGCGCGCGGTCGGCCCACGGCCCGTCGTCTCCGTAGAGCTGCGCCACGAGCCATGCGTCGTACGCGTCCACCGCCAGGCGCGGCAGACCGTCGCCCTCCTCGTTGACCAGGCGCAGCGCAGTGGTGGCGCGCGGGCCGCCGTCCGTCCTGCCCAGGCCCCAGCGCCGCTCGAGCGCCGTGGCGAGCGCGCGCCCGAGGGCCGCGTCGTCGTCGTAGACCGCGTCGCCGAGATCGCCACGCGCCAGCCAGGCCTCGAAGTCCGCGGGCGGCGGCGACGCATAGCGGACGCGCTTGCGCGTGCCGGGGTGCTCGAGGGCGAGCGCGCTGGCGTGGAGCAGCAGGCGGGAGGCCGGCGCGCCGCCGTAGAGCGGGTCGCCGCCGATGGGAGCGCGGGCGTGCGCGAGCTGCACGCGCGCCTGGTGCGTGCGTCCCGTCTCGAGGGCGAGCTCGAGCATGGTGCGATCGCCGTGCCGCGCGAGCACCTTCACGCGCGTGACCGCCTCCTTCGCGCCGGGGCCACGCCGGCCGACGACGCGCATCGTGCCGCCGCGGTCGGGCGCGAGGGCGTCGCGCAGGACGGCCTGGCCTCGCCCGCGCGGCCAGCCGGTCACACAGGCCACGTAGGTCTTCTCCACCGCCCGCCCCTCGAACTGCGACGCGAGGCGCGCGTTGGCCTCCTTGCGCCGCGCGAAGACGAGCAGCCCGCTGGTGTCGCGGTCGAGGCGCTGGTGCACGCCCAGGTACGCCCCGCCGAGGTGCGCGCGCAGCCGCGTGACGACGTCGTCCGGCCGCTCGGGGTCGGCCGCCTGCGAGGGCACGCCCACCGGCTTGTCGACCACGATGAGGTCCGCGTCGTCGTGGACGATCCAAGCCTGGCGGAAGTCGGGCCACACCGCGCGGCGATTCATCGCCCGCGCTTCTACCACGAGGCCTCAGGTGGGCAGGACCCCGGTCTCCAGCGCCGCCTCGCCGCCCTCCTCGAACTCGAGCCGGTCGAGGCCGCGCTTGTGCAGCACCAGCGTGGCCAGCTCGTCGCGCGAGCCGCCCTCGCACCGGACGTGGATACGCACCGGGACGCGGTAGCAGCGGGGGGCGGAGGTGAAGGTCACCCGCCGCGTCACGCCGTCGAGCACCGGCACCTGCTTCACGGGATCGTCGAGCCGCGCGAAGAGCGGGCTGAGGTCGTAGCGGAAGATGTGCTTCACCCGCCGCACGCCGCTCGCCACGAGCTCGGCCTTGGCGTGGACGACGCCGCGGTGGACGTACCGGACCAGCGTCGCGGCGGTGGTCGCGCCGCTCTCGGGGTTGAGCGGATCGGGCCTCAGCACGACGCTCTGGTCGAAGCTCTCTCGCGCGCGCACGACCACGTCGCGCTTGGGCAGGCGCCGAGCCGGGGCGCGCCAGCGGGCCACGCGCTGCGCGTAGAAGCGGTGCACGTTGCCGCTGATCCACGCTCGCCCGATCTCCTTGATGCGGTCCTTGACGGCGTAGGCCAGCCCGCCGAGGACGGCGAGGACGACCAGGCCCGACCCGACCTGCGACGTCGTGGTGGGGGCGCGGTTCATGAGCAGGATCTGGATGGCGAAGGCCCAGGTCGAGGCCACGACGGCGACGAAGACGGCGACCCAGTTGTGGAGGCGCTGGGCCACCTGGTAGGTCTCCGGCTCGAGGAAGAGCACCTCCTGGAAGTGCTTCTTCAGGCGGCTGGAGCGCTCGATGTAGCTCTCGAGCGACGCGGGGATCAGCGGGTCGGGGTGCAGCCACCGCTCGTCGTCGCGGTGGGCGACCTCGCGCTCGAGGGCCTCGCCGAGCGTCTCCTCGACGCGCGCCAGCGCCCCCTCGTACTCGTTCACGCGCTCGCAGCGGCCCTCGCGCAGCGCCGAGATGGCGCGCTCGGCCGAGGCCAGCATCTCGAGCAGTCGCACGCTCACGTACTCGTCGACCAGCTTGCGCTCGCGGCTGATCTCGGCGGAGTCCGCCGCGACGTGCGGAACCAGTCGGGCGCGGGCCTCCTCGGCCGTGGCCACGGCATAGGCGGCCCACAGCTCGAGCCCTTCCTCGAGCGACTGCGGGGTGAAGGCGTGGGCGGAGACGGCGCCTGCCAGGCGGCAGTGGCGGGCGAAGCCCTCGCTTGCCCGCGCCAGCTTGTGGGCGAAGCCGATGGCCCCGCGGCGCAGGGCGTCGATCGAAGGCGCCTCGCCCGGGCGCGGGGCGTGCGCGGCGGCGTCGAGGCGGGTCCACGACTGCAGCTGGTCCCAGGGCAGGTGCCGCGCGAAGACGTTGGCGGGGATCTCGAGCTCGACGTCGATGGCGTAGCTCGCCTGACCCGACTCGGGCAGCGGGATGCTCACGCTCCATTCGAGCCGCGAGGCGTCGTGCACGTCGAGGCGCAGGTCGACGTCGTTCTCGCTCTCCACGAGCTGCGGGTCGCTCAGGGCTATGGGAGATACCGCGGTGGCCATCAGTCAGAGCACGCCCAACTTCTACCTTGAACCTTGTGCGCCAAACTTCGCTCCCTGCAAGGACAATCTGCGGGGAACCCGGGTCGTGCCACACGCCGGGTGGAATCGTTTCGGGGCCCCGTGACGTGTCCGCGGACGCCCGCGTTGACAATTCCCCCGGCGCCGTTACCTCCGTGGGACAGTCGCAGGCCCAACCATGCCCTCCCCGGAGCTCGTCCGAGCGCGCCTCCTCGCTGCTTTCCCTGATGCGCGCGTCGAGGTCACCGACCTGACGGGCACCCAGGACCACTTCCAGGCGCTGGTGGTGACGGCCGCCTTCGACGGCAAGTCGCGCGTCGAGCAGCACAAGATGGTCTACGCGGCCCTGGGCGGGCTCATGGACGCGGACATCCACGCCCTCGCGCTGACGACACGGACCGGCTAGGAAGAGAGGAACATGGGCCAGGACACGAAAGCGCGCATCGAGGAGCTCATCCAGGGCAGCAGGGTGATGCTGTTCATGAAGGGGAGCAGGCAGTTTCCCGCGTGCGGCTTCTCCAACGCCGTCGTGCAGATCCTCAAGAAGGAGGGGGTTTCCTTCGAGACGTTCAACATCCTGGCCGACCCCGAGGTCCGACAGGGGCTGAAGGAGTACTCGAGCTGGCCCACCTTCCCGCAGCTCTACGTCGACGGGAAGTTCGTCGGCGGTTGCGACATCGTGACCGAGATGCACCAGGCGGGCGAGCTCGGCGACGTGCTGAGGAAGAGCCCTGAGCGCGGCTAGAGGCCGAGGCCGCCGTCCACGTCGATGGTGCGCCCGTTGAAGTAGTCGCACTCGAGGACGAACTTCACGGCGAGCCACAGGTCCTCCGGCAGGCCGATGCGGCCGACGGGGATGGCGGCCACCAGGGCGTCGCGCGCCTTCTGGTTCATCCCCTGGGTCATCGGCGTCTCGACCATGCCCGGGGCGACGGCGCCGCAGCGGATGCCGAAGGGGGCCCACTCCAGCGACCAGGTCTTGGTGTTGGTGGCGAGCGCGGATTTGGCCGCGCTGTAGTTGCTCTGCCCGCGGTTGCCGTGGCGGGCAACGCTCGACATGTTCACGACGACTCCCGGCTTGGTGCCGGTGGCGGCCATCTTGGCGACGCAGTCGCGCGCGAGCATCGTCGCCCCGGTGAGGTTGACGGCGATGACGGCGTCCCACTGTGCCTTGGAGAGCTTCTTGATCTCGCCCGTCTCGCGGTCCTTCTTCACCAGCAGACCGTCGCGCAGGATGCCGGCGTTGTTGACGAGGCCGTTCAGGCCGCCCATCGCGCCGTACGCCCATTCGACGAAGCTCGCGACGTCGGCCTCGTCGGCGACGTCGAGCTTTCGGCCGTGGACGTGCCCCTTGCCGGCCTTGGCTGCCATGTCCGCGGTCTCGGCGAGGCCGGCCTCGTTGACGTCGCCGATGGCGACCTGGGCACCGGCCTCGGCCAGCCGCACGGCGAAGTGGCGACCCATGCCGGACGCGCCCCCGG
Organism: Polyangiaceae bacterium; assembly: GCA_036560665.1. Lineage (GTDB taxonomy): Bacteria > Myxococcota_A > Polyangia > Polyangiales > Polyangiaceae > Palsa-1150. Next base: position 11,100 of record DATBQU010000112.1, read on the forward strand.
AGACGACGATCTTCAAGTCCTGCAGCTTCATGGCAGGACGCTTACCACAAGTCGCGCGTCACCAAGAGATCCAGCCGAGCCGCGATGCCGCCGCCAGGAGCGCGACGGCGAGGACGACCTCGATGGCGAAGCGCAGCGTGCGACGGAAGATGCGGAAGGAGACCACGACGGCGATGGCGGCCACCAGGATCACGGGCAGCCCGGTGTGGTTCGCGCCCCAGCGGAGCGCCGCGCGCAGGCCCGGGCCCACGCCGGGAGCCCAGGCCAGCACCCGATGCGGGTCGAACGCGAGCGGGCGCATCGGTGCGCGCAGCATTGCAGCGCAGCGGCCTGCGGGAGGCCAAGTTCCGGGGTGTCGAGCGACGGCGCCTCAGTGGAACGTGGCCAGCTGCATCACCCACCCGCACGAGATCGCCAGAGGCGCGTCGGCGGCGTAGGAGCCGACGGCGGAGACGATGCGGTCCTCCAGCAGGTCCCCGTCGGGGGTGACGACGCGGCCGGTGAAGCCCGCGCCTGCCCCCGAGTAGACGTCCGTGCTCATCCCCGCTCCCACGAGGAGCTCGCGCGCCGCGCCTGTCGACTTCGAGCCGCTGGAGGCAGGTCCGGCGCTCTTGCCCGACGCGGCCGTCACGGCGTCGAGTGGCGCCAACGGATCGAGCCCGGAGTACTCGGCGATGCGGAGGTCGACGACGTTGGCGGCCGCGCCGAAGGTGACGGTGACGGTGTTGGCGGACGCGGCGGCGACGTTCCTCGCGTAGTAGATCGACTGCGAGAGATCCGGCGAGTAGTGCGTGGCGCCCACGGCGAGCACGTAGGTGTTGCCCGCGGAGTCCGCGACGCTCGCCACCGACGTCGTCACGTCGTTCCAACCCACGATCACCACGTTCAGATCGCCAGCCGACTGCGGCTTGCCGAACGGAGCGCCGACCGACACGTGCGTCCCGGCAGGCGTCGCCACGGCGAGCTGCACGAAGGCGATCGGGGCGAGGGGGGGCTCGTCGACTGCGTCCGCCGCTCCCGCCTCCAGAGACCCCGCCTCGGTGGCTTCCCCGTCGGACGACGTGGCATCCTGCGCTCCGGCCCCGGAAGCTCCGTCGGGCCCGGCCGCGTCGGACCCGTCGGGCTCCGGGGCGGCGTCGTAGAACACGACCGCGTGGCCGGCGTCGAGCTGTCCGCCCGCCAGGCCGTCGAGGGATTCCATCACCCCGCAGCCAACGGCGCACGCCCACGCGAGCGCCGTGCAAGCCCCCCAGCCGAACCGGGCCTGCCATCGCATGAGCGCCTGAAGCTAGCACCCGAGGCGCTACCCGCTCTCCCACATGGCTTCACATGCGCACGACGAGCGTGAGCGCGCGCGACGCGTTGCCACCATGCGCGGACAGCGTGGCGATGGCCGCGCCGGCCGCGGTGCTCACGACGAGGTCGCCGGGTCCGGTCACGGTGGCGCTGACGCCGTCCGGGCCGGTGCTGATGCAAGGCGCCTGCGGCGTGGACGCGCATGCTGCCAGCTGCGCTCCGTTCCACGTCGCCGTCGCGCCCGGCCCCGCGCCCACGCCCACGCCCCCCGGCCCACTGCTCGTGAGAACGTACGTCAGGCCCACGTCGGGGGCCTCGGCAAACGCCCCGCTCGCGCCCGCGAACGCGTAGACGACGCGGTCGTCGCCCATGCTCGCCGCGCCCGGCACGGTCGAGAATTCACGGGCCAGCGTCTGCACGCCGTCGGGGTAGGTCGGCACGATGGTCCCGGCACGCGCGAAGACGGCGATCTCGGAGAGCGCCACGGACGCGCTCACGTCGCTGCCGGCGCTGAGGACCGGCGCTCCGCCGGGCCACGGGTACCAGGTCGACGGCGGCAGGTGCACGGTGCGGCCCAGCGCGCCCGCGGTCTGCACCGGCGCGACGAGCACTCCCGGTCCGAGCATCCACTCGTCGGCCACCGGCCACGACGCGTCGTCGCTGGGGAACTCGACCGCGAGCCCGCGCAGGATGGCGATGCCCGTGTCGTGGGCCGCCTGGGCCAGCCCGCGCAGGTACGGCGCGAGGGCCATGTGCAGCTTCGCGTATCGCGTCCAGTGCTGCGTGGTCTCGTCGTCACCCTCCCAGCTCCAGTTGAGCTTCGGGTACGAGCCATGGTGCGTGCGCATCACCGGCGACCATGCGCCGAGCTCTGCCCAGCGGAAGAAGAGCTCCTTGGTGACGGGGTCGTTGGTGGCGTTCTGGTAACCGGCGATGTCGCTGCCGTACGTCGAGATCCCGCTGAGCGCGACGCCGAGGCCCACGGGCACGACGTTCGGCATTCCGTCGTCGGTGTTGAAGGCCGTGCGCTGATCGCCCGGCCAGAAGACGTCCACCAGGGGCGGCGAACCGAGCCAGCCGGAGCGCACGAAGGACAGTCGCTCCACGCCGTCCTGCGAGAACGCCCCGTCGAGCGCCTGGCGTTGGGCCTGCTGCCAGAGCTGCGGGTAGCGGTCGTGCAGGGCGAGACCCGGGCCGCCGCGGAGCGCGGCGTCGGTCGGGAGCCATTCCCCGTAGTCGCCCATCCAGCCGTCGGCGCCCAGCTCGATGGAGGCGAGCATCTTCCCGGCGGCCCACTGCACGGCCGCGGGGTTGGAGAGGTCGAGCAGCGACGCGGCCTGGAACTTGGCGTCCTGGAAGGTGTACGGGCTGCCGTCGGCGTTGGCGATGAGCCAGCCGTTGGGCGCCGTCTCGGGCCACGCCTTGCTGTCCTGCTCGACGAACGAGTTGAAGTACACGAGCCACTTGAACCCCTGACGGTGGAGCTCCTGCGCGACCGCCTCGAAGTCGGGGTAGAGCGTGCGGTCCACGTCCCACTCTTCCTTGAGTGCGTAGTGGTCGCCGTTCCAGTCGCCGCCACGCCAGTCCTCCGTCCAGATGACGCTGGAGGGCACGCCGAGCGCGCGTAGCTTGGACGCCACGCGGCGGACGTTGGCGGAGCCGAAGATGGCGTCGTTCCAGGGCGCGAAAGCGAACGCCGGCGGCACGCGCGGGCGACCGAACTGCGCGGTCATCCGGGTGATGGCGTCGTGCGGGTCCGGCCCGTCGAAGAGGTGAACCCGCGCCGGTATCTGGAGCTCGACGCGCGCCACGTCGTCGCGCTCCGAGCACAGGGCGAAGGTGGTCAGCTGGTCGGTCTCGGTGACGAGCGCGTACCCTCGACTGGAGAGGTACTCCGGCAGCGGCATGCCGCTCGAGTGGCGGCGGCCGACCAGGAACCATGGCCCGGTCGGGTTGTCGGTGGTCAGGTCCTTGCCGATGCCCTCTTCCTGGACCCAGATCGGGATCGTCTCTCCGTGTCCGTCGGTCCCCCAGGTCTGCGCGCCGAAGCCGAAGAAGTGGTCCCGAGGGGCGCACCGGAAGGCCCACGACAGCCGCCGCTCCGGGCCCTCCCCGGGCGCGACGTCGAGGACGAGGTGACCGTCCGACAGGCCGCGCGACGGGGTGAGCGACGCGAGCCGCTCGCCGCCGTCGTCGTAGAGGTCGATGGGAGCGCCCACGTCGCCGCTCCAGCGCGCGGTCCGGGCCACGCGCCAGGGGGCGGCGGGCGCGTCGACGATGGAGAAGCTGCCGTACTGCATGGCGTAGGTCGTGGCCACGTCCCGCACGGCGAAGCCGGTCATGGGCGGCGCGTCGTCGTTGGACCACGAGACCGGCGGCGCGCCCATGTCGTCGGATGCGTCCAGTCCGTCGAGCAGCGTCCTGCCATCCGCCGCCGAGACGACGAGGCGAGCCGTCGACGCGCGCAGCGCGAGCCGTAGACCCGCGACGGTGACGACCTGCGGCGCGGCGTCGTAGTGAATCGCGGTGTCGCACGCCGCGAACGCGATGAGCGCGAAGAGCGGGAGAGCGCATCGCATCCCCATCAGACTACCTTCGCCTCAGTCGACGCGTTCGTAGATCCAGATCTCCCGGGCGAGCGAGGCGTGGATCTCCAGGCGGGGCCAGGTCTTGCTGGCCCACCCCGCGACGTGCGCGATCCGGTAGCGGCCGTACTCGCTCCAGGTCAGCGCCCGGAAGTACGCCGTGGCCGCCTCGTCGTTCCCCGTCTCGCGCTGCGTCGGCGGCAGCATTCGACCGCGGCTGGGGAACTCGCGGGGGTCGATGAGGTACCGCCACACCCACCCCTCGCTGACGACGATGTACTTCGCACCCCGCGCCGTCGCGTTGCCGTACGCATCGACCACCTCCTCCACCCCGGGCATGGGGTTGCGGTGGTCGCTCGCATCCGGACCGACGCGGATGACGCGAACCCCGGGCGGGAAGCGCGGCATGTAGACGTTGAGGCCGTAGGTCTCGACGGTGTCGGTCGGCCCCGCGTGCGCGCGCAGCCACGCTTCCGCCTCGTAGCGCGGGTCGAGCAGCATGTTGGCGTCGACGTCGGCCGCCGCGAAGAGGGCGACGGCGAACGCCGCGGCAACGCTCAGGCTCGCGAGCCATCGGGCCGCCGGGAGGCGGACGCGGAAGAGCAGCGCATCGACGGCCACGCCGCCGTACACGGCCGCGAGGACGGTCTGCGGCAGCGAGAAGCGCTGGTCGGTCCGCCGCGCCACGCAGTTGAACGCCACGGTGAACGACAGCGCCGCCAGGAGCGGCAGGAGCGCCGCGACCAGCCTGGCCCCGTCGCGGCGCTCCGCGCCGACGAGCACCGCCACACCGAGGACGGCCAGCGCGGCGAACGCCCAGGGGTAGTGCAGATCGAAGCCCGTCGTCAGGTCACGCACGACGTCCCAGCGACCGAGCCAGTCGTCCGTGTAGTGCGCGTACCCCTGGCTGGCCGGTCCGAGCAGGAAGCGCACGCGCTCGCGGAAGCCGGTGGGGTTGAGGAGCACGCCGTCGATGACGACGAGCAGCCCTAGCCCGATGCCCGTCGCGATCGCCGCCTCGCGGAGCAGGGTCCGCGCGCTCCTTCGCGCCCAGGGATCCAGCGCGAGCCAGAGGCCGAGCCCGACGGGCGCCGCGACCAAGAAGAGCGCGTACGCCTGATCCTTGGTGCCGACCGCCAGCGCGGCGAGCAACGCCCACCGCCGCAGGAGCCGGGGCTCCCGCCGGGCCACGCATCGCACGAGGACGAGCAACGCCATGCACCCCCAGAAGAGGTACGGCACGTCGAGGTTGGTGGTGTGCGCGTAGTACGTCAGCGGCACGTTCACGCCGACGAACGCCGCGGCGCACCATCCGGCGCGCGGTCCGCGCAGCTCCTCGGCCATCTTGGCCACCGCCCACACGATGCCCAGCGACATGGCCAGCGATACCAGCCGGGCGCCGTACGCGATCGTCGTCATGGTCGGGACCTTCAGGATCTCCGCGACGACGTCGGGCGCGGCCAGCGACGGCGCGCGCAGCAGGGCGAGGATGGTCACCGGTGCGGTCACGACCGCCAGCACGACCAGGTGAACGGGTGGGTAGGTGTAAAAATGGCCCGGTGTCACCGTCTCGACCAGGCCAGCGAGGAAGTCGCGAGGCGCGACGCCGTCGTTGTCCCAGCCATCGGAAGACGGAAGGCCCCAGCCGATGCCCACCACGCGCAGGACGAGCGCGCCCGCGAGGATCCATGCGAGCGGCGAGCCCGTCGCCCGGGTGACGGCCCGGCGGAGGGTCGCGAGGCGCATGGAACCCATCGACCGGCAGCTTCGTAGCATACCGCGCGCCGCACGGGCGACGTGGCCCGGCGTGTGCTTGGCGCAAGCACTCGAATCGCTACACTCGCAGCGCTGACCGAGCCACATGGCGACCCACGCCTCCCCCCACGCCCACCGGCTGCACGACGTCCCCGTCGCGTCGGCCACCGTGCCCACGGAGACGACGACGCGCGCCGGCGCCGCGCCGTGGGTCGGCCTGGGCCTGTTGACGCTCGCGGGCGCGCTCGTCTTCTGGCTGTTCGACTCGCTTCCGTTCCAGGATCTCCCGGCTCACGCAGGGTACATCTCGCTCCGGCACCGCTTCCCGGAGTGGACCTTCGAGCAGCGCTTCTTCGTACTCGATCCGCACCTCGGGCCGTACTCGCTGTTCCGCTTCCTGGGCGAGGTGTTCGTTCGTCCCCTCGGTCCCGTCGGCGCGGTCCGCGCGATCGCGACCATCCCCATCGTCGTGACCCCCCTCGCGCTCGCGTGGGCACGCCGCCGACTGCACGGGGACCGCGCGCCGACCGCGGGGTACTTCGCGCTGGCCCTGAGCTTCGGGTTCATGACGCTGCTCGGCTTCGCCAGCTACCTGCTGGGGGTGGCGGTGATGCTGATCGCCGTGACGATGTGGCTCGAGCTGCTCGTCGCGGTCGACCGGCGCGACGGGCAGCAGGTGCGCCGAGAAGTGGCGGTGGCCTGCTTCGCGCCGTTCGTCTTCGTGGCGCACGGGCACGCGTTCGCCGTCTTCCTGGCGCTCGCGGCCGTCTCGGCCCTCGCCGCCGGGAACCGGTGGAGAAGGCTCGTGCGGCTGCGCGCGCTGGCGCCGGCCGCGGCGCTGGCGGCCTGGGTGGCGTGGCGGGAGCGCGCGTCGGTGCTGCCGCCGGGGTCGGTCGCGCCCTCTCATCCCGCGCTCGAGCCTCATTTCCAGGGCGCGTAC
>DATBQU010000113.1:0-7618 GCA_036560665.1 Polyangiaceae bacterium
GTACAAGCAGGCGCCCCTGCGGATGAAGAGCTTCATCATGGCGCTCTTTCTCCTCTCCATCAGCCTGGGCGATCTGATCAACGCCGGCGTGAACCATGCCATGGTCCAGCCGCTCCAGGTCGACGCGGTGGAGGTGGGGGCGGACACCTGGGTGACGATGCCCGAAGCAGCGAGCTTCGTCGTCGGCCAGAAGATCGACTTCGATGGGACCAACGGCGTCAGCATGACCAAGGACGGGAAGGCGCAGCCGCTCAAGGGGACGTTCCTGGTCGCGAAGATCGAAGAGGCGACGCACAGGGTCGAGCTGATGGACGTCGTCGATCGCAAGCCGGTGGCGAGCAGCGGGGCCTACGAAGGCACGAAGTCCGTGGTGTCGACCTACAAGCTCGTCGGGCCGCAGTACTTCAACTTCTTCGCCGGCTTGATGGCGCTGGTTGGCCTGGCCTTCATCGTGGTGGCGTACTTCTACAAGGAGAAGACGCACCTTCGCGACGAGGCGAAGGCGGGCGCGGCCTAGGTCCGGCCGCGGCCGGTGCGCCCGGACGGAGGCTGCGAGGGCGGGACGGCGGGCGCGGGACGGGACGGGGCAGGGACGACAGGCGTGCGCGGCCGGCGCGTGCCCGGCTCGAGGTGCGCCGCCGGCGTCGTGGGCGGGCGGGGCCGGAAGGCGTCGAAGGGCGGCGGGGGCCGGGGAGGAATCGCCGGCGGGGACACGGATCCGGGGGCGGGCGGCTGGGACGGCGCTGCGCCGTGCGCGTCACCCGCGGCCGAGGCGCGGGTGCGCTTGTAGTCGCGCCAGCACGTCGGGCAGCGCCACTCGACCACCAGCGCACCCTCCGGGCTCTTGTAGCGCGTGAGCCGCCACCCGAACTGCGCGCTGATGAGGGTGTAGTTTGTCTCCGTCTCCGGCGACTTCTTCCCGCAGCCGACGCAGGTCTGACGGTCCCGCACTGCCGACTAGAATCGCACGGGGCCCGGCGCCCGGCAAAAGGTTCGGGCAAGCTCGCCCTGCCTCGCGGTCAGGTGGGGACGAGCGACAGGCGAGGCAGCGCGCCGAACGCCAACAGGTGGCCGCTCTCCTCGGCCACGTAGACGTCGCAGCGCTCGTCGACCCGCAGCAGATCGGGGATGACGTCGGCCCCGGAGATGCTGCCCAGGAGCGCACCGTCGCGCGGCCGCAGGACGGCCACGTCGGTGTGCGGCACGAAGAGCGCGCCGCACCGCAGCACGGGCTCCAGCCGGCGCGGGACGTCGGCCTCCAGCGGCCGCGGGCCCAGCACATGGCGCCACCGCAGCGCCCCGGAGGCCGCGTCGACGGCGACCAGCTCCCCGCTGGGGGCGTTGCCGATGAAGGCGTCGTCGACGGCCAGCCAGGAGGTGCCGCTGGGGGCTACCGCACGCGCGCGCGACGCCGGCGAGAGGACGGGGGCGCCGTCCTCGGGGCGGAAGGCAGCGAGCACGAGTCCCGGCTTGTGACGCGCTGCGACGGCGACAGCGCCATCGGCGACCATGGGGGCCCCCTCGATGGTGCAGGGGGTGCTCGCCTCGGCGACGACGCTCGACCAGCGCACGTCGCCCGAGAAGGGGTCGATGCAGTAGAGGCGGGCCACTCCGTGGGCTCCACCGGCGACCGTGTACAGCGTGTCGTGGGCGACGGTGGGGGGCGTGCGGAAGCGCAGGCGGTCGCGCACGCGCCAGACCACGGCGCCGGTCATGACGTCGAGCGCGGTGAGGGCGCCGTCGCCGCAGGTGAAGAAGACGAGGCGGCCGGCGCGCTTCATGCGCGGCGCGCCGCGGGACGGGCCGCGAGAGTCACGCGCGCTGCCCCGCGCGCTGCCCCAGCTCCAGCGCCAGCGCGGCTCGCCGCTGGTGAGGTCGATGGCGACCAGGTGGTGCTCGCCCTCGGTGACGATGACGAGCTTCGGCAGCCCGGGCAGGTGGACGACGGCGCCGGCGACGGGCCCGCCCGAGCGCGGCGTGATGCGGGTGCGCAGCGTGACCTCGCCGTTGCCGAAGTCGTGCACGCAGAGGGTGCCGTCGGGCGCCAGGCGGGCGATGCCGCCGGGGGTGACGACGCTGGTGCCGCGGTGGGTGTCCACGCGCCAGAGGACACGCCCGGTGGCGCGATCGAGGGCCCACATCTCCGTGGCGGCGCCGACGATGATGCGATCGCCGCAGAGGTACGTCGCGCGCAGATCGATGCCCGGCACGATGGCGCGCCACCGCATGGCGTACCTCAGGCGCGCGGCAGGCAGGTGTTCGGGGGGCGCCGCGGGGCGGGCGTCGCCGAGGCCGAGGGAGGCCGCGTAGGCGCGGTAGGGCTCCGGCGTGGGGTTCACCTTCGAGTCCGACTGGCTGGCCTCGCGAAGCGCCTCGGTCCCCTCGCGCAAGGCACGACGCAGGGCACCCAGGCGCAGGTTGCTCGACTGCGCGCGGTCGCGACGCAGGATGGCGCGGACGAGCGAGCGCCCGAAGGCGAGCGCGGCCTCCAGGACGTCGGCCACGCCGAGCGCGGGAAACGTGTGCACGGCGCGGCGCGCGCCGCCCTGGACGCCGCCCAGGGAAAGTGCGAGCTCGCCGTCGGGCGAGACGCGGACGCCGACCAGGACCCCGGCCGCCTCGCCGCGGGCGTGGAGCGGCAGCCCGCGCTCCCAGGCGTCGAAGGCGCGGCGGGAGAGGTCGACCAGACGCTCGGCGACGAGAAGCGGGTGGCACTCGCCGAGGTCGACGGGGCGCCCGCGGATCTCGGCGCGCACGCGGCCACGGAAGAGCAAGGCGTGCAGGTCGGCGCGCTCGACCGCCGCCTCGTCGTCGTCGTCGTCGGCAGATGCCCGCTCGCGCATGGCGAACTCGGCGCCGAACGACAGCGGGGCGTCGCGATCGGGCTCGACCGCGACGGGGACGGGCACGGGGATGCGCACGTCGGAGTGTGCGCCGAACGCGCCGGTCGACGCGACGGCGCGGAGCTGCTCGGCGGCGGACGCCAGCTCGATGCGAGCGGTCGGCGCGTCGCCGCGGGCGCCGCCCTCCGCGAGGAGGCGGTCGATGGACTCGCGCGCCGCCGTCACCAGAACGTCGAAGGGCACCGCGCGGTCGTACACGGCGACGAAGGGATCCGGGCCGGCGCGGTACACGCTCAGGCACGCCGTGGCGCCGAACCGCTCGACGCACATCTCCCAGGGTTCGTCGTAGAAGCGCACGGTGGCCTTTCCGCGCACGCGGCGGGCCAGGTCGACCAGGGCCAGCGCGAAATCGCGCAGCACGAACGCCCCGTGCGTCTCGCGGACGCGGGCGGTGACGTTCGCGCCGTCGACGAAGACGTCGAGCAGCTGGCGCGCGGGGCGCTTCCGTTCGCGGCGCAGCAGGTGCAGCGTCGCGGCGGCGGGCGCCGACGCGGGCCCGGCGGAGGGCGGATCGAAGCCCTCGGCGTCGGAGGGGAGGGACGTGGGGTGGGGGGCGACGACGATCTCGAAGCGCATTCGGTCGGTCGAGCTCTTGGGGGCAGCGCGTTGGGGGGAAGGAGGCGCGCGCGAGACCGAATCGTAGAAACGGGAAGGCCGAAGGACGTACTTTTCGACTCCATGCAGCGGATTGGACACCGCCCGGCCTGGCTGATAGCGGGCTTTCTCGCGGCCATGATCCCGGCGCTGTGGATGTGGGGCTTCACCGTCGACGATGCCCTGATCCCGGTGCGTTACGCGCGGCATCTCGTGCTGGGTCTCGGGTGGCGCTTCGATGCGCACGGCCCGTCCACCGACGGCGTGACGCCGCTGCCGTGGCCGCTCGTGCTGGCGCCTCTGGCCCGCGGCGACGCGCTGGTGGTCCTGGGGCGGGCGAAGGCCCTGGGGCTCGTGGTCTGGGTGGGGGCCTGCGTGGCGCTCGGTCGCGAGGTGGGAGGCGTGACGAAGGCGCCGGCCTGGGCGCGTGCCTCGGCGCTGACGGCGCTGGCGCTGTCGGTGCCCGTGGCGGCGTACGCGGTGAGCGGGATGGAGACGGCACTGGCGACGGCGCTGGCCACGTTCGCGGCGCTCGCGTTGCGGCGGCCTCTCGCGGCGGCGGGCCTGGCGGGCCTGGCCGCGACGCTGCGGCCGGAGATGGCTCCGTGGGCGTGCGTGCTCGCGGCCGGAGCGGCGATCGCGGGGCGCGAGAAGATCGGGCGGGTGGTGGCGGCGGCGGGGGTGGCGCTCGCGCCCTTCGTCGCCTGTGCCGTCGTGCGGGCCGTCGTCTGGGGTCGCCCGGCGCCGCTCGCCCTGATGGCGAAGCCGAGCGATCTCGATCAAGGCATCGCCTACGCGGGGGCGGCCTGCGTGGTGACGCTGGTGCCGCTGCTGGTGCTTGCGCCGCTGGCGCTGCGCCGCGCCCCTGCCGCGCTCGTGGTCGTGCTGGCGGCGGCGGTTCACGTCGGCGCCGTCGTGGCCGTCGGCGGGGACTGGATGCCATACGCGCGGCTCATGGTCCCCGTCGTCCCGTCGCTGGTATGGGCGGCGGCGCTCGCGAGCGCCCACGCGCACCCGGCCGCCACGGCGGCGCGTTCCCTCGCCGCACTGGCTCTCGGCGTGTACCTCGTCGTGCGCGGCGGGACCGACGGCCGAGGCGTGGGGGCGGACCGCGCGGCGCTGGTGGCCGAGGCGCGCCCGCTGCTGGCGGACACGACGCGCGTCGCGGCCCTCGACATCGGCTGGGTCGGCGCGGCGACGGACGCGGACATCGTGGACCTCGCCGGGTTGACCGATCCCGAGATCGCCGCGCTCCCGGGAGGCCACACGTCCAAGCGCGTCGACGCGATGTTCCTGCTGGGGCGCCATCCCGACGCGCTGCTGCTCTACCTTCCGGGCGGGCTGCCCGGCGGGCTCGAGACGTGGCCCGACGCCACCTACGGTCACGTCGTCGAGGCGCGGCTCGCGGCGGACGAGGTCGTCGCGCGACACTTCTTCGCGGCGGCGTGGCTGCCGCTCGGCGCGCGCGGAGCGGGCTACGTGCTGCTCCGCGCGCTTCCGTGAACGTCCGTTGCGCCGTCGACGCTAGCGACGGGGGCCGCGGTCGCGCGGACCGTCGCGGCGATCGCGCCCACCGCCGCTCCGGGCGGGGGGACCGCTGCCCTGCTCGCGCGCCTGCAGGAGGCGCTTCTTCGCCTCCTCGCCGGCCGGTCCCTCCGGGAAGGGCAGGAGCTCGCGGCGCGTCAGGCGGATCTTCCCGTCGCGGTCGACGGAGAGGACCTTCACCTCGACGGCGTCGCCCTCCTTCATCTCGTCGTAGACCTTCTCCACGCGGTGGTGGGCCATCTCCGAGACGTGGAGCAGGCCGTCCGTGCCGGGCAGGATCTCGATGAAGGCGCCGAAGTCGGCCACGCGCGTGACCGTCCCCTTGTAGGTCGCGCCGACCTCGGGCTCGGTGGTGAGGCCCTTGATGATGTCGAGGGCCTTCTTCACCGCGTCGCTGTCGGCCGAGGCGATGTTCACCGTGCCGTCGTCCTCGACGTCGATGGCGACGCCGGTCTGATCGATGATGCCCTTGATGGTCTTGCCGCCGGGCCCGATGATGAGCCGGATCTGGTCGGGCTTGACCTTGATCTGCGTGATGCGGGGCGCCCACTTGGACAGGTCGGCCCGGGGTTGGCCCAGCGTCGACAGCATCTTGTCGAGGATGTGCAGGCGGCCCTCGCGCGCCTGATCGAGCGCCTGCGTGAGGACCTCGCGCGACAGCCCGGCGAACTTGATGTCCATCTGGATGGCGGTGATGCCCTTCTTGGTCCCGCAGACCTTGAAGTCCATGTCGCCCAGGTGATCCTCGTCGCCGAGGATGTCACTGAGGATGGCGAGGCGCGTCTTGGGATCGGTGAGCACACCGTCGGAGATGAGGCCCATGGCGATGCCCGCGACCGGCTGCTTGATGGGTACGCCCGCGTCCATGAGCGACAGCGTCCCGCCGCAGACCGCCGCCATCGACGACGAGCCGTTCGATTCGAGCGTCTCGGAGACGACGCGGATGGTGTAAGGGAACTTGTCCTCGTCCGGCATCATGCGGAGGAGAGCGCGCTCGGCCAGCGCACCGTGGCCGATCTCGCGGCGACCGGGGCCGCGCAGCGGCTTGGTCTCGCCCGTCGAGAACGGCGGGAAGTTGTAGTGGAGCATGAAGCGCTTCCAGCGCTCGCCGATGAGCGCGTCGATCTTCTGCTCGTCGCTGGAGGTGCCGAGCGTTGCCGCCACCGCGGCCTGCGTCTCGCCGCGCTGAAAGAGCGCCGAGCCGTGGACGCGCGGCAGGATGCCGACCTCGCACACGATGGGGCGGATGGTCTTCATGTCGCGCCCGTCGATGCGCTTGCGCTCGCCGAGGACATACTCGCGCACCACGTTGTACTTGCGCTCCTCGAACTCTTCCTTGACGAGCTTCTCGATGGCCGGGAACTTGTCCGCGCCCACCATCGCCGTGACCGCCTCGACCATCTTGGTCTTGCTGGCCTTGTACCCGTCGTAGCGGGCCTTCTTGTCCTTGATGAGCGACGAGGCCAGGATGTCGCGATCGACGACTTCCTTGATCTTGGCCGCGACGTCGGCCGGCAGCGTCTTCTTCTCGAAGGCGCGCTTCGGCTTGCCCACCGCGGCGCGCATGCGCTCGATGAGCTCGAGAATGGGCTGCGCCGTCCGGTGCGCGAACATCAGCGCCTCGATGACGTCGCTCTCGAGCGCCTCGGCGGCGCCGCCCTCGACCATCACGATGGCGTCCTTGGAACAGGCGACCACCATGTCGATGTCGCCCTTGGCCTGCTGCTCGAACGTCGGATAGGCGATGAACTCGCCGTCGACGCGCGCCACGCGCACCGCGGTGAGCGGGCCCGCCCAGGGAATGTCCGAGATGTGCAGCGCCGCGGACGCCGCCGTCATCGCCAGGACGTCCGTCGGGTTCTCCTTGTCGCTGGAGAGGACGGTGGCGATGATCTGCGTGTCCATCTTGTACCCCTCGGGGAAGAGGGGGCGGCAGGGCCGGTCGATGAGGCGCGAGGTGAGGATTTCCTCGTCGCGCTGGCGTCCCTCGCGCTTGAAGAAGCCGCCGGGGATCTTGCCTGCCGCGAACGTCTTCTCGACGTAGTCGCAGGTGAGGGGGAAGAAATCGAGGCCGGGCCGCTCTTCGCCGCTGACGGCGGTGACGAGGACGACGCTCTCTCCGTAGGTGACGAGGACCGAGCCGTGCGCCTGCTTGGCGAGGCGGCCGGTCTCGAGGATCAGGGGCTTGCCGTTGACGACGACGGATTCGCGAACGAAGGACATGGGCTCATTGCGCTCCTAAGCGCAATGCCGCGTGCGTGCGGCGCGACGCCGAGCCAGCCCGTCCGCCTTGATCCTCGGTTCGTGGGCTCGAGGCGCGGCAGGCGCGCGGATCGTACGCACGAATCGAAGAGCAAGAAGCGAATGTCTGGTTGGCTCGGGGATGGCAAAGGGAAAAGGCTTACTTGCGAAGGCTGAGCGCGCCGACGACCTTGCGGTAGCGATCGAGGCTGACGCGCTTGAGGTAGTCGAGCAGGCGGCGCCGCTTCGATACCATGCGCAGCAGGCCGCGGCGGGAGTGGTGGTCCTTGACGTGGGTCTTGAAGTGCTCGGTCAGATAGCCGATTCGCTCGGTC
>DATBQU010000114.1:0-5435 GCA_036560665.1 Polyangiaceae bacterium
CGCGCGCTCGCCGAAGGGCTGCGCGAGAAGATCGAGCAGAGCCGCTTCATCTTCCAGGGTGAGGTCATCCGCGTGACGATCTCCATCGGCGGCGCCATGCTGGCCGACGCCGACCGCACCAGCCTCGATCTCATCAAGCGCGCCGACGAGAAGCTCTACGAGGCCAAGCGCGCCGGGCGCAACCGCGTCATCGTGTGATGGCCCGTGCGGGGCAAGAGCCGCCCGAGCTGCGCGCGCCGCCGCCGGGACCGAGATCGCGCGAGCTGGCCGCGCGGCTCGCCGCGGCGGAGTCGCCGTCGGTCGACGCGCGTCGCGAGGCGCGCGCGCGAGAATGCGGTGAGGATCTCGCGCCCATCGTGTACGCCTCGGGGCTGGGCGCGAACGTCGTCGACGTGGACGGGAACCGATACGTCGATCTGGCGGCGGGTTTCGGTGCGTTGCTGCTCGGTCATACCCCGGCGGCCGTCGCCGCGGCGGTCGAGGCGCAGGGACGACGCCTCTCGCTCGCGCTCGGAGACGTGTTCGCGTCGGACGCCAAGGTCGCGCTCTGCGAGCGGCTGGCGAAGCTCTACCCGCGCCCGGGCGCCCGCGTGATGCTCGGCTCCAGCGGAGCCGACGCCGTGACCGCCGCGCTGAAGACAGCCGTGCTGGCAACCGGCCGTCCGGGCGTCGTCGCCTTCGAAGGCGCGTACCACGGGCTGTCGCACGGACCGCTGGCCGCGTGCGGGCTGCGGCCGAGCTTCCGCGAGCCGTTCGCCGAGCAGCTCAGCGCGCACGTCGCCTTCGCGCCGTACCCCGGCGACGAAGCAGCGCTGCCGGCGTGCCTCCACGCCGTCGAGCAAGCGCTGGCGCGCGGCGGCGTCGGCGCGGTGCTGGTGGAGCCGATCCTGGGGCGAGGCGGCTGCGTGGCGCCTCCCGCCGGCTTCGTGCCCGCGCTGCGAACCGCCTGCGACCGCTCGGGGGCGCTGCTCGTCTGCGACGAGATATGGACCGGCCTTGGGCGCGGAGGCGCTTGGCTGGCCAGCGTCGAGGCCGGCGCCCTGCCGGACCTGCTGTGCCTCGGCAAGGGGCTGGGGGGCGGACTGCCCATCAGCGCGTGCGTTGGGAGCGAGGGGGCGATGGCGGCGTGGGGCGCGCACGGCGGCGCGACCATCCACACGGCGACGCACTTCGGTTCGCCCCTCGCGTGCGCGGCGGCGCTGGCGACGCTCGAGGTGCTCGAGCACCAGGGCTTGCCGCAGCGAGCGCGCGAGGTGGGCGCGCGGTGGATGGGGCGGCTCCGCGAGGCGACCGCCGGGCGTGGCGTGCGCGAGGTGCGCGGGCGTGGGCTGATGCTGGGGGTCGCGCTCGAGGGCGGCGCCGGGCGGGCGCTCGCGGTCACGCACCGGCTGCTCACGCGCGGCTGGATCGTGCTCACCGGAGGCGTCACGGGCGATGCCCTCACCCTGACGCCGCCGCTCGACATCGACGAGTCCCTGCTCGAAGCCTTCTCCGACGCGCTGGCCGACACGCTGGGAGCGGTGCCATGACCTCGGCGGCGGCCGTGAGCGACGCATTGCACGCCCGGGTTCGCGCGATGATCGGCGCGTTCGAGCGTGCCGCGCCGATGCCCGAATCGTTCGATGGCCTGGCGGTCGATCTGGCGCGCTTCCAGGCGAGGCACGTGGCGGGCTACGCGAGGCTGTGCGGCGCGCGCGGCGTCGAGGTGGAGCGGATGGCGCGGGCCTCCGACGCGCCGGCGGTGCCCACCGACGCGTTCAAGCTGGCCCGAGTGTTCGCCTTCGACGATGCCCAGGCCGCGGTGACGTTCCACACCAGCGGGACCACCCTCGGAGCGCGCGGAGCCCACGCCATGCGTCGGGTGACGACGTACGACGCCGCGGCGCTCGCCTTCGGGCGTGCGATGCTCGCCGGCGATCTCGAGGCGCCCGTGTCCATCCTGGTGATCGGCCCATCGGAGCAGGAGGCGCCGGACTCCTCGCTCGGGCACATGTGCTCGCTCTTCGCGCGGGCGCTCGCGCCCGCCGAACCTGCCGAGCGCACCTTCTTCGTGCGCGGGGGAGCGCTCGACGTGGAGGGTCTGCGCGCTCGGGTGGCAGATCTACCGCCGCGCCGGCCGGTGGTCGTGCTCGCCACCAGCTTCGCCCTGGTGCACCTGCTCGATGCCCTCGGCGGGGACGTGCTCCCGTTGCCTCCTCGAAGCCGCGTGATGCAGACCGGCGGCTTCAAGGGCCGGTCGCGAGAGATCGCGGCGGACTTGCTGCGGCGCGCGGTCGCGAGCGCCTTCGCCGTCGACGAGCGCGCTGTCGTGGGCGAGTACGGCATGACCGAGCTCTCCAGCCAGTTCTGGGAGTCGACCCTGGTCGACGACCGTCGGCCCCACGGTATCTACCTGGAGCCGCCCTGGGCGCGGGTCGTCCCCGTCGACGGGGAGACTCTCCGGGCGGTGCTGCCCGGCGAGGTCGGGATCGCGCGCATCGAGGACCTGGCGAACGTCGACAGCGCCTTCGCCATCCTCACGCAGGACCGCGTGCGCCGGAGGGACGGGGGCTTCGAGCTGCTCGGGAGGGCCCCTGGCGCGCCGCCGCGGGGATGCTCGATCTCCATCGACGAGATGCTCTCCCGCGCTCCGGGGGCGCCCTGAGCCGCGGCGCCCTCGAGCGGCTGGCCGACGTGCGGCGCCTGGTCTCCGCGGCCGGCCGCGTGTACGCGGACCGCGCGCGGCTGGCACCGGCGATCGCGCGATCCACCGGGCTGACTCCCGAGGGCGTCGAGCTCGGCTTCGCGTCGCTCGAGCGCGAGGCGACCGACACCGAGCTGGAGGCCCTCGTTGCTCGGGCCGGTCACGCCGAGCGCGTCCACGTGATCCTCTCGGCCAACGTCTTCGTCGCGCCGCTGCGCGCGCTCGCCGTGGCCCGGGCCGCCGCGCCGCGCGTCACCGTTCGCCCCTCGCCGCGTGATCCCGCGCTGACCAGGGCGCTCGTGGAGGCGACGGGAGAAGACGCCGTCGCGCTCGCCGAAGACCGCGACGTCGCCGCCATCGACGCCGGCGAGCTCCACGTCTACGGGAGCGACGAGACGATCGCCACCATCCGTGCCGACGTCGGTCCGGGCGTCGTGGTCCGCGGTCACGGCTCGGGCCTGGGGCTCGCCGTCGTCTCGGGGGGCGCCGACGTCGAGTCCGCCGCGGAGGCGATCGCGGGCGACGTGGTGGCCTTCGACCAGCGTGGCTGCCTCAGCCCACGCGTCGTCCTCGTGGAGGGCGACGAGGGCCGGGGGGCGGCGCTCGCGCGCACGCTGCACGACCGGCTGGCGGCGTGGAGCCGTCGCGTCCCGCGCGGTGCGTTGACCGACGACGAGCGTGTCGACGCCGTGCGCTGGCGCGGCGCCCTCGCCTTCGCCGGCAGCCTATGGAGCGGCCCCGATCACGAGGTGGCCCTCGCCCCGCGCGCCGCGCCGCTCGCCATCCCCCCGGCGGGGCGCCACGTCCTGGTCTCGATGGTCCCGCGGCTCGACGGAGTGGCTCCGGCTATCGCTGCCGTCGCCCGCTTCGTCGTCGCCGTGGGCACCGACGACGTGGCGCGGGTGTCGGCATTCGTTCCCCCGCACGCGCGCCTGTCGGCGCTCGGACGCATGCAGCGCCCTCCGCTGGACGGACCGGTCGACCGCCGGGCGGTCTAGCCGAACGCGCGTCAGCCCGCGCCGGCGTCGCCCATGGCCGCATCCGCCGCATCCGCAGCGTCCGCACCGGGCGCGTCGCCGCTGTCGCCCCCGTCCGGGCCGCCGCCTTCACTCGGGGCCGTCCCGTCGTCGCCGGGCCCGTCGTCCCCTGTCGGGACGGGGGCGCACCCATCGTCCATCGGCGCGCAGTCCGGGACGCAAGAGAAGTCCGATTGACACGTCCAGCGCGGGCCCGAAGGCGTGCTCGTGCAGTAGCACCCACCGGCCTCGCACTGCGCGAAGCAGCGCAGAGGGCTCACCTGCGGGCAGGGTGAGCCGACGTCGGTGAAGCTGCCGCAGAGGTCGAGCGCGTCGACGGTGGCGTCCACCACGCCGGCGTCGGTCGCCGCCTCGTCGCTGCTGCAGGCGGCGAGCGCGGAGGCTGCGAGGCCGAGGCCGACCGCCGTCGCTAGCCAGGTCGAAAGAGGTCGCATCGTTGCCGCCTAAGTTACCCCGGCCCCCGTGGTCGCGGTACCTTGGTGAGCGCGCGCGATGGATGTCTGTGCTCGCTGCGGAAAGCCGGGACACACCGAAGGAGGGTGCGACGCCGCGAGCATGGCTCCGCCGATGCCCTCGACGGCACCGCCGCACATGGCGTCGACCCTGCCGCCGCCGATGCCATCGACGATGCCGCCCCCGGGGACGGGGCTCGGGGCCAGCGGAGCGTTCGCGCTGAGCGGTGCCTATCCGGCCTCGCAGAACCCGGTCTCGCGGGCGCTGCGCATGCTCAAGACCCAGCTGAACCTGGCCGTCGGGCAGCGTGAGGAGGATCCCGAACGCGCCTGGCTCGAGCTCGTGAGCGTTCGCGAGCGCCTCGAGGGCGTGGTCGACGGCGCCCGGGAGGACCCGCTGTTGCTCGCCGACGTCGAGCGCTTCCGGGGCAAGCTGGAGGAGCAAATCCGGAAGCTCACGCGCGACGTGGGCGACGAGGTGGTCGCGCCCCTCTACTCGTGGGTCGACTTGCTTCGCCAGCGCAGCAAGCTCGAGGCCGAGGTCGACAACGCGCGCGCGCGCGTCGCCGAGGCGCGCGCGTCACGGGGGGCACGCGGGATGCCGCCGCTCGCGACCGATGAGGAGGCGGGTGCCGCGCTCGATGCCGCGGAGAAGGATCTCGCGTGGTGGCGTGGCGAGGTGCCCGCGCCGCCTTCACCCGAGACGCTCGCCGTGTGGACCGACCTGGGCGGCGATGCGCTGCGGCCCCGGCTCCCCGGCGAGCCCCAGGTCGTCCGCTCGCGAGCCACCGCCGCGAGCGCCCTGATCGAGTCGGCCCAGGGCCGCGCGCTGGGCGCCTCCTCGTACGGGGGCTCGAAGCTCGAGCTCCTGCTTCTGCCGACCATAGGAGCCACGGCGCTCCTGGCGTCCATGTTCGCGCTGGCGGGTGCGCACGGCCGCGCTGCGTTCGGTGTGTTCTCGGCGGGCGGATGGTCCGCGTTCGCCGTGGCCATCGCCGTCAGCGCGTTCACGCGGCGGCGGGCCAGCAAGGAGCGCCGGGCGGCGATCGACGTGGTGTGGCATCACACGCTGTTCACCGAGCAGACGTCCTCCCTCGACCTCGAGGTCGGCTGGTTGCGCGCCCTCACTGCCGCGCTGCGCGCCAGGGGCGCGTTCGATGGGCACAAGGGAGAGGGCGGACAGCTCGCGGAGCTCGCGAAATGGCGTCCCGACCTCGAGCCGGTCGTCGCCGAGGTGGCGAAGTCGAGCATCGCTCCCCCGAG
>DATBQU010000115.1:0-7762 GCA_036560665.1 Polyangiaceae bacterium
CGCGAGGCGGGGCGATGGACCGAAGGAGGCCCACACCACGAACGTCACCAGGGACGTCAGGACGACCGCCGGGACGAACCACGCCGCCACGCGGTCGGCCATGTGCTGGATGGCCGGCTGGCTGCGCTGCGCCTCGCTCACCAGGCGCACGATCTGGGCGAGCAAGGTGTCGCGCCCCACGCGCTCGGCCTTCATCACCAGGCCCCCCGTCCCGTTGACGGTGCCGCCGGTGACGCGCGCCCCGGCGCTCTTCTCCACCGGCATCGCCTCCCCGGTGAGCATCGCCTCGTCGACCGCGCTGCTCCCCTCGAGGACGACGCCGTCGCACGGCACCCGCTCTCCGGGTCGCACGCGCAGGCGGTCCCCGGGCACGACGTCCTCGAGCGGAACGTCCGCCTCGGCTCCGTCGTCGGACAGACGCCTCGCCGTCTTCGGCGCCAGCCCGAGCAGCGCGCGGATGGCGCTCCCGGTGCGGCTCCGCGCACGGAGCTCGAGCACCTGTCCCAGCAGCACCAGCACGGTGATGACCGCCGCCGCCTCGAAGTACACCCCGACCGTGCCGTCCGAAGCGCGGAACGACGCCGGGAAGAGTCCCGGCGCGAGCGTCGCCACCACGCTGAACCCGTAGGCCGCCCCCGTCCCGAGGGCGATGAGGGTGAACATGTTCAGGCTGCGGTGCACCACGGAGGCGGCTCCGCGCTCGAAGAACGGCGCTCCGGCCCAGAGCACGACGGGGGTGGCCAGGACGAGCTCGATCCACTGCAGCGTGCGCGCGGAGGCGACGCGAGCCAGCGGGGTGTCCGGCATCCCGCCGGCCATGCCGAGGACGAGCACGACGGCGGCCGGCACCAGCGACCAGAGCAGGCGACGGGTCATGTCGACGAGCTCCGGGTTCGCCTCGTCGTCCAGCGTGACCGTGCGGGGCTCGAGGGCCATGCCGCAGAGCGGGCAGCTGCCCGGCGCGTCGCGCACGATCTGCGCGTGCATGGGGCAGACGAATTCGACCTTCTCGTTCGAGGTGGGCATCGGGTGGCGCCGCAGGGTGTCGGGCGGGGTGCTCAAGGATCGACACCGGGACGTGGGTTCCAGGTGAACCGATCGATCAACCATGGCCCGTCCTTCGCCAGCGGGTCGTCCTTGCCGATGGCCCACGCGTCGATCGTCCCGTCCGGAGAGACGCGCATGCGGACGAGGTGCTTGAAGCCGGGGTGACCGAGGACGGTGAAGACCTGCTGCATCTCGAGCCCCCCCAGCGCGCAGAGCGTGAGGAACACGCCGAACAGGAAGGAGCCGGCGAAGGCGTAGACGATCATCACGGCCGTGTCGCGCCCGAGGGCCGGCACGACGTGGGCGGCGTCGTGGAGCAGCAACCACAGGCCCGGCGGCAACAGGCCGAGCGCCAGCCCGAAGGGGACCGCGATGGCGAGGACGCGCCGTGGGTGCGCGCGCTGGTGGCCGGCGATCGCGTAGAGCACCCAGGCGATGGCGGCGCTGACGGCCAGCGAGGTGAGGAGCAAGCGCTGCCTGTCGTGCCAGCCGGCGGCAAGCTCGATCGACGCCACCAGGGCGGCCAGGATGTGCACCAGGTAGCCGGCACGGCCGAGCGCCAGCCTGAGCGGCACCTGGAGCGCGAGCCTGCGCGTCGTCGCCGCGTCGGGGTAGGCCGCCGCCGCAGGCCTCGGGTCGGGGACGATCCGCGTGCCGTGCAGGAACGCGCCGCCGCCGCCGGCGATGACGTGGAGCGAGCGCCCGACCACGCGCCGCTCGTACTGGTGCATGTCGCCGCACTGGAAGAGGACGCGATCCCGCTCCAGAGACAGCTTGCACGCGGCGAGCATCCTCGCGCCGAGGTCCCAGCCTTCGCCGAAGGCGATCGCCGGATCGGGCGCCACGAACCAGATCCCGGCGCCCTCGCCGATCACGCGGCGCCGAGCCTTGAAGTAGGTGCGCTGCCGGTAGTCGAGCTGGCGGAGCTGGCGATCGACGCCCCACAGGTCGAGCCCCGGCGCCAGGGGCAGCGCCCAGAAGCTCGACTCCTGAACCGCCTCGTAGCCCTTGAGCGTCAGGCGGCGCCGGCGGCGCAGCGACGTGCCGCGCCAGATGGCGCGCGTCGTCTTCGCCGCGTCGGCGACCATCTCCAGCGCGCCACCGACCTCGTCGAGGTGAAGGCCCCGCGCCAGCAGGCCCACCTTGCGACCACGACGCGGCTGACGCGTGGATTCGGGCCGGGCCTCGGGCTCGGTCACGGCCGCGCGCCGGCGGAACAGGCGCGCGAAGCCGTCGAGACCGTCGTACCAGTCATGGTTGCCGGGGATGCCGAGCAGCACGCGCGGGCGCTCGCGCGTCTCGTGGATCTCCCGCAGCACCTCGTTCCAGGGCTGAACCACGCGGCGGTAGATCTCCTCCGCGGTGGCGACCGGGTAGGCGGTGTCGCCGCCGATGAGCAGGACGTCGCCGCGAGGGAGAGTGAGGGGTCCCCCCTCCTCCTCGACGGTGTACTCGGCGAAGAGCATCCGGCCCACGGCCTGGCTCACGTCGCGGTCGTCGCCGGTGTCCGCCACCCAGTCGATCCACAGCGGCCGATCCAGCGACTCGAGCAGCGTGCCTTTGCGCGCGATGCCGAGCACCCGCAGGACGCCCTCCAGCATCTCGTCGGCGTCGAGCGGCCGCATCCAGTCGCGCGAGTCGACCGACTCGCTGGCGATGGCGGTGGCCACCAGGTTGCGGAAGTGCCCGAACAGCGACGTGACGCCGTACCAGCGAATCGCGTAGGGAGGGTGCGCGCCCCCCTTGAAGACGAGCGGCGCGGCGCGGTTGCCGCGGGGCTCGAGGCGCACCGGCACGGGCATGGTCGCGCCGAGCATAGTGCACACCGCGGCTACGCCATACCTGACATCCCCCTGTCACAGGCGACGGCTACACCTCCGGGCAAGGAGACTTCGCCCATGCGCCTTTACCACCACCCGCTGTCGTCCAACGCCCGCCGCGCCGTGATGGCCGCCCTGCACCTCGGCACCAAGGTCGACCTCGTCCTCGTCGATCTCGGAAAGGGCGAGCAGCGCCAGCCCGGGTACCTGAAGATGAACCCCAACGGCCGCGTCCCGGTCCTCGAGGACGACGGGTTCGTGCTGTGGGAGTCGCACGCCATCATGCAGTACCTCGCCGAGAAGACGCCGGGGCAGAGCCTCTACCCGCAGGAGGCCCGCGGGCGCGCCGACGTCAACCGGTGGCTCTTCTGGAACGCGCACCATTTCGCGCCCGCCGTGGGCGTCCTCAACTGGGAGCGCATGGTCAAGCGCCTCGTCGGCGCGGGCGATCCGGACCCGGCGGAGGTGGCGCGCGGAGAGAAGCTGGTCACGCAGTTCGCGGGCGTCCTCGACGCGCACCTGGCGGGCAAGCAGTGGATCGCGCAGGACCGGCTGACGCTGGCGGACCTGGCCCTGGCCACGCCGCTCATGTCCACCGCGCCCGCCAGGCTCCCCGTCGCCGACTTGCCGCGCTTGCAGGCGTGGTTCGGCCGCGTGCAGGAGCTCGACGCCTGGAAGAAGACCAGCCCCTGAGCACGTCTCAGGGGGCGTCGAGCGCGTAGAGCGCCTGCCCGTCCTCGACGAAGACGCGCTTGCCCACCAGCACCGGATTGAAGACCGCGCCCGGCGCCTTCGGCACCTTTCCCGTCCAGACCGAGCTGCCGTCGGCGAGCGAAAGGACGTGCACGCCGTCGGGGGCAGTCACGACGAGCGTGGAGCTCCCGAGGGCGGCGGCGAGAGCGGTCATCGGATGCGACGACTGGCTCACCGCGCCGCCGGCGCAGCCGCCGCTGAAGTCGATCACTCCGAGCGCCGTCGCCGCTCCCGCGATGGGCACCGTCCAGCTCGGCGCGCCTCCCTTGCCGGCGTCGTAGGCGACGACGCTCGTCGGCGTCGCCGTGATGACCTTGCCCATGGCGATGACCGGCGCCTGGGCGCTGGCCCCCGTCACGTCGACCGACCACGCGACCGTCCCGTCGCTCTGCTTGCGCGCGACGAGCTTCTCGCCGCCCGAGCCCGTTTCCACCAGGTAAACGAGGCCCGCGCCGACGCTGACGGTGCTGCCCGGCGTCGTCGCCTGGAACCACGTCTGGCTGCCGGTCGCGCCGTCGAAGGCATAGAGCCCCGACGCGAAGCCGAGGGTCACGCCCGTGCCGGGGGAGTAGAGGGGGGCGTAGTAGAGGGTCGCGCCGTCGACGGCGATCCCCGCCGCGCTGTCGGCCGCGTCGATGCGGCACGTGCCGTAGGTGTTCTTCGTCCAGAGCTGCTTCTCGGCAGGGTCGTAGGCGCCCACGTACAGGCCCGGCCCGTCGACGTGCGACGAGTTGACGGCGTAGAGGCGGGTCGCGTCGAAGGCGGTGAAGCCCCAGTTGTCGACGCCGTTCGAGTGCGTCTGCTTGCCGGTGGCCGGATCCAGGAAGTAGAGGCCGTCCTCGTTCACCACGATGGAGCCGAGCGCGGACGTCACCCAGTTGCCGAGGTTGCTGTCGGTCCCGCTGTTCCACGTCCACACGCGCGCCCCCGTCGCGTCGAGGCGGTCGACCGCGCTGGTGCCCAGGTACGGATCGTTCTGCGAGGACCACGCCACGAAGGCGGCGTCGCTCTGCGCGATGGCGGTGTAGACGCCGTTGACCTTCTTGCCGGCCGGCGGAGCGGGCACGTACTGGTACGCCAGCGTGAGCGCACCGCCGATGCACGCGTCGGTCGCCGAGGTGCGGCGGGAGTCGTGCCCGTAGGTGGCCCACGCCTCGGTGCCGCAAGGCGGCGGTCCCCCCTCGGGAGGCGGTCCCGAATCCGTGCTCGCGCCGTCGCCGCCGAGCCCCGCGTCCCCCGTCGCGTCGCCGGTCGTGCCGTCGTCGCCGGCGCCCGCGTCGTCCCCCGGAGCGGCCGCCGAGTCGCCCGAGCCGCACCCCGCGACCAGCGAGGAGCAGCCAACGACCGCGCATCCGATCCACCAGCGCATCTCGATGGACATTGTACTCGGGATCAGAGCCCCATCGGGATGTCGAGCGCGCGGTGCTTGCGCCAGGCCCGGTCCCCACCGGCGATCTTCTTCTCCGCCAGCTCGTGCATCATGAGGTTGAGCGGCCAGTACGCCACGTTCTGGATCCACGAGTGCCGCAGGCCGAAGTCGTAGCGCCGGCGGATCGACGACATCGAGTACATCGACTGCCAGGCCCGCACCCAGCCGGCGCGCAGGGCCTCGCGCGACATCGTGGCCGGGCGGTAAAACGGGGCGTCGGTGTCGTGGTCGCTCGTCAGCCACCACGCGTCCTTGGTGATGCGGTCCTCGGCCTTGAGGCGCTTGTAGAGCGCCGTCCCGGGGTAGGGCGTCAGGAGCGCGAAGACGGCCATGGTCAGCTTGGCCTCGATGCAGAAGTCGACGGTGCGCGCGAAGGCGTCGGGCGAGTCGTCGTCGAGGCCGAAGATGAAGCTCCCCCACACGCCGATCCCGTGGTCGGACAGGCAGCGCACGACGTCGCCGTACTTCTGCGGCTTGTTCTGCTTCTTGCCCGCGCCCCGGACGGCCGTGTCGGCCACCGACTCGAAGCCGATGAAGAGCGCGCGACAGCCCGCCCTGGCCATGACGTCGATGTTCTCCACGCGGTGAAGCGCGGCGAGCGAGGCCTGCGCCACCCAGTGCTTTCGCAGGGGCACCATCGCCTCGAAGAGCTCGTGGCTGTACTTGGTGTGGATCATCACGTTGTCGTCGCCGAAGAGGATGCGCGGACCGCAGGTCTCGAGCTCGGCGATGACCTCCCGCACGGGGCGGAAGCGGAACTTGGTCCCGTTGTAGGTGGAGACGCTGCAGAACTCGCAGGGGAAGGGGCAGCCGCGCGTGGTCTGCACCACGTCGAAGGGGACGTAGCGGATCGAACGGAACAGATCGCGCCGCGGCAGAGGGAGCCCCTCCAGCGGCCTCCAGTCGTCGTGCTCGTAGATGGCGCGCCGGAGGAGCGAGCGCGTGCGCCCCAGCTTGCCCGCGCGCGCGTCGCGCACGACGTCCTGCCAGATCCACTCGGCCTCGCCGCTGACGACGGCGTCGGCGTGCGCGAGCGCCTCTTCGGGGAGCGCCGTCACGTGGATTCCGCCCAGCACCACGCGGCTGCCGCGCGCGCGGTACGCGTCGGCGATGGCGTAGGCCCGGCACGCGGTCTTGGAGTTCACGCTGATCCCGACCAGGTCCGGCGCGTCGCCCTCGTGCTCGAGATCGATGGGCTCGAGCCCGTCGTCCCGGAAGGTGACCTCGACGTCGCCGGGCGTGTGCGCGGCGAGCGTCGCCGCCCACAGTGGCTTGATGTACGTCGAGTCCTCGTTCGACGGAGCGACCAGGTGCACGCGGAACGGCGCCGGCATGCGCCAAGTATAGACTCGCGACGGCACGTCGAAACGTGATGCTCCCCTCGCGCTCGCTTGGCGCGCTCGGCGCTACTTGAACGCCAGCCCCGCGAGGACGCGCCGCCCCGACGCGAGCTGCGCTACGATTTCAGGCGTGCCGCTCATCGACCTCCCGCCGTACGTGCTCTCGGGAGATCTCCCGCCCAGCGCTCGCGGCAGGCTGCCCGCGTTCCACATGCGGAGCTACGACATCCCGCCGCCGGTCGATTTCCCGCGCGCGCTCTTCGCCGACGCGCTCGCCGAGCACGCGCGCCTGCTCGAGCGGCACAGCCCCGCGATCCTCGACGCGCCGCTCGACCGCTACCGTCCGGACGACGACGACAGCGACGACGATGATGACGACGACGACGACCGGTTCGTCCCGCTCGACTCCATCGACCTCGTGTGCACGCTCCTGGTCAGCGACGGCGTCACGCACGAGATCCACAAGCTTCGCGCGCGCGAGGTGTCTTACGTCGTCCAGCGGTGCCGCGGCATCGTGCGCCAGTTGATGGAGAGCCCGCCCGACGGCTCCACGTACGTCGTCGTCGTGGCGCGGGACGTCGCGTCGCTCCATCTCCTGCGCGGCGTCGCGCCGCGTCGCGCCGGAGACTCCGCGCGGCTCGAGGTCGTCGAGCGCGATCGGGTGGTCGAGCCCTGGGATCAGTGGCACCGCCGCGACCAGGACTTCGTCGTGACCTGGTGGCGGACGCCGGAGGGCGAGCTCGCGGCGGGGCGCGTGGCGCGTCCCCCCGTCGCCCGCACCGTGCAGCAGGCGGTGGCGGCGGCGCTGGCCCTCTACGACGCCAGGCTCAGGAAGGGCCTCGCCGCGTACGGGCGCGAGCACCCCCGGGATCGCCGGCTCGCCATCCTGCAGACGAGCGGTGACGGCGAAGAGCTGCTCTTCCTCCATCGGCGCGAGGCCGACGCGTACCTCGACGACTTTCCGCAGATCCTCGAGGCGCTGCGGGTGGCCATGCCGGGGTTCGACGCCGTGGTGGTCGACGGCTACTTCTGGGCCGCCCTCCGCTGGCTCCCGACCGGACAGGTGGACGTCGGCGTGCCGCCCACGCTCTTCGTCCGCCGGAGGTACCGCGACGACCACGGCTTCTTCGACGAGCCGCGGCCCCCGAAGACGTCGCCGCCCGTATCCGACGCCGCGTTCCTCGCCGCGCTTCGAGCGTCGTACGTGCGCGACCTGCGCATGGCCCTGGTCCAGGTCATCCTGGCCATGGCGTGTGGCTGGGCGGCGATCCGGGGCGGCGCGACCTACGTCGACGCGCTGGGGAACCCCTCCGCCGGGTTTCCCCTGGGGGCGGTGCTGCTCGCTGTCCTCGGGGTGGCAGGGTTCGAGATCG
>DATBQU010000116.1:0-4047 GCA_036560665.1 Polyangiaceae bacterium
GCCCACGCGAACAGCAAGAGCCGACCGACGCGGGCGCTCGTCATAGCTGCCCCCCGATCCCCGCCGCGAACCCGCCGGCGATCGGCGTCAGCTGCAGGCGCAGCGCGTTCGCCCCGTGACGCACGCCGTCCGGGGAGCGCGTGAAGTAGACCACCGCCGCGCCCGCGAGCAGCAGCGCGCCCGCGCCGAGGGCGATGTCGCCCGTCAGCACCTGGGCGTGCGCCGAGTCGACATCGGACTGAGCGCACGTACGCGTGGGCATGCACGTGGAGACGAGGTGCGATCGCGCGGACAGGCCGATGGCCTCGAAGGTCAGCCCGACTCCGACCGCGAGCACGCCGCCGCCGAAGAGCCCCCACGCGGCGCCCGGGACCGACGCCGAGGGTCCGTCCGAGCCCGCCGGCGGGACCGCCGCGTCGCGATCGGCAGCGGCCGTGTGCGTCGCGGCCGCCGAGGCCGCGGACCGGAAGACCACGTCGACCACGCGCCGGCTCTCGCCCTCGTGCAGATCGACGTGCTGCACGACGGGCGGGAAGCCGCCGTGCTCGAACGTGAGCACGTGGGCCCCCGGATCGAGCGCCACCGGGGTCTCGCCCAGGCGATCGCTGACCAGGATCTCTCCGTCGGCCGAGACGTGCACGTCGTCGACGGCGACGTCGCCGCCCGCCCGGGCCTCCCGCGCCCGAAAGACCACGGTAGGCAGCTTGTCACCCAGCTGGTCGAGCCACGCCTGGCAGTCCGAGCGCGCGGCCCGCGGACAGCCCTCGCGCGCGCAGCGCAGCAGCTCGCGCTGGGCCGCCACGAGCTTGTGCGACTTGAGCAGGGGCTGGGCGGCCTCGGCGGCGTCGAAGCAGGACTCGGCGTCCGAGCGGTGCTGCGGCGGCTCGGCGCGCGTCGAGCCCGCGACGAAGCCCGCGAGCGAGCACCAGGCGAGGCCGGCCGTGGCCATGACCCGCGCCCACGCGCACCTGGGGCGGCGGCGGGGACGCCTGCGCCTGCCTGGAGCTGCCATCATCACGCTAGAGGCTACCTGTTCGCGCACTCCCGCTTGTACTTCCGGTAGCCGTTCGCGTCGACCGTATAGGGCGGATCGCAGTCCACCCCAGGCGCGCGACGAATGGGCGGCGCGAAGGATCCGGGTCGGCCGGGACGCGTGGGAGCCGGGGCGAGCGGAAGCGCGCTGGGGTCGACTGCGTCGTCGGGCGAGGCGACGGACGTCGCGGGGACCGGGGTGGCGACCGGATCCGGGGACGCCACGGGCGGGGTTGCCGAGGACGCCGGCGGCGCCGGAGACGCGACGCCCTGCGGAGCGCGGTCGCGCATCGCGAGGCCGCCTACGGCGACGACGACGAGGGCGGCGAGGCCAAGGCCAATCGCGGTCGCGCGCCGGTTGGCCACCCTGCGGCGGGGAGCCCGCTCCAGCTCCGAGGACACCAGCGACGTGTCGGTGTGTGCGGCCTCGTGCGGCAGGATGCGCCCCATCTGGCGGGTGGCGACGAGCGAGCCCTCGTCCATCGCCAGCCGACCACCCGGCGCGGTCGCCATCGCCGCCTGGTCCGCGGGCTTCGGCGCAGGCGGCGCCACCTCGCGCTCGGGCGACTCTCCGGTCCCCTCGACCTCGGCGATGCGTCGGGCGCGCTCGGCCAGGGCCTCGCCGCCGTGGCGCTCCACCCACTGGCCGACCTGCGAGGCCGGCGCGAGCGGAAGCTGATGCTCGATCTCGAGCGCCATCTCGCGCGCGGTCGCGTAGCGCCGGTCCGGGCTGCGCGCGAGGCCCCGCATGACGATGGCATCGGCCGCGGCGCGGTCGAGGCCCACGACCTTGCTCGGCTTGGTCACCTCGGCGCGCAGCACCTTGCCGTAGATCTCGCCCTCGTCTTCTCCGTCGAAGAGGCGCCGCCCCGTGAGCATCTCCCAGAACACGACCGCGGCGCCGAAGACGTCGGCCCGCCGGTCGACCTTGGTGCCGGCGCGCGCCTGGAGCTGCTCGGGCGCCATGTAGCAGAGCTTGCCCTTGAGCTGGCCCTCGCGCGTCACCTGCGCGCGGCCGGTGGCCTTGGCGATCCCGAAGTCGATGACGTGCGCGGCGCCATCGCTGCCGACCAGGACGTTGTGCGGCGACACGTCGCGGTGCACCAGGTTGAGCGGCTGCCCACGCTCGTCGCTCGCCTCGTGGGCGGCATGAAGACCGTGAAGCACATCGACCATGATGCTCGCCGCCACCGCCAGCGGGACCGGCTCGCCCCGCTCGTGCGCGTCGAACAGGAGCCGCGACAGCGAGTCGCCCGGGACGTACTCCATGACCACGAACAGCTCGCCCTCGGTCGCCACCACGTCGAGGGTCGACACGACGTTGGGGTGCCGGATGCGCGCCGCCAGCCGGGCCTCGTCGAGGAACATCGCGACGAACTCGGGGTTGCGCGCCATGTGCGCGTGCAGGCGCTTGATGGCCACAGTGCGCGCGAAGCCCACGGGCCCCAGCAGGCGGCCGACGTGCACGGTCGCCATGCCTCCCGACGCGATCTCGTGGTGCAGCGCGTAGCGCCCCACGGTGAGCACGGCGGACGTCATTTCCCCATCAGGCTACCATTGCCACGGGATGGGTCACGACCCCCGAGACATCGCTACCCAGGCTGACGCGTCGCCGAACGCACAGCGGCTGCTCGCCTTCTGGGAGGGTGGGTTCGGCACCTTCACGCTGCCGCCGTCGGGCAAGGTCGTGATTGGCCGGCTCAACGAGTGCGAGATCACCATCGACCACCCCTCGGTGTCGCGCCGCCATGCGGAGCTCATCCTGGGGCAGCCGATGCAGGTGGTCGACCTGGGCAGCTTCAACGGCACGCGCGTGGGGGGCACCCGCATCGCCCCCAACGAGCCCACGGTCGTGCCGCCGCGCACCGTCATCGAGGTCGGCTCGACGTTCCTGGTGGTGGAGGGCGCCGGCGACCGCAGCGCCGGCCTCGCGCAGCGTCCCCCGCGCGGCGACGAGCCGGACCTGGTGGTGCTCGACGAGCGGATGAAGCAGCTTCACCGGCTGCTGCGCGCCGTGTCTCAGGGGACCATCAGCATCCTGCTCCTCGGCGAGACCGGCGTCGGCAAGGAGGTCATCGCGCGCACTATCCACGGCTACTCGCCGCGCGCGTCGCGACCCTTCGTGTCCATCAATTGCGCCGCCATCCCAGAGGCGCTGCTCGAGAGCGAGCTGTTCGGCCACGAGCGCGGCGCCTTCACCGGCGCGGTCAAGGACAAGGTCGGCCTGCTCGAGACCGCCGTGGGCGGGACCATGTTCCTCGACGAGGTCGGCGAGATGCCGATGCCCGCGCAGGCCAAGCTTCTGCGCGCGATCGAGCTGCGCGAGATCGTGCGCGTGGGCGGCGTGAAGCCGCGCCCGGTGGACGTACGCTTCGTGTCGGCGACCAACCGCGACCTCGAGGCGCTCGTCGAGGCGCGGGCGTTCCGGCGGGACCTGTTCTTCCGCCTCAACGGCATCGCCGTGACGGTCCCTCCCCTGCGCGAGCGCGCCACCGAGCTCGAGGGGCTTGCCCGGCGCTTCCTCACCGAGTTCGCCCGATCGCTCGGCAAGCCCCAGCCCCGGCTGTCGGCGGCGGCCGCGGCGGCCCTGCGCCAGCACGCCTGGCCGGGCAACGTGCGCGAGCTTCGCAACGTGGTCGAGCGCGCCGTGCTGCTCTGCGACGACGGCGAGATCCGGCCCGAGCACCTGTCGCTCGGCCTCGCCCCGCAGCCTTCGTCGTCCCAGCCGCTGGCGCCCATCGAGGACGACGAGCCGCCCTCGACCGGCTCGCTGTCCGACGAGCTGCGCGCGGTGGAGCGCCGTCGCATCCTCGAGGCCCTCGACCAGTGCGCCGGCAACCAGACGCGCGCCGCGGAGATGCTCGGGATCACCCGCCGCGCCCTCATCTTGAGGCTCGAGGCCTATGGGGTGCCCCGGCCGCGCAAGCGCTGAGCGCCGGCCTGCTTACGCAAGTGCTTACTTGAGCACCAGGCGGCCCCTCGCGTCGCCCTCGCCCCAGCCGGTGCACACGCGGG
>DATBQU010000117.1:0-4179 GCA_036560665.1 Polyangiaceae bacterium
CGAGATCGAGGTGGTTGGTCGGCTCGTCGAGCACCAGGACGTTGGGCCTCTCCACGATGATGCGCCCGAAGATGAGCCGCGCCGCCTCGCCACCCGACAGCGAGCCGATCGGCTTGTCCACGTCGTCGCCGGAGAACAGCACCCGCCCCAGCTGGCCGCGCACGAAGCTCGTCCCCTCGTCGGGGCACGCCTCCCAGAGGTAGTCGAGCGGCTTCATGCGCGGATCGGGCAACAGCTCGTGGTGATCCTGCGCGAAGTACCCCGGGCGCGCCTCGTGCCCGAAGCGGACCGTCCCGCCGTCCGCCTCCAGGCGGCCCATCACGATCTTGAGCAGCGTCGACTTGCCCAGGCCGTTGGGCCCGATGATGGCCACCCTCTCGCCGCGCCGCACGGTGAGCGACACGTCGCGCAGCACCACCTTGGCGCCGTACGCCTTCGACACCGAGGCCACCTCCAGCACGTCCCGGCCGCTGGCCCGCTCGGGAGTGAAGCGGAACAGCGGCGTGCGTCGCGACGTCGTCTTCAGCTCCTCCACCTCGATCGCGATGCGCTCGATCTGCTTGAGCCGGCTCTGCGCCTGCCGGGCCTTGGTGGCCTTGGCGCCGAAGCGCTCCACGAAGGCGCGCTTGTCGGCGATGATCTTCTCGGCGCGGGCGATCTCGCCCTCCTTGCGCTCGCGCGTCGCCGCTTTCTCCAGCACGAAGGCCGAGTAGTTGCCGGTGTACGGGGTGATGGTCTCGTAGTCGACGTCGAGGATGTGCGTGGCCACGTTGTCGAGGAAGCGCTGGTCGTGCGAGATGACCAGCGCCGCGCCGCGGTAGGCCGCCAGGAACTTCTCGAGCCAGCGGATGGAGAGGATGTCGAGGTGGTTGGTCGGCTCGTCGAGCAGGAGCGCGTCGGGCCCTCCCACCAGCACCTGGGCCAGCAGGACGCGCAGCTTGAATCCGCCCGACAGCGTGGAGAGCGAGCGCCGGT
The DNA here is from genome assembly GCA_036560665.1 of Polyangiaceae bacterium. GTDB lineage: Bacteria > Myxococcota_A > Polyangia > Polyangiales > Polyangiaceae > Palsa-1150. Next base: position 976 of record DATBQU010000117.1, read on the forward strand.
GCGATGCGATGGGGATGCCGAGCCCCTCCAGGATGGCGGTGGCGCGCGCCTCCAGGGTGGTGCCGCCGGCGATGCGAAGCGCGTCCTCGAGCTCCGCGAGGCGCCCCGCGTCGCCCTGCCCGTGGTCGATGATCCGCGCGCGCTCCTGGAGGGCCTCCCACACCGGGCGGTCGCCCATCATCGCCAGGTCGAGGATGATCGCGTCGTCGTCGAGGAACCGGTCCTGCCGCAGCACGCCCACGCGGGCACGGCCCGGGATGGCGACCGAGCCCTCCGTGGCAGGCTCGTCCCCGGCCAGGATCTCGAGGAACGTCGTCTTGCCGGAGCCGTTGGCGCCCACCAGGCCGTAGCGCGAGCCGGCGTTGAGCTGGAGCGACACACCCTCGAAGAGCGTGCGACCGCCGTAGGCCTTGGCGAGCTGCGAGATGCCGATCATGGATGCTGCGCGAACGCGGCGTCTTCCCTTACCGCGGCCTGGCCGAGGAAGCGCGCCAGCTCCACCACTTGCCCTAGGCGCATGCCGGCCCGACCCGCGGCCAGCCTTGGGGGCGAAGGGATGCCGTTCCGCGCGAGGAAGTCGTCCAGGGTGCCGACCTTGCCGCCGGCGAAGACGCGCGACAGGCGCCGCAGATCGAGGTGCGTGGCCGGAAGGGTGCCGCCCTCGGCCACGAAGAGGGAGGTGGCGTAGGTCCCCCACGAGCAGACGACGTCGGTCTCGCGTACGAACGCGCGCCACCCCCGGTGCAGGGCGGAGAGGGAGCCCCCTGCGCGCAGCACCTCCTCCGGGAGCGCGACGTACGACGGCGTCCTCGGAGCCAGCGGATTCCGGGGAGCCACCACGCGCTCGAACGTCTCGCCGGTGCCGGGCCGGCACGCGACCCAGTGCACGAGCTCGTCCGCGCAGGCGTGGCCTCGCTCGGCGGAGCCGTAGGGCCACGCGTTGGCCTCTCCCACCACGCACACCAGATCGCCGGCGTGTGCCGCCAGCGCGCGCGGGGCACGGCGGCGCGGAGGGCGCGGCACCTTCTTGTGCCGCGGGCGCAGCCCCCCCAGACGCTGCTCGCAGGCGATCTGCATGTCGATCATGGCCCGGAACGGCGTGAGCAGCGCCCGGAAGCGCTCGGGGTCTGCCTCCAGCGCGCCGAGCACGTGGACCAGCGCCTCGATGGTGGAGACGTAGGCCTCGTGCGGCTCCTTGCGGATGCGGTACTCGCTCGGCGCCGGCGGCGTGAAGGAGTAGCGCGGCAGCGCGGCGAGCTCGGGGTTCTCGCGGATCACCTTCCTGGCCTGCCACCAGGTGCCGTCCACCACCACCAGCGTCACCGGGCCGGGGGGCGGGTGGCGCGTGACGTCGACGGCGCCCTCGCCGGGATAGAGCAGGATGGGGGGCCGCGCCGGGTCGGACAGGGCGCGCGCCAGGGCGGCGGAGCCCTGCCAGCGCACGCCGACGTGGAGCTCCGCGTTGGGCAGACAGAGGCTCGCCATGCGCGCGGTGCCGATGGCCACGTCGCGCTCGCGCGGATGCTGGAGCAGCACGATGCGCGTCGCGGTGTCGAGCGAGGTGAGGTGCCGGCAGTAGCAGACGCTCTCCGGTCGGCGGCATCGACCGCACGCGGCCCTGAACTGCATCGCTCAGGGGCCGCAGCAGACCGTGATCGGGGTGGTGGCCGTCGCGGTGCCGGTGGGCTGTCCGCCGCCGGACGCGCAGGTCGCGTCGTTCGGCTTGGGAGCGGTGTTCTCGAGGATGGTCATGCTGGCCGGGAGCTGGAACGAGCCCATGCTCCTGCAGGCGGTCGGCACGGCGACGAGGGTGCCGGCGCTGCAGGTGCCCGTCGTGCCGACGATGACGGCCCCGCCGCTGCACGCCGCGCCGGACGCCGCGCCGCACGTGCAGCTGGTGCAGGTCCGGGTGTCGGCGACGCCGGTGTCGATGAGCTGCTTGTTCACGTACGTCCCGCCGGGGCACGCCACGTCGCCTGCCTGGTAGACGCACGTCGTGAACGATGACGACGCGACCGGCGAGCAGACCTGGCCCGTCCCGCAGGCGACGGCGACGCCGAGGGGGGCGCAGCCCTCGGCGTTAGTGGTCCACGACTGCGTCTTGGTCGGAGTCTGCCCGGAGGGTGCGCACCCGGCGGCGGTGGGCAGCGACTTCGCCGTGACGTAGGCCGGATCGGCCGTGCCGCAGCCGTTGAGCATGGTCCCGCACGTGGTCGACGCGGTGGCGGTGTTGCACTGGGTGGTGCAGGTGTCCGAGTAGAAATCGAGGACGGGGTCGGTGCACGACACCGCCCCGCCGCAGGTGCAGCTCGAGCACGTGGCGGGAGGCGCGACCAGCCCGGTGCCGCCGGTGAAGGCGACGCTGGTCAGGGCGGGGCAGCTCGGGTCGGCCGAGGACGCGTAATAGAACTCGATGGGGCCGGACCAGCCCGTCGGGGCCCCGGCCACGCAGACCTCGCCCGTGGGGCACAGGGGCCCGGCGTCGACGCCGCCGCTGTCGATGATGCCGGTGTCGATGGTGCCGCTGTCGATCGGGCCCCCGTCGCTCCCGCCGTCGCCGGAGCCGCTGTCGACCGTGCTGCCGTCGCCGGTGCCGCTCTCGATCAGCCCGCCTTCGCCGCCGCCGGAGTCGGTCGTGCTGCCGGCGTCCGCGTCCGCTCCGCCCCCGCCGTCTCCCACGGTGGCGTCCCCGCTGCCGGAGTCGACGATGACGTCGACGGTGGCGTCGCCGCTGCCGTCGACGAGGCTGATGCCGTCGTCGCCCGCGTCGACGACGGGGACTGTGCCGTCCTTCGCGCCGTCCTGACCCGCGTCGCCCGCGTTGCCCTCGAAGGCGGCGCCGCACCCCGACAGCACGAACGCCGCGAAGAGACCGAGGCTCCCGATCCGACACCAGCGCATGAAGCTCTCCGAGATTACGCGACCCGGCACCGGGCGACCATCGGCATGTGATCCGAGAGCCCGTGGAAGGGCGCCGTGCGGTCGCCGTACGGGTGGGTGCCGTCGAAGTCCACCCAGCGCAGCCCGCGGCCGGCGAACACGTGATCGAGGTGCATCCGCAGCCGCATGAACCCCGCCGTCGGCCAGCTCACGAGCTCGTCGACGCTGAGCTTGTAGCGACGCGCGAAGGCGTCGATCCACCCATGCTCCTCGACCAGGCGCTGGTAGGTCGGCGACCCCGGCAGCGAGTTGAAGTCGCCCACC
>DATBQU010000118.1:0-4455 GCA_036560665.1 Polyangiaceae bacterium
GACGTCGATGTCCTTGTCCATCACGAAGGCGATGGTCACCAGCGACACGCCCTGCGCCGAGTCCGAGCGCAGGTCGTCGATGCCGCTGATGGTGTTGACCGCGCCCTCGATCTTGTCGGTCAGCTCCGTCTCCACCTCCTCGGGCGCCGCGCCCTGGAGCGTGGTCATCACCAGGACCACGGGGAAGTCGATCTTGGGGAACTGATCGAGCCCGAGCTGCCCGTAGCCGACCACGCCCACCACCACGATGGACAGCATGAGCACCCAGGTGAAGACCGGATGCCGGATGCAGAGCTGGGCGAGCCATTGCATGGGCGCGGATGCCGAGCGGATGCCGAGTAGGTGGCCAGGATAGGGCAAACCGTCGCGCCGCGCGCGTGTGCTAGCTTCCGCCGATGCCCGACCCGGTGCTCACTCCCCACGACGTCGCTGCCACCATCAACCAGATGCACACCGCGACGTGGGCGGGGGCCACGGGCGTCCGCATCGTGAGCGCGTCGCGCGACGAGGTGGTGGCGGAGCTCGAGGTGCGGCCGAATCACCTGCAGCCGCACGGGATCATCCACGGCGGCGTGCACGCCACGGTCATCGAGACGCTGGCCTCCATCGGCGCGGCCATCGACGCCACCCGGCACGGCAAGACGGTGGTGGGCCTGGAGAACCACACCACGTTCCTGCACGCCGCGCGGTCGGGGACGCTGCGCGCGACGGCGCTGCCGCTGACCCGCGGGCGGCGCAGCCAGGTGTGGGAGACGACCATCCGCGACGCCGAGGGGAAGATCGTCGCCACCGGCCGCGTGCGGCTGCTGGTGCTCGAGCCCGAGGTGCAGGTGGGCGGGACGCCGCTCGGCTCGAAGATCTAGGGCACCAGCACGATCTTGCCGAGGGTGTGGCGCTGCTCGAGCTCGCGGAAGGCGTCGCGGACGTCCTCCAGGCGGTAGGTCTTCGCGATGGGGATCTCGAGGCGGCCGGCGTCGACCAGCGCGGCGACCTCCGCCAGGACGGCGGCGGTCGCGGCCTCGTGGTTGGCCTCGGTCTTCACCCCGTGCTTCGCCGCGGCGGCGAAGTCGATGATGGTGTCGATGCGCGCGGGCGCGACGCCGAGCTCCAGCGCGAGCTCGACGTAGCCGCCGCCGTAAGTGTCGACGAAGGCGTCGATGCGGCCCGCCGACGCCGCCCCCAGGCGATCGCCCAGGCCGGCGCCGTAGGTCACCGGGACCACGCCGTGACGCGTGAGCCACGCGTGATGCGCCTCGCTGGCCACGCCGATGACCCTCGCCCCCGCCATCCGCGCGAGCTGCACGGCGACCGTGCCCACGCCGCCCGAGGCGCCGGAGACGACCACGGTGTCGCCCTCGACGAGCGAGACGGCCCGCACCGCCGCGTACGCCGTGGTCCCCACCACGAAGAGGGCGCCCGCCTGCTCCCACGGCATGCGGGCCGGCTTGCGGACGAGCTGATCGGCGGGGACGACGACGAGCTCGGCCTGGCTCGACCGGGTGTTGACGAAGCCGATGACCTCGTCGCCGACGGCCAGGCCTGCCACGCCTGCCGCGCCTGCCGCTCCTGCCACTGCCGCCGCCCCGTCGCCGAGCTCCTCCACCACGCCGGCGAGATCGCTGCCCTGGCCGGAGGGGAAGGTCGCGGGCCACCTCTTCGCGAACACCCCCTTGCGGATGGCCGCTTCGCCGGGGTTGATGCCGGCCGCCTTCACCCGCACCAGGACCTGCCCGCGACCGGGCGCCGGCCGCGGGACGTCGACGACGTGAAGGACGTCGATCCCGCCGTACTCGTCGAACCGCACTGCACGCATGGCGACTTCTCCTTCACGGGGGTTTGCTGCGAGAAGGGATCGATGGCAAGGGGGCTCATCCCGTTGCGCGTCGTCGTCGCCGGGGCGCTCGTAGCGTGTGATCCCGCGCCCGCGCCCGCGCCCGCGCCCGCGACCGCGACCGCGACCGCGACCGCGACCGCGACCGCGACCGCGACCGCGACCGCGCCCTACGATCTCGCCGCGGACGTCCGCGAGCGCGCCGACCACGCCCGCGCCCTGCTCGGCGCTACCGCAGTCACCGCCGTCGAATCGGACGTCTTCGTCCTCGCCGCCGCCCGCGCCCCGCTCCTCGACGCGGGCGTGAAGCTCGCGCGCGACGCGCTGCGCGCCTACTTCAACGGCCGCTTCGGCAAGCGACCCGCGCGCGCCGTGACCGTCTTCCTCCTGCCCACGCCCGACGCGTACCAGGCCGCGTGCAAGCAGGAGCTCGGCAAGGCGTGCGACGCGCCCTTCGGGGGCTACGACACGGACCGGCGCGCCATCCTCGTCAACACCGCGCCGGGCATCACCACGCTGACGCACGAGCTCGTCCATCCCATCGTCGAGGCCGACTTCCCCGCCGCGCCCACGTGGTTCGACGAGGGGCTCGGCGCGCTGTTCGAGGCGCCGGTCGTGCCCCGGCCCGGCGAGATCCACGGCGCGAAGAACTGGCGCCACCCGCGCCTCCTCGCCGCGCTGAGCTCGCCCGCCGAGCGCGGCACGACGCGCCTCGAGGCGCTCTTCGCCATGAGCACCGCCGCCTTCCACGCCGGCGACGAGCGGCTGCACTACGCGATGGCCCGCTACGCGTGCCAGTGGCTCGACGCCCGCGGGCAGCTCTGGCCGTTCTACCGCGCGTGGCGCGACGGCGTGACCGGCGACTGGTCCGGCGAGAAGGCGTTCGCGCGCGTCGTCGGCAAGACGCCGGCGGAGGCCAGCGACGAGTGGGCGTCCTGGGTGCGCGGGCTGTGACGACGGGTCACTGCTTGGCGTTGAACGAGCCGTCGGGGTTCATCGCGTCGGCGATGCGCTTGCGCGCCGCGCGCACCTCGGGCGTGTCCTCGCCCTGCTGGTCGCGATCGCGCGCCTCGTCGAGCTTGGCGGCGCAGGGGAGCCACCGGCCCTCGGCGCACGCCGCGTAGGCCTCCTTGCGCAACGTGGCCGCCAGCTGCTGCGGCGTGGGCTGCGGCGGCTGCGGCGGCGGCGCCCACTGCGACGGCGGGCCCGGGGGCGCGGGCGACAGCCAGGCCACGATGGCCGCGGTGTTCATGGCGAGGATGGCCGCCATCAGGCCGAGCATCGCCGCGGCGACGAGCCACACGCTGCGCGCCGTCCGTCGCGGGCGCAGCGGGATCACGGCTGCGCTGGGCACGGGCTTGCCGCCGCCGCCCTCGACGGCGCGCACCGGCTCCGGCGCCGGCTCGGGCTTCACCGCCACGCCGTGCCTGCCGAGCAGCTCCTGCACGTCCTTGGCCACCGTCTCCGGCGTGATCCCCGCCTCGCGCAGCAGCGCGTCCTTCGCGGCGTCGTCGAGCTCCGGCAGCTCCGGCAGCTCTGCCTCGCCGTCCTCGCGCGCCTGCTCCTCCAGGACCTTCCAGATCTCGCCGGGCTTGCGGTCGGCCATCACGCGCTCCCCTCACGGGCCCGCTCGTTCTCCAGGTCCTGCGCGTCCTGCGCCTCCTGCGCCGCCTTCGCGGCCCGCTCGGCGGCGACCACCCGTTCCCGCGCGCGGTCGCGCCGCTTGCGCGCGGCGTGGATCGCGTCGACCGAGCACTTCAGCGTCACGGCCTGCTTCGCCGGCTCGGTCTCGTCCCGCGCGATGCACTCCAGCGTGCCGAGCGCGATGGCGTCGCCCGCGAGCTCCGCGCGCAGCGCCTTCAGCCGCCGGCGGTCGCGCTCCTCGTCGGCCTCGTCCTGCGCGCGCTCCAGGTTCTTCTGCTCGGGCGAGGCGCGCGTCTCGCCCTGGGCCGTCGCGGTGTCGACGGCGGCCTCCTCGGCGATCCGCTTGTGCGCCTTCTCTCCGTTCCTCTCGTTGCTCTGCTCACTGCGCAGGGCCCTCACCAGGTAACCGCGCAGCGAGTCGATCGACTCGACGTCCGGCGGTCGAACGCGGAAGTAGCGATCGAAGACGCGCTGCGTCGCCTCCCTGGCGCGGTCGGCCTGCGTCGCCTTTCGCTTCTCGTCCTTGGTGAACGTCATCTGCAGCGCCTTCACGAGGACGTCGCGGTAGAGCGCGTCCCAATCCTTCTTCGTCAGATCGATCAAGGCCGGCCCCCGGCGTGATGGGGCGCCAGCATAGTGGACGGGGGAGAGTGGAGGTGAGTGCTCTCTGGCACCTCCACCCTCCCCGTCCTTGCGCTAGGCCGTCAGCTCGCCGGCTTGACCGGGGGCGCCTGCGCCACCGTGCCGGTCGTCACCGGCTCGGGTGCGGGGGTGCCCTTGATCTTCGCCTTCTGCTTCGGGCCCATCGTGTTGCGAGCCTTGCGGGTCGCAACCACCTTCTCGGCCGCCGCTGCCTTGGTCTTGACGGTCGTCGTGCGCGCCTTGCGCGGCGTGAACCCGAAGATTTCGAGCTTGGGGCCCGAGTCCTGGGTGTCGCCGAACTGCGTGACGACGAACGTCTTGAGGTAGCGGAGGACGGG
>DATBQU010000119.1:0-15529 GCA_036560665.1 Polyangiaceae bacterium
GGGGGGGCCGGGCTTCGGCACGCCGACCGGGACCGCCATGCAGGGGGGCTACACGACGCTCGAGAACTTCACGCCGGGGACCGGCCTCCTTCCCGGCGGCAAGAAGGTGCTCGTCCTCATCACCGACGGCGTGCCGACCGACAACTGCGCCATGAACGGCGGGACCAACTACTCGACCAACGCCTGCGTCGTGCAGGCGGCGGCGGAGCTGACCAAGGCGTCGCCGAAGGGCCCGATCCTCACGTTCGTGATCGGCACCGGCGTCTTCCCGTCGTCCGATCTCACCAACTTCGATCCGAGCTTCCTCGGGAGCATCGCCAGCGCGGGCGGCACCGGGCCTACCGGGTGCAACCCCACCGACAACACGAGCACCGCCAACCTCTGCTACTTCAACGTCGACCCCTCCGCGGGCAACGCGGCGCAGACCGAGAAGGCGTTCGAGGATGCGATCAACGCGATCCGCGGCAAGGTCCTGTCGTGCACCTTCCCGCTCAGCACGACCGGCCTGGGGCAGGTCGACCCGACGAAGGTCAACGTCGAGGTCAACGGGCAGACCATCGTTCAGGACCCGAACAACGGCTGGTCGTACGACAACCCCAACAACCCGACCGAGATCATCCTCAACGGCACCGCGTGCACGAGCTTGAAGAGCGATCCCAACGCCACCGTATCCATCGTCCTCGGCTGCGCCACCAAGACCGCCCAGTAAGCCCGGCGAACGGCCGCCCGGAGCCGGGCCTGTCGCTCCCGGTCAACGAATTGGCACCGGGTGTCAACGGCGCGCTCGTGGCGCGCATGACACCCCAGGTGGGATGGACCAACACACCAAGCGCCTCGCGGCCGCGGCCTACGATCGCGGGCTCGAGGCCCACCGGTGGGCGGAGGATCGCGCGCTCTTCGTCGGCGTGGAGCTCGAGACCGGCGCGCAGCGGACGCTGCTGTGCGACTTGATGCTGGCGGGCGAGCCCCCGGAGGCTCTGAGGACGGCGGTGGCCGACACCCTCTCGGTGCTGCGCGTCGCGTGGATCGCTCTCCTCCAGGCCGGCGACGGCGCGAGGCGGCGGCTCGATGCGGTCCACGCCGCCGTCCAGTGCGAGCTCGTCGCGACCGAGTGGACCTGGTCGACCCGGGGCACCGACGGGCACGCGCTCGCCCGCGCGCTCGTCCACCGCCGCGAGCGGCACCGCCAGGCGCTGACCCGGCCGGCACCCGCGGGGCTGGGGCTGCTCCTTCCTCGCCAGTCCCGCGCCACCGAGCCGCTCCCGGAGAGCCTCCTCGAGGCGCGCCGCACCCTCGCGCTGGAGGCGGCCCGCGCCGGGAGGCCGCAGGCCCTCCACCTCGCGAGCGTGGCGTATGGCGCCATCGGGGGCTGGCGCCTCGGGGAGCTCGAGGCGGCGTCCGCCGCCGCCACCATCGACGAGGCCCTGGGGCGAAGGGCGGCGCCCGTCTCCTCCGACTACCCCGCACCGCTGCGCGCCGCGAGCTGAGGGCCGGAGGTACTCTCGGGGCGTGCGTCCTCAGGGGATGGTCGCCGTGGCTTTTCTCCGTGCGCTGCTCGACCGGGCCGGCGTGGCGGGGATCGACGCCACGATGGTGCTCGACGCCGTCGGCGTCTCGCGCGCCACGCTCGACGACGTGAACGGCTGGGTCCCGGTCGACGCCATGGCGCGGGCGTGGATGCTGGTCTCCGAGAAGGCGGTCGATCCCGACTTCGGGCTCCACGCGGCCGAGACGCTCCCGATGGGCGTCTACGGCGTCCTCGAGTTCGCGACCATGACCAGCCCGCACATCCTCGAGACCCTCGAGCGCGTGGCCCGCTACTACCGGCTCATGGGCGCGATGAGCGAGCTCGGGCTCGAGGTCGGCCGGGAGAGCGCCCGGGTCTCGCTCCGCCCGGTGCTGTCGATCGAGCCGGCGCGGCTGCGCCACTATCACGAGTACACCTTCGCCTTCCTGGTGACGCGCGGGCAGATGCTGGCGGGCGACGGGGTGGCGCCCTCCGAGGTTCGCTTCATGCACCCCGCGCCCCCCGGCGTGAGCGAGCACGCCCGGATCTTCCGGGCGCCGGTGCGCTTCGCCCAGCGGGACAACGAGCTCGTCGTCCCGCGCGCGGTCCTGGGGATGCCGCTGCGCACCGCCAATCCTGCCATCACCGCGGCGCTCCAGGCCACGGGGGAGACGATGCTGGCCACGTCCGCCCAGGACGTGCACGGCCGCGCGCGCGTCGCCCTGCGCGAGGCGCTCGAGGCGGGAGACGCGCGCCTCGAGGTCGTCGCCCGCCGGCTCGGCGTGGGCGCGCGCACCCTGCAGCGGCGCCTGGGCGAGCGAGGGACGACGTACGCGCGCGTGCTCGACGAGGTGAGGCGCGAGACCGCCCAGCGCTGGGTGGAGCAGGGGACGATGAGCTTCGGCGAGATCGCCTTCGGCCTCGGCTTCTCGGAGCCGAGCGCCTTCCATCGCGCCTTCAAGCGCTGGACCGGCCGCACACCCGGCGCGTACCAGGCGGGGGCGCCCGGCAAGTAGCTAGCGGTCTTGCCCCGCCAGCCGCTTGCTCAGCAGGAGGCGCCCGGGCGACTCGTACCCGGCGCGGCGGTACAGCGCGACCCCGGCCGTGTTCTCGGGGCGCACCATCAGGTGCACCGCCCTCGCGCCCGCCGTGCGGGCGGCGACCTCCACTTCGGCCAGCAGCTCCCCGCCCAGCCCCCGGCCCCGCGCCTCCGGCAGGAGATAGATCTCGGTGAGGAAGGCGTCCCGCCCGTCGAACTCGAGGTCGAAGCCCCAGGTGAGGACGGCGTAGCCCACCGTGCGCGCGCCCTGCGCCGCGAGCAGGACGCGGCCGAGGGCCGGCTCTCCCAGCAGACGCGCGAGCGCCGGCCGCGTGCGCGCCGGGTCGAAGGCGATCCCCTCGATGGCGTTGAAGTCGACCATCATGCCGAGCAGCGCGTCGGCGTCGCCGAGGACCGCCGCCCGGATCAGCAGGTTCCGTCCGTGCATTCGCAGCAGGGCTCGTCGCAGTCCTCGGGGAAGTCGTCGCAGTCGGCGCTCACCTGGCCGTTGCACGACGAGGGGAGCGGCCTGCAGGTGACGTTGCCGCAGGCGGCGTTGCCCGCGCACACCGACTCGCCGCAGCAGTTGTAGTCGCCGCAGTTGCTCACCGTGCACGGGCAGCACTCGTCGGTGCCGGGCAGCCCGCCCTTGTGCACGTAGTGGTCCCCCGCCGGGCAGGTGGCGGTGTCGCCGGAGCCGGTCATGCACACGCACCCCGGATCGAGCCCGCCGCCGGCGTCGCAGGACGACTGGCAGCAGGCGGCCGTGATGCAGGCGAAGAGGTTGTAGCAACCGGGCATGCCGTTGCAGGCGTGATCGATGGCGTCGCAGCAGTTCTGCGGCTGCGGGAGGACCTGCCCGTTGCACGGGCCCCATTGCCCGTTGGCGCACACCTGCTGGCCGTCCTTGCAGACGCCGACGTTCTCGGTGCCGCTCGGGCCGGTGTAGCAGGCGCGGGTCTGCCCGTCGGTGCAGCCGGAGTTGCAGAGCGGGGTGCTGGTGCAGGTGGGGTCGTTGCAGCCGGTCTTGCCGTTGCAGTTGCGATCGACCGTGCCGTCGCACACCTCGGGGGCGGGCCCGACCGAGCCGGTGCAGGGACCCCAGGTGGCGAACTCGTTGCTGCTGACGCAGGTCTGCGTCCCGTCCTTGCACAGGCCGACGTTGCGCGTGGCGGGCGGGCCCGTGTAGCAGGCGCGCGTGGCGTTGGGCGTGGGGCACGGGCAGTCGCTCAGGTCGAGGCTGGTCGGGTTGCAGGTGTGCGGCTGCGAGGCGTCGTCGCCCACGCTGCCGCCGTCGTCGGAGAAGGTGCCGTCGTCCCCCGACGCCGTGGCGTCGTCGCCGCCGTCCGAAGGGGAGCCGAAATTCGGCGTGGTCGCCGAGCTCCCGCACCCGGCGAACACCGCGCCGCCCACCAGAACCGCCCACGTCCAGCGCTTCATGAGGCCGCCCTCCGTGCCCGGTCGAGCACATCCCGACTCTACCCCGGGCGGGTGAGCGCGGGTGGCGGCGGCGCCCGGGTCGGCCTCGAGCGAGGCGAATGAGACGGACGCGATTTCCCCGGGAAGTGCCCTCTTCCCTAGTCCTGCGTCCGCAGCGCCCGGGCCACCTCGGGCCACGCGATGTCGCCGAGATCGACCGGCGGGTGCACCGCCGCGCACCGCGCGCACGTCCGCGCGCGCTCGTCCGCGTTGAAGGCGTGCACCGCGTCCCAGTACTGCTGCTGGAGGACCTCGCCGGCCGCGAGCTCGCGCGCGTGCACGAGCTCACCGCAGGCGCCGCAGTACCAGGCCACCGCCTCGCGCGCCGGCGGCTCCGCTTTGAGACGGATCTGGAGGTTCTCGCTGCCGCTGCGGGGCACCACGCGGCTCGGCACGCCGGCCGGGATGTACACGGCGTCGCCGGGGACGAGCGGCATCCGCCCGGGGTCGATCTCGCGGAACTCGATGGCGCCGTCGCCGGCCATCTGGATGAGCACCTGGTCGGCCTCGCACACCAGGAAGAACGGCTGCGCGATGCGGTTGCGGCTGAGGTGGGGCATGGGGTCGGTCCCGCGCGGCCCGACCGGGTAGTCGTCGAACGAGCCCCAGGCGTTCTTCGCCTCCTTGAAGACGTTGAGCGTCTTCTTCGGCTCGAGCGGCATCGGCTACCCCTGCCTCTTCGCGTCGCCGTCGCCGTCGCCGTCGCCGTCGCCGCCGCCGCCGCCGGCGGCCTCGATGTCGGTCCGCGCGCGGTTGGCGAGCTCGACGTACTGCGCGTAGCGGCGCCACCCCGCCAGCTCCTGGGGAAAGCGCGGCTGCACGGCCGAGCACTTGCCGCAGGCGCGCTCCTCGGCGTTGAAGGCGTCGACCGCGTCGGCGTAGAAGCGCACGTTGGCGAGCTCCGGGTAGTACGGCTGCTCGCGGCCCTGCCACACGTCGCGCTCCATGCGGAAGACGATCTCGTTGCACGTCGGGCAGCGCATCACGAACCCTTCGTTCTGGGGGCCTCGCGCCTTCATGCGGATGATGACCAGCGAGATCTGGTAGCTCTGCGCCTCGGGCGCCGCCGGCTTGCGCAGGAACGTGGTGACGCCGTGCGTGCCCTGCTGCAGGTAGAGCTGACCGGTGGACAGGAGCGCGCCGCTCCCCGCCATGGTGAGGATCACCTCGGGGATGTCGTTGGAGTGGTAGAAGTGCACGCGCGGCAGGTCGGGCAGCGACAGCGACAGCGCCGCGGTGGGGACGATGTCTCCGGGCCCGAAGTACGGGAACAGGGGCACCTGCTCGAGCATGCCCTGGTGGGCCATCATGTTCTCGAACACGTTGACCTTGAGCGGCCGCTTGCCCGGCAGGGTCCCCTTGCCGAACCACCTGCGCGCGGCGGGCTCCGTGGCCATGGCGTGCCCCGCTATCGCGAGCTGCCGACCATCTTGCGCAGATCGTCGGCCGAGGCGGCGAACTGGATCTCCTGGATCTCGTCGTACGGAAAGCCGATGCGCTCGAACTCGCGGGCGAGGGCGTCGGGGTTCTCCGCGTCGTAGACGTTGACGATCGTGCCCTGCGCGAGGTTGACGTAGGTCTGCACGAAGGTGGCGTGCTTGCCGCGGAGGACCTCCGGCACGTTGCGCTGGAAGTCTTCCTGGCTGACGCCCGGGGCGTGGTGAATGGCGAGGTAGCGCGGCATCGGGACGAGGCTACCGAGGGCCCGCGCCGGGGTCTACGGCGGGCGGCGCGGAGGGAGCGGGCGCAACGGGCGGAACGGGCGAGGACGCCTTCGGGTACCGCTTGCCCACGTCGAGGAAGAACCGCGCCAGCTCCGCGCAGCCGAGCACGTTGTCCGTGGCGTCGCTGGCCAGGGCCACCACGTCGAAGTCGGGCGTCATCGGCTGCGTGGCCGAGGCGGAGAAGGCGGAGAGCTGGGCGTCCCGCAGGGCGCAGTCCTTCGCGACCGCACCGAACGCGGCGCCGGCGGCCTTCTGGTCGATCCCGCCCATGAGCGAGCCGACGCCGGCGTCCGTGCGCAGGGTGAAGGTCAGCCTGGCCATCGCCTTGGCCTGCATCGGATCGGGCGCTCGCGGCGCCACGCCGGTGACGAGCACGTCGACCCGGTAGTCGTAGGGCTCGGAGCCGTCCTTGGCGACGCTGACGCCGTAGGCCCGGAGGCGCTGCCGGACGAGGCGTACGGCGTTGTTGAGCGTCTCGGACGGGACGCACGCGGCGTTGTTGCGGTCCTGCGAGGTGGAGCTTCCCTCCAGGGGAGCGATGCCGCAGTCGGACGAGCCGTACTTCTCGGCGCCCTGGTCGGGCGCCGCCCGCACCAGCACGTGCAGCTGCTGGTAGGCGCCGGGCGGGACGCTCGCCAGGGGGCGCATCTCGGAGGACTCGCGCATGACGCCGACGACCCGGATCGGCGAGGGCCCGCAGGCCACGAGCGCGGCCGCGAACGAGACCGCGCCCAGGGCGGAGAGACAGCGAAGGAAAGCAGGCATTTCACCGATGATCGCGAACGTCCGCGCGATGGTCAACCGCGGCCTCGCGCGCGCGGGGAATGCCCGGACCGCCCCGGCGGTTGCGGCGGCCATGAGCAGGCGCGCGCGGACGCTCCGGACGCTGGTGACCACGCTGAGCGGCTGCGCCGTCGTCCTCGTGGCGCGCGCCTCGCTGGCCGATCATTACCGCGTCCCTTCGGGGTCGATGGAGCCCACCGTCGTCGTGGGCGACCAGATCTGCGTGAACAAGGCGGCCTACGGCCTGCGCGTCCCGGAGTCCGAGACCTACCTCGCGCAGGGCGCCGACCCGGCGCGGGGCGACGTGGTGGTGCTGGCCTCGCCCACCGACGGCGAGGTGCTGCTCAAGCGCGTCGTGGCGGTGCCGGGCGACGTGGTGGCGGTCGTGGACGGGCGCGTGGCGATCGACGGCGCCTTCGTCCCCGTCGTCGAGCTCGACGGCGGCGCGACCGTCGAGCAGCTCGGCGAGCACCCGCACGCCCTCGGCACCTCGTGGGGGGGCGGGCCCGACTTCGGCCCCGTGCGGGTGCCCGCGGACGGCTACCTCGTGCTGGGGGACAACCGGGGAAACAGCCGCGACGGCCGCTTCTTCGGCTGGGTCGCGCGCGGCGCCATCCTCGGCAGAGCCGTGGCGGTGTGCCTGCACGACGGCCGCCCGGCGTGGCAGCCCCTGTGACCGGGCCCCTGTCGCCGCGTTGCCACAGAGCATGACGGCGTCGCCCGTACGGGCGACGGCGATGGCGCGCGCGCCGCACGAAAAGGCGCCGCGGAGGCTCCTGGTATCGGCGTTGCACTTCAGCGCGCCAAGAACCGTCTTCCCCCGAAGAAGGAGGGGCCCATGAAGCTTGGCTTGATGTCACTGGCGCTCGCCGGCGCGCTCGGCGCGACCGCGTGCGGAGGGATCGGGATGTCGGACGGCCGCTGCGACGGCGACGGCGACGGCGACGACCCCGGGTGCGCGGTCGTGGTCGCCGACGCCGGCACCGTCCACCCCGGGTACGACGGCGGCTCGCACCCGACCGCCGACTCGGGCGGAGGGACCGCCGGCGACTCCGGCGGCGGCGTCGAGGCGAGCGGCGGCGGCGACGCGAGCGGCGGCGATGCGGGCGGCGGCGACGGCGGCAGCCTCGGCGTCGACGGCGGAGGCGTCTGCGCGCCCGGCAACGCGTGCGGCGGCCTCTGGCAGTGCAGCGACGCCTGCTACACGGACAAGTGCTGCCAGCTGTCCTGCCAGTGCAGCGATCCCACCGGCCAGTCCGGCAGCCTCCAGTGCGCGATGCAGTGTCCCTAGAGGCGCGTCACAGCTCGTCCGCTCGTATGCGCGCGTAGCTGTCCTCGCCCGACCGGCACAGCGAGGCCAGCCACTCGAGGCGCCCCATCTCCGTCGCGATCCAGTACTCGGCCGCCAGCATCTTGCCGCGGAGGAACGACGCCTCGTCGTCGCCGGCGGGCGTCTTCTTCACGGCGACCGCCGCCATCGCCAGGTGCTGCCAGGCGACGACGAGGATCCCGAAGAGCTCGAGGTAGTCCGTGCTGTGGAGCATCATCCCGGCCACGTCGCCGGCCATCCCCCTGGCCCCGAGGTGCATCGTCAGCGCCTCGACCGTCTCCAGGCCGGAGGCGACGGCGGAGGTCATCCCCTCGCCCACCCCGCTCGCCCGCGCCGCGGCCAGCGTCGCCTCGATCTCCTGGCGCAGCGCTCGGAGCGCCGCGCCGCCCCCGGCGACGACCTTCCGCCCCAGGAGGTCCATCCCCTGGATGCCGGTCGTCCCCTCGTGCAGGCTGTTGAGCTTCTGGTCGCGCAGCCACGCCTCCGGCAGGTACTCGCTCGAGTAGCCGTACCCGCCGTGCACCTGGAGCGCGAGCGCGTTGGCCTCGAAGCCCCGCTCGGCGGGGAACGACTTGGCCACCGGCGTGAGCAGATCGAGCAGGAGCCGCGATCGGGCGCGCGTCGCCTCGTCCTGCGCGTGCTCGGCGAGGTCGGCGACCATCGCGGTCCTTCCGACCAGCGCCAGCCCTCCCTCGACGATGGCCTTCTGCCGCAGCAGCATCCGCCGCACGTCGGCGTGCTCGACGATCGGCACCTGCGGCGCGGTCGGGCTCTTCGCCCCGAGCGGACGTCCCTGGGGGCGGCTGGACGCGTACGCCAGCGCCTCGTGGTAGGCGACCGACGCCGTCGCCACGCCGTTGACGCCGACCATGATGCGCGCCGCGTTCATCATCTGGAACATGGCGGCCAGGCCCCGGCCCGGCTCTCCCACCAGCCACCCGTGGCAGTCGCCGCGATCGCCGAAGGAGAGGGCCAGGCTGGGCAGGCCGCGCCAGCCGATCTTGTGGATGACGCCCGACACCGTCACGTCGTTGTCGACCAGCCCGCCCGCGCCGGGGCGCCGTTTCGGGATGCAGAAGAGCGAGATGCCCTTGATCCCGGCGGGCGCGCCGTCGATCCGCGCCAGCGTCATGTGCACGATGTTCTCGGTCAGATCGTGGTCGCCGCCGGAGATGAAGATCTTCGAGCCGACGACGCGGTGGCTGCCGTCCCCGGCGGGCGTCGCCCGCGTGGCCACGTCGGCCAGGCTCGAGCCGGCCTGCGGCTCGGTGAGCGCCATGGTCCCCAGCCAGCGCCCCGCGTAGAGGGGCTCCATGTACGTGGCGCGCAGCGCGTCGGTCCCCAGCGTCTCCAGCAGGTGCGCCGCGCCCGCGGCGAGCCCCACGTAGCCGTAGGCGCCGAGGTTCGCCGCCATCAGGTAGGCGGTGGCCAGCGTCGACACCGTCAGCGGCAGCTGCTGGCCGCCCACCGCCGCCGGGCGCGTCGCCGCCACCATCCCCAGCGCGGCCAGCTCCGGGTAGAGCGCCTTCATGCGCGGATGGACGCGGACCACGCCGTCCACCAGCCGCGGCGGCTCCTCGTCCATCGGCTTGTACGCCGGCGCCAGCACCGCGCGCGCGAAGCGGCGCGACGTGTCCAGCACGGCGTCGAAGGTGGAGCGGTCGTGGTCGGCGAAGTACGGCAGGCGCGTCAGCGACAGGACCCCCAGGACGTCGTAGAGGAGGAAGTCGACGTCGCGATCGCGCAGCAGGGGGTTCGCCACGGAGGGCGATGGTAGCCTCGCCCGCATGGCCCCGCTGGCCGCGATCTTCGGCCACGGCGACGACGACCATCCGCTCTGGCTGCTCGCGGTGCGGGTCAACGTGCTGCTCTTCGCCGGCGCGGTCGTGCTGGTGGTGGTGCTGCGACTGGCCCGGCTCCGTCCCGGGACCCTCGCACGCCACCGCCGGGAGCTGCTGGCGGCCGGCGCGCTGTCTGCCGTGGCGCTGGCGCTGCGCTTGCTCGCCGCCGCCAACCTGTTCGATCTGGGCGGCATCCCCTACAGCCGCCTGCTGGTCGGCTACCGCGGCACCTTCGCCACGGCGCAGGTCTACTCGCTCTTCTACGCCGTCACCCACCGCGACCTCGAGCACGCCATCCTGCTCGATCGCGTCCTCGGCGCGGCGACGGTGCCGCTCGTCTTCGCGCTGTGCCGCGCGCTCCGGCCAGGCTCGGTGGCGTTCCCGGCCATCGCGGCGGGGCTGCTCGCGGCCTGCCCGCTGCACGTCCTCTTCTCGGCGTCGGACGGGCTCTCCATCTTCTCCGGGTTCCTCTGCGCGCTGGTGTACCTGCTCGTCGTCGCCGGGGGCGGCCCCTGCCTGGCGGCGGGCGCGCTCGGCCTCGCCCTCCTCACGCAGGTCCGCTACGAGAACGTCCTCCTCGCGCTGCCGCCCGTCGTCTTCCTCCTGCTGCGTCGCCGGAGGCTCGCGGCCGCGCTCTGCGCCGCGGCGGGGCTGGCGTACGTGCCGGCCTCGCTCGCGGCGGGCATCTCCTACCAGAGCCACGCTCGCCTCGCCGACGCCTGGCGCACGGTCACCTCGTCGGAGGTCCTGACCAACCCCTTCCTCGCCATCCCCTTCTTGCTGGGAAGCGCGGCGCTGGTCGGGCTCGCCCGCCGGCCGTGGCTGGCCGTGGCGGCGCTGGCGCCGGGAGCCGTGGCCCTCTCGCTCCTGCTCGCCACCAGCGAGTCGCCCCACTTCGCGGCGCGCGTCCTGTCCGGGTGGCTCGTGCCCGCCGTCGTCCCGGCGGGCTTCGGCCTGGCCCTCCTGGCGGAGCGGGGGAAGTGGGCTCGCCTCGCCACCGCGCTTCTGCTGCTCCACTTCGCGATCAAGCCGCTGCGGTTCGCGGAGGCCCTGCGCGCCCGCTACCTCGAGATCGACGAGCACGAGGCCTTCGCGGAGATGCTCGCGGCGGCGCCGGCCGACGCCACGGCCGTGATCGTCCCCGACGACGCTCTGCTGCGCCGGAGCTCGGGGGCCACCGTCGAGACGATGACCAAGTACGCGGCCATCCGGTCGGGGCTCGCGCGACCCGGGCCTCCGCTGGTCGGGATCACGGACGCGCTGGAGGGCCGCGGGCCTTCGTGCGCGGGAGGCGGGTGCCTCTTCTTCGCCGGGCTGCCCTGCAGCGTGGGAGGGATCAACCGGTTCGTCCCCGCCCAGTGCGCGGCGCTCGCCCGCGGGAGTCTGCTCGAGCCCCTCGCGTCGAGGACGGTGAGGGCCGCGCCCTTCGAGCGGTGCAGCATCCAGGCGGGCCACCTGCGGCAGGACGTCTGCACGCCCACCGAGACCACCGTGACCTTCTCGCTGTCTCGGGTGAGAGCCCGGTGAACGGCCGCTCGAGGGAGGCAGCCTCCTTTCGAGGGAGCCGCGGCTACCCCGCGGGTAGACACGCCGGGCAGCGAGGGAGCCGCGGCTACCCGGCGGGGAGACGCGCCGGGTCACGAGGGAGGCGCGTGAGGTCACTTCGGCGGGAAGCACACCTTCACGTCCAGGTCCCCGGCCAGCATGTAGTCCCCGCTCTGGAGGTCGATCTTCATCTTCCCGATGGCGTCCTGCTGCATGGGGGCGGAGACGATGGTGACCAGCCCGGTCGGCTTGAAGTCGGCCGCGATCTGGTTCTTCTTGTCGTCGCCGATGCGGATGAAGGTGGCCTCGCCCATGCTGTTCTTCTTGGCGCGCTTGAGCGACGCGAGGTCGACCTTGTAGCCGTCCTTCCAGGGGACCATCAGCATCATCGAGGCGGTGCCCGGCTTGGCGTCCGCCGAGGTCACGCAGTCGCTGCCCTCGTGGAGGACGATGAGCAGCCGCCCGTCCTTCTGGAGCGGACCGGCCACCTGGGCGAGCTTGGGGGTGAAGGGCTTGCCGTCGATCGAGCCGGTGGCGCCCGGCACGGGGTGATTCGCCGCCGGAGGCGCCGCGGTGGCGGCCGGGGCCGAGGAGGCGGCCGGGGCCGGCTTGTCCGTCGACGTCGACGTCGAGGTCGAGCTCGACGAGGACGAGGTGTCCGACGAGCCCGCGGAGCCCGTGGAGGGCGACTCCAGCGACGAGGTGTCGGCCGACTCGGTGGCGGCGGGCTTCTGCGAGCCTCCGCAGGCGGCGAGCACGAGGAGCGAGCAGGCGAGGGCGACGCGCATGGGGGAAGAGCCTCCTGGAGCGCGAGAGACTACGCCAAGGCCGGGCCGTCAGTCTCCGTCCTTGTCGAACACGTAGGGATACTCGACGGTCACGAGGCCCCCGGCGGGCTCGGGGAAGGAGAGGGCCCCGAAGGCGCGGACGACGCACGCGACCACCGCCTCGTCCGGCAGGTCCGACTCGGCGGCGACGGCGGCGGCCACGGCGACGGACCCGTCGCGCGCGATGACGAACCGGGTCGTCACCCGCCCGCGCAGCTCGGGGCGGCGCTCGAGGCCCTGCTCGTAGCAGAAGCGGAAGCGGCCCTCGTTGGCCTTCACGACGCGCAGGATGACCTCGGGGGGCAGCCGGCCGTTGATGGAGACCTCGTCGCCGCCGCGAAGGCGCGGCGCCCGGACCGCGTGGCCTTCGCCGATGCGGCCGATCCCCCGGCCGTAGCCCTGGCACCCACCGCAGCCTCCCGCGCCGTGACCGAGGGTGCCGATGCCGCCGATGCCGATGCCGTCGCCGCGTCCGCCGCTCCCTTCGCCGGTGCCCGACAGCCCCAGGCCGCCGGCGCCGCTCACGTCGCCGATCCCGTCGCCCCACGTGGGGGACCCGCCGCTGCCCTCGACCGCGCGACCCCAGCTCGCCGACGCGCCTCCCGGCGGGGCCATCGGGTCGAGAAGACCGATCACCCCGAAGGTGCTCGCCTCGGCGAGCGACGCGCTGCCACCGAGCGTCGGCTCTCGCCTGGCAAGCGGGCGCGCGGCGCCGGCCGCGGGTGGCGCGGGAGGCGCGGGAGCGGGTGACTCGACGGCGGCGGGCTCGCTCTCCTCCGCGACCACCGGGGAGCCGCCTCCCGCCGAGCCGGGCGCGCCGTCGCCGTCGTCCCAGTCGGCCATCTGCTCGACGAGGGCGCGCACCTCTTCCCATTCGATGCGCTCGGAGCGCGGCGGCAGCATGGCGAAGGTCGCCAGCAGCAGCCCGTGGAGAACGGCCGACACGACCTGGTACCCGAGCGCTCCGGGCGCCAGGGCAAACCGGGGGGCGGGCGCCTCCTCGTCCCGGCCGACCTCGACGTCGACGGCGAGCGCTCCCAGCTCCACACATGCGCGCATCCCGGGGTGCAGCGGGCTCGCCGCGCCGCCGGCCGTCAGCAGCGCGACCTCGCCGCCGCGCGACCGCAGAAGCTCGAGGCGGGCGCCGCCCAGACTCTCCTCCGGAAGGCTCCAGTCGCCCCCCGTCCCGAGCGCGAAGGCGCGCGGCGGACAGAGACGTGTCGTGCGCAGCACCACCGCGCCCCAGCGCAGCGACAGCTGCACGGCGATTCGCTCGCGCATGCCGGTACAGACCGGGCCCCGGCGGGCGAAGTTCCCGCTATTCGCCGACCACGCGTCGCGGCCCCGTCTCGTCGAGCAGGTCGACCGGGCTGCACTTGTCGATGTGCCCGATCAGCCCCCGGTAGATCCCGTAGCCGACCAGCTTGCGCAGCGCGGGAGAGAACCGCCGGGCGATCTCGCGCGGGATCCCGAGCTGCTGGTTCTCCTGCTGGCGGACCCACCCCGCGCAGTAGTTCATCGCGATCCCGACGCGGCGCGCCCCGGTGCGGTTCGCGCCGCCCCCGTGCCAGAGGCTGCCGTTGAAGACCAGCACGCTGCCTCGCCGCATCTCGGCGGGGACGGTGCCCGGGTAGGTCGTGCCGAGCTCCGGGGTGCGCTCGTCCCTGTGCGAGCCCGGGATGAGCCGGGTGGCCCCGTTGTCGTCGGTGAAGTCGGTGAGCGCCCACATCGTGTTGCACACGAGCGGCGGGTGGGGGCGCGGGAGGGCCATGATCATGTCGTCGGCGTGGAGCGGCTGCGCGACCTCGTCGGGCCCGATGGCGATGGACGAGAGCGAGGAGACCAGGCAGCCGCCGTCGAGGACGCCCTTCACCACGGGCAGCACGCGCGGGTGCACCGGGATCGCCTCGTAGAGGGCGCCGCGGGCCAGCAGGTTGTAGATGCGGACGGTCCGCGTCCCCTCGAAGATGTTCTTGCCGGGGCCCTCGCCGAGCTCGTGCTCGAGGCGGGCGAGGTCGGCGAGCAGCTGCCCGGCGAGGTCCGCGTCGAAGACGTCCTCCAGGATGGTGTAACCGTCGCGCGCCAGGCGCTCGAGGTCGGAGCCGGGCATCGCGGCCATCCTACGGCTTCGGCGCAGCCGGGGGCGCCGGCGGCGCCGGCGGCGCGGCCTCTCCCTTGAGCTCCGGGATCGAGATGAGCTCCTCGATGTTGGGCACCAGCGAGATCTCGATGCGGCGGTTCTTGGCGCGGCTGTTGGCGTCGCCGTTGGACGCCACGGGGTCGAACTCGCCGTAGCCGGCCGCGCTCAGCACGGAAGGGACGACCCCCTGCTGGGCCAGGAACTTCACCACCACCACCGCGCGCGCGGTCGACAGCTCCCAGTTGGAGGCGAAGTCCTTGTTCTTGATGGGCAGGTTGTCGGTGTGACCCGACACCTGAAACGTCCTGCTGTTCACGGTCCTGAGCGCCTGCCCGATCTCGGCGAGCGCCTGCTTGCCCTCGGGCTTGAGGTCGGTCTTGCCCTCGTCGAAGAGGACGTCGTTGCGCATGGACAGCACGATGCGTCCGCGCCGCACGCTGATCTTCACCTTGCCGGCGTCGATCATCTTCTTGAACTTGGCGACGAACTCGTTGAAGAGGGCCGCCCGCGCGTCGGCGGCGGCCTTCTGCTTGCGCAGCTCGTCGAGCTGCGCATTGAGCTCCGCCGAGTGGTCGGTGGGCACGGGCTTGCCGGTGCACGCGGCGAGGTCGCTCTGGAGCTGCGCGATCTGCGCCTCGTCGGCGTCGAGCTTCTTCTGCTTGTCGGCGAGCGCGCCGTGGGCGTCGCTCGCGTCCTTGAGGGCGGCGTCGAGCTTGCCTTGCGGGACGCACGCCGGGAGGGCGAGGGCGAGGGCGACGGCGGGGACGAACGCGGGGAGGAGGGTGGCGGGCTTCACGCGCCGGAGGGTAACACCACGTGCCGCCGGCGGGCTGCGGTAGGCGCTGTCCCTCGTTCTCGGCGAGTCACGCGCGGGCGCCGGGATTGGCCGGGGCCCTGCCGATGGACGGACGGGCGCCCCGGGTCGAATCGCCGGGTGTCCCGGGACATGCGCGTGCCTGTCCGGGACAGGCGTGGCTCCCGTCGCCATCGAACATCGCGACGTGTCGGAGCCGCGAGCCCGCTGACCCCGCCCGCGGGACCGCGCCACCCTGCAAGAAGGGGGGGATCGTTGCCATGCTAACGATCAGGCCGTTTTTGTCGTGCTGGCCGCGGCGCGGAGGGGGCCCGGCGGCGGATGGAGAGCGAGTCATCCGGGGCAGTTCGGGCGGGGGGCCCGTGCGGGCCGCGCCCATGCGGGCAGGCACCGGCCCTCGGCACGCGCAGTGCTTTCCGGGCGCTCGTCATGAACGCGATCGCCTTCGGCACCAAGCGGGCCTTCCACGGCTTCCTGCGCATCACGCGCAAGGCGCTGCA
>DATBQU010000120.1:0-5435 GCA_036560665.1 Polyangiaceae bacterium
GCTTGATCTCTCCCAGGTCCGCGCTGTCGATGAAGATCTTCATGCCGCGATTGTGGGGGCGTACGCGACGGGGCGCCAGCAGTGTAAAGGGAAGGAGGTGCAGACCGCCGAACCCGCCTGCCTGCTCGTGCCCGCCCTCGATGCGGCCTCGACCGTCGGCGGGGTGGTCGACGACCTCCACGCCACGCTGGGGGGCGTCCTGGTGATCGTGGTGGACGACGGCTCCGCCGACCGCACCGGCGACGTGGCGCGCGAGCACGGGGCGCAAGTGCTCCGCCACGGGCGCAACCTCGGCAAGGGGGCCGCCATCCTCACCGGGCTGCGCGAGGCCGAGCGACGCGGCTTTCCGTTTGCTGTCACCGTGGACGCGGACGGGCAGCACCCCGCGGAGTCGGCGCGTGCCGTGCTCGGCGGCAGCGACGACCCGCGCGCGCTCGTGCTCGGCATACGCGACCTCGAGCGCGACGGCGCGCCGCGTAGCAACCGCTTCGGCAACGGGGTATCCAACTTCTTTCTCTCGCGCTTCGCCGGCCGCGCGCTGCGCGACACCCAGTGCGGGCTGCGGCGCTATCCGGTCCCGGCGACGCTCGAGCTCGGCGTCCAGGCGCGGGGCTTCGCCTTCGAGGCCGAGGTGATCCTGCGCTCCCTGGCCGCGAAGCTGCTTCTGGTGGAGGTGCCCATCGGCGTCGTCTATCCCCCCGAGGACGAGCGACGGACCCACTTCCGCAGCGTGCGCGATCCGGCCCGGATCGTGGCCACCGTGGTACGGACCGTGCTCGATCTGCGTCTTCGTGGACAATGAGAGGACCATGGGCCGCTGGCGCAAGCACCGCCGCAAGATCGCGTGGGCCCTCGGGCTCGTCGCGTCCCTGCCGGTCGCGCACGCCGCGATCGACCTCGGCACCCGCATCGATCCTCCCGGGGTCGCGCTGCCCGAGGCCGCCGCCGCCCGCGGCTCGACGCGCGTCCGGGCCGGCGTGAGGCAGGTGGTGCTGGAGGGCTCCCCCGAGGCGCTCGGCGCCGAGCACGCCCGCCTGCTGCGCGACGGCATGACCAGCGAGGAAGGTCAGCTGTGGGGCGACTACGAGCACCTCGTCCCCTGGTGGATCGCGCGCGTCGGGATCGAGGACTGGAGCCGCGTGCGCTACCGCCACGTCGATCGCGGCATCCCCGAGGCGCGGCGACGCGAGCTGGCCGCCCAGGCCCTGGCGTTCCAGCCCGATCCGTTCGCCTCGCGCATGCCCACCTATCACCGCATGGTGTTCCTGCACGCGCTCTACGACATCGCGCTCCCGCTCGAGCACTCGCCGCTCATCGGGTGCACGAGCTTCGCGCTCGGTCCCTCGATGTCCGCCGACGGCCACGTCCTCTTCGCGCGCGCGTTCGACTTCGAGGCGGGGGACGTCTTCGATCGCGACAAGGTCGTGTTCCTGGTGCGCGAGGACGGCGCCCTGCCGTTCGCCAGCGTGGCCTGGCCCGGCCTGGTCGGCGCGGTGACGGGGATGAACGCCGAGGGCGTGGCGATGGTGGTGCACGGCGCGCGCGCCGGCGAGCCTGCCACCGACGGCATGCCGGTGGCCTTCTCGCTGCGCGAGGCGCTCCAGCGCGCGCACACGACCGCCGAGGCGGTGGAGATCCTGCGCGGGCAGCGGGTGATGGTCTCGCACATCGTGTTCGTGGCGGACGCTGCCGGGCGCTTCGCCGTCGTGGAGCGGGCCCCCGGGGCCGCTGCCACCGTGCGCGAGTCGAGCGACGGCACCGTGGCCGTGACCAACCACTTCGAGGGCCCGCTGGCGAGCGCCCCCGAGAACCTGCGGGTGCGAGAGACGACGACGACGCTGGCGCGGCGCGCGCGCGCCGACGAGCTCCTGGCCGCCGTCGCCCCGGGCACGGCCACGCCCGCCACGGCGCTCGCCATCCTGCGCGACCACGGCTGCGCAGGGGATCTCGCGTGTCCCCCGGGCGACCGGCGCGCCATCGACGCGTTCATCGCCACCCACGGCATCGTGGCCGACACCACCGATCGCGTTCTCTGGGTCAGCGCCGGCCCGCACCTGTCGGGCCGCTTCGTGCGCTTCGACCTGCGCACGCTCCTCGCTCCCGGACACGATCCGTCGAGCGACCCCGAGCCCGAGACGCTCCCCGAGGACCCCGCCCTGCACGACGGACGCTACGAGCAGGGGCGTGCGCACGCCGGCGCGCCCCGCCCCGGAGGGGAGGAGCGATGACGCTCTCGCGCAGGGCGCTCCTGGCGGCGTCTCCGCTCCTGGCGCTGCTCCCGCTGCTCCCGCGCCGGGCGCGCGCGGGCGACGGAGATCCGCTCGACGATCTGCTCGCGCGCATCGCGCGCGCCCGCGCGCCCTTGCGCACGCTCCAGGGCCCCTTCACGCAGACGCGCGCCATCGGCCTGCTGGCCACCGAGGTGCGCTCGACCGGAA
Organism: Polyangiaceae bacterium; assembly: GCA_036560665.1. Lineage (GTDB taxonomy): Bacteria > Myxococcota_A > Polyangia > Polyangiales > Polyangiaceae > Palsa-1150. Next base: position 2,439 of record DATBQU010000120.1, read on the forward strand.
CGCTGACGCTGGTGCGCCCCGACCGGCTGCGCTGGGAGCTCGCGCCGCCCGACGACGTGGTCTTCACCGTGGGCCCGGAGGGGCTCGCCTACAAGAGCGCCCACGGACAGGGGCGACTGTCCGCGGCGAGCGCGCGCATCCCCGGCGCCCTCGACGATCTGCGCACGCTGCTCGGCGACGATCTCGGCAAGCTGCGCGAGCGCTGGACGCTGCGCGTGCTGCGCGACGACGCCACCGGCGCGGAGCTCGAGGCCACGCGGCGCGCGGTGACCACCGGGGCGCCGAGGACCATGCGCTTCGCCCTGGGCCCGGACCTGGTCCGGCCTACGCACGTCGTGCTGGTGGAGGGCCCGCGCGACCGGACCACCATCGACTTCGGCGCGCTCGTCGTCGACGCTCCGGTGGACCCGGCGCGCATGCGCCTGCCTCCGTGACCGTCAGGGGAAGCGGCCCGTCGCCGCCAGCAGGTCGAGCCGCGCCTGCCGCGCGCCGTCCTCCGCCACCGCGACCGCCGTCTCCGCGTCGCGCGCCGTGCGCTCGGCGTCGATCACTTCGATGTTCGTCGTCGCCCCGGCGCGGTAGGCGATCTCCGCCAGCTGCAGCCCGCTCTCGGCCAGCTCCGCCGCCTGCCGCGCCGCGGCCAGCGCCGCGTCCGCGCGCCGCACCTCCTCGAAGGCCGTGCGCACGTCCGAGCGCGCCTGGCGCAGCGTCGCGTCGAGGCTCGCCTTCGCCTCCTCGCGCAGCGCGTCGCGCTCCCTGGCCAGCCCGTAGCGCTGCCCGCCGTCGTAGAGCGGGATGGTGAGCAGCAGCTGCGCCTGCCAGCCCGTGGTCGGCGTCGTGATGCCGGCGGGGTTGTTGTAGAAGGGCTGCGCCACGCCGGTGAGGTACGGCGAGTAGTCAGCCCAGTCGTCGCGCACCACGTGCTCGCTCGCCCGCAGGCGCTGCCCGGCCGCCGCCACGTCGCTGCGCTTCTCGACGTCCTGCATCGCCCGCTGCGCGTCGGTGGCCACCTGGAGGTTCGGCTCCTGCGCGTCCAGCGGGCCGCCCACGCCCACCAGCACGCCGAGCGCCTCGCGATCCCGCGCCAGGCTGAGCTCCTGCGTCTGCACGTTCGCCTCGTCGCTCTGGAGCTGCTGGTGCGCGCGCACCTCGTCGATGCGGTTCCCGACGCCCCCCGCGAAGCGCTGGTGCGCGTAGTCGAAGTGCGCCTTGTCGGTGTCGCGCGCCCGGAGCACGGCGTCGATGACGCGCTTCTGCGCGACCACGGTGAGGTACGCCCGCGCCACCGCGACGGCGACGGTGCGCCGCACGTCCGCCGCGCTCAGCCGGGCGACGTCGACGCCGTCCTGCGCGTGGGACCACTGCGCCCACGGCTTCGGCGCCACCAGCGGCACGGTCAGCAGGAGGTTGGCGTTGAGCTGGTTGGCCGCGATGAAGGTGTTGCCGTTGAGCGTGCGGTCCCCGTCGAGGCGCGTGTAGGTCCCGTTGGCGAAGAGCGTGGGCAGCGCGCCCGACCGCGTCTCCAGCACCAGCGCCTCCGCGCGCCGCACCTCGGCGTAGGCGACCACCGCCGTCGGGTTGCGCGCCAGCGCGCGGTTCACCGCGTCGGCCAGGCCGACCACCGGGGCCCCGTTCGCCTCCGCGGTCGAGCGCGGCAGCTCCGGCTCCGCCGGCGGGGGCGGGGGCGCGTCCTGCGCGAGGGCGGCGCGAGGAGCGAGGAGCAGCGCCGTCGCCAGGCCGAGGGCCGTCCGCATTCAGCCCTCCTCCTCGGGCTCGTGCGACCGCTTCGCGAAGCGATCGAGCACGGTGTAGAGCGACGGGATGAGGAAGAGGGTGAAGAAGGTGGAGACGGTGAGTCCGCCGATGACCGCGCGCGCCAGCGGCATGTTCGTCTCGCTCCCCTCGCCGATGCCGACCGCCATGGGGACGAGGCCCACGATGGTGGCGATGGTCGTCATCAGGATGGGACGCAGGCGCGTGCGCGCCGCCTTCACCGTCGCCTCCAGCAGCGGCTCGCCGCGCCGGCGCAGCACGTTGGCGAAGTCGACCAGCAGCACGCCGTTGGACACGACGATGCCCACCATCATGATGATGCCCATGGCGCTGTTCACGCTCAGCGTCGTGCCGGTGAGGTACAGCATCGCCGCCACGCCGGAGATGCCCATGGGCACGCTGAACATGATGACCAGCGGATCGAGCAACGACTTGAACTGGCTGGCCAGCACCATGTAGACGAGCGCCAGCGCCATCAGCCCCGCGAAGGCTAGCCCGGCGAAGGCCTTCTTCTGCTCCAGCGTCTGCCCGCCCAGGCGCGCGCTGAAACCGTCCGGCGGCGGGGTGTCGTCGAGCGCCTTCTGCACGGCGGCGCTCGCCGCGCCGAGGTCCTTGCCCGGCGCCACGTTGGCCGTCACGTCGATGATGCGCTGCAGGTACTTGCGGGAGATGAGCACCGGGCCGCTGGAGCGCTTGATGGAGGCCACGTTCTCGATGGGCACCATGCTGCCGCCGGGCGAGCGCAGGAACACGTCGTGGAGATCGCCGAGCTGCGAGCGGAAGCGGTCGAGCATCCGCACGTTGATGAAGTACTGGTTGCCGGTGTTGGGGTCCACGAAGGGGATGGGCGAGAACTGCGTGTTCCCGGTGAGCGTCATCAGCACGCTCTGCGCGATGTCCTGCTCCGACAGCCCCAGCGTGCCCGCCTTCTCGCGGTCGACCTCCACGTCGAACTGCGGGTAGTTCTCCTCGCGCGACACGTCGACGTCGGTGAGCATCGGCGCGCCGCTCGCGTCCGACAGGTCGCGCAGCCGCGCCTTGAGCCTCTTGGCGTACTCGCCGCCCTTGTCGAGATCGTAGCCCAGCACCTCGATGTCGATGGGCGCCGGCGCCCCGAAGTTGAGGATGCGCTTGACGATGCCGCCCACGAAGAACACCGTCTGCACGCCCGGGTAGTTGTTGCCGAGCTTGGCGCGCAGCTTCTCCGTCGCCTGCACGTCGGAG
>DATBQU010000121.1:0-10816 GCA_036560665.1 Polyangiaceae bacterium
CTCGAGGACGTGGAGGACCTGATGGAGGACGTGGGGCGCGCGCTGGGATGAAGCGGGACCGGGGGGCCGCCTGCCGTCTCCGGAGGCGGCGCCCCTTTCCCTGGTTGTGTCACCGCTGGCTAGGCGGTGTGGGGCGTCCCGGCCACGACGGGGGTCACGACGACGCCGACGACGGCGCCGTGAATCCCCTTCCTGGCCTTCGGTCCCTTCGTGCCCCGCGCTGCGCGAGTTGCCTTGCGCTTCGCGGCCGCTGCGGCCTTCTGCTCGACCGTCAGCGGAGTCGCCACCTTCTTCGGAGCAATTCCGAAGTCGGCGAGGACGTCCGCCTGGGTGCCGAACTGGACCCGGACGCACTGCACCAGCGCGTTCATGAACGCGCGGAGCGCAGGCGCCTGGGCCGTCTCGGCATCGACCTTCGTCGTGGTCGCGGCGCGAGCAGCGTTCACGGCCGCGCGCAGGTCGACGAGCTCCTGGAGCTCGGCGACGATCTGCGCCGTCGTGAACATGCCCCCCGCGAATGTCAGCTGCCCGTTCGCGAGGTGCTTCTCGAGCCCGGCGATCAACGTCCCCGCCAGGCCCGCAGCCATTTCCTTTCCTTTCTTGTTTGCCATTGCCTCTTCACCTCCTCTCCGAGGCAGCGATCCGGGATCCATTCCCGGGGTTGGGTCTCGCCGTCCTCTATGGGGGGGACGCAGGGGGGGCCGATTCCTGACGTCTATTTTTCGAAAATCGACATGGGCCGGTCCGTCCAGGCCAGCCACGCCATGGCTTCCCTCGGTCGGCCCCATGGCTTCCGGTGGCGTACCCCGTGGCTTCCCCCCATCGACCCCGGGGTTTCCGTCGCCGTACCCATGGCTTCCCCTCGTGGACGCCATGGCTTCCCCTAGTGAGTCCGGCGGACTCGCTCATGCACGCCATGGCGTCCCCTCACGATTCCGACGGACGGGCCCATGCACGCCATGGCGTCCCCTCACGAGCGCGGCCGACTCGCCCATGCACGCCATGGCGTCCCCTCACGAGTCCGACGGACTCGCCCATGCACGCCATGGCGTCCCCTCATGACCCCGGCCGACTCGCCCATCCACGCCATGGCGTTCGGTCATCCATCCCATGGCGTCCACGGGGTGCTCCGCGGCTTCCTCGCACCCATCCACGTGGATGACCGACCGCCTTCAGCGCTTCCGCTTGCCCAACTCGTCGGATGGCCCACCCCATCGCGTCGGTCCGGTGACCGCCTCCGCGGCTTCCGCGAACGCCTCCGTCGCGTTCACGCCCTCATCGTGCGGCGTGCCCGTGCGCGTCCGCGGCATCGCCCACCGGATCAGGCGGCATCGACCGCGCGCAGCGGCGCTTACGCCGCGCGACGCCCGGGCGTCGGTCGCAGGCCACGCACCATCTATCTCCCGCCACCGCCCGCGTTCGACAGCGCGCGACGGTAGTCGGCCAGCGCCTGGACCATCGACCGGTCGTCCACGCGCTCTGGCAGCAGCGCCAGCGCGCGCTCCTGGTCACTGACGGCGGCGGCGAGCTCGCCCGCCTCGAAGTGCACGCGCGCCCGGATGGCGATGGCCCCCGCGTATCCCGGGTCCGCCGCCACGGCGGCCTCGGCGTGCCGCATGGCGGCGTCGCGATCGCGGCGCGACGACTCGTAGAGGGCGACCGCGCCCAGCTCGTCGGCGCTCCTGGCGACGCGCTCCAGTCGATCCAGAAGGCTCAGGACGGTTGCCTGGTGCCCCCCGCCACGGAGCCGCGCCATCAACATCGCGTAGAGGTAGCGGGGATTGTCGGGCTCCTGGGCCAGCGCGGCCTGGAAGAGCTCGCGCGCCGCGCCCGCGCGCCACTGACCGAGCTCGAAGCACCCGCGCCAGTACGCCACCTCGGGCGACGCGGGCGCCCGAGCGAGCGCTGCGTCGAGCTGCGCCTGGACCTCCCGCGTGCCCTCGCCGGGCGACGGACGGATCAGGCGCGCCCACAGCAGGTGGACCTCGGCGTCGCTCATGGTCCGGACGCTCTCGTGGCTGGGGCTCGCCACGGGACGCGCAGGGGCGGCGAAGAGATCCCACTCGCGCCACCCCGCGAGATGCGCGCGGAACATCCGCTCGAGCGCATCGTCGGGCATCGTCCCCAGCGTGCGCGCCCACGCCTCGTCCCCCGGCGCTCCGGCGTTCATGGCCTGGACGAACGCGTCGTACGACCGGCGCTGGTCGTCCGTCCCGTTGCGCAGCATGTGCACCAGCGCGTAGGCCCCGGCGTAGAAGCGGACCCGGTGCAGATCCTCGCCGTCGTCTCCGGTCCAGGCGCCGTAGAACGCCTCGCGATCCGCCGTGACCAGCTCGCGCACCGAGGGGATGAGGCTGGGGTCGATCACCCTCCCTGCGGGCACGACGCCGAGGACGACCTGCCCGCCCTCGACGCGCATGGTCGAGAAGTAGTCCGCGAGGCCCTCGTTCATCCACACCGGCGCCGAGCCGAAGGAGCGCGCCATGAACCGGTGGGTGAGCTCGTGGAGGAAGACGATGCGGGCGCCGCCGGCGAGGGTGCCGTGCAGGACCATCGTCGGGGCGCGCTCGACGTCCTCCGGCGGCCGGTCGAGATAGAGCCCTGCCATGTCGCGGGGCCAGAAGTGGTGGAACTCGAGCTCGTTGCGGAAGACGACGATGTCGAGGCGCGGCCCGGAGCCCTCGTGCGGGAAGGCGACCTGCTCGAGGGTCGCGGAGGCCGCCTCGAACTCGCTCGCCGCGGCGTGGGCGGCGCCCTCGTCGAGATCGGTGTGAAGGACGAAGCGGTCGGTGGTCAGCTCTCGCCAGACGGGGCCGCCCTGCGCGGGGCTCCGCGGAGCCGGGGAGCACCCCGCGACGAGCCAGAGGGTCGCCGCGGCGACGCTGCACCGACGCACCGCCGCCGTCGTCAGCACGCTCGACGTCGGTCGGGCGGTTGCCATTCTGGTGGGCGCAGCAGGACTTGAACCTGCGACTTCGTCCGTGTGAAGGACGCACTCTACCGCTGAGTTATGCGCCCGCTCTCGCGAGGAACCACGGGAACTACTCCACCTCGGCGCGGCCTGCAAGCCGAGCACGCCCCTTCAGAGAACCGCGCGCCGGATGCGGCCCCACAGCTCCTCGGCCCCTTCGCCGGTGACGGCGCTGAAGCCGAGGGGCTTCCACCCGGCGCCCTTCTTCACCGCTTCGAGTGCGGGCTTGCGGGCGGCGGCGCTCAGCTTGTCGACCTTGGTCGCCACCAGGATGACGTCGAGCGGCTGCCCGCTCACCCGGCGCGGCTCGCGCAGGAACTCGACCAGCTGCCGCTCCTCGTCCTCGACGCCGCGGCGCACGTCGACCAGGAGCACCACGGCGCGCAGCCCCGCCCGCCGCTGGAGGTAGCCCTCGATCATCGCCTGCCACTGCCCGCGCTCGGACTTCGAGCGGCGCGCCCAGCCGTAGCCCGGCAGGTCCACGAACCGCAGGGCCAGCCCGTCCGAGCAGCGCACCTCGAAGATGTTGAGCTGCCGCGTGCAGCCGGGGGTGTTGCTGGTGCGCACCAGGCCGAGGCGCTGCATCATCGCGTTGAGGAGGCTCGACTTGCCGACGTTCGAGCGGCCGGCGAAGGCGATCTCCACCAGCGTGGGCGCCGGCAGGCCCTCGGCGTCGACCGCGCCCGCCACGAACTTCGCGTCGACGACGCGGGTCTCGGAGGCGGTGGGCTCGTGCTTCATGGCCCGACGCTATGTCACGTCCACGGCGGGCCGTCGACGTCAGGGAGACTCGTCGTCGTCGCCGGTCGACTCTTCCTCGGGCTCCGCGCGCCAGCGCTCGAGCAGATCGGCGTGGTCGCGAGCGGCCGCGCCGCCCATGGTCTCGAGCGCCTGAGCTGCCGCGCGCCGCTCCTCGTCGGTGGACGTCCGCGCCTCGAGCACGTCGAGGAGCGCCTGCTGCGCGTCGGTCCCTCCCGCCGAGCCCAGCCAGCTCGCCGCCTGGACGACGACCGCCGCGTCCGGATCGCGCAGCGCCTCGATCATCAGCGGCCTGGCGGCCTCGGTGTCGAGCTGGCCGGCGCGCTCCGCCGCCGCCGACCGCTGCTCCGGATCGGTGGACCGCAGGCCTTCGCGCGCCAGCTCGAGCGCGCGCTCCGGCGAGGACTCGCGCAGGGCCTGGAACGCCGCGCTGGAGACGCCGGCGTCGGGATCGTGCGCCAGGCGCTCCAGGTCCGGCAGCAGCGAGGGAGGCGGATCGCTGGAGAGCGCACGCGCCGCGTCGGCCCGCGCCTTGGGGTCGGCGCTCGACGCGGCCGCCATGAGGGCGCGCTCCGCGTCGGCGCCGCCGCTCCGCGCCAGACCTTGCAGCGCGGTGCTGCGAAGGTCGGGATCGCTCGCGGCGTCCACCAGCGCGCGCATGGCCCGTGGGTCGCTGGAGCCGGCCAGCGCCCGCAGCGCATCGTCGCGTGGATCGGGCGTCGCGTGCGCACGCGTCAGGTCGACCAGCGCGACCACCGACGCCTCGTCGTGCCGCTGCCCGAGCGCCTCGACGGCCCGCGAGCCGAGCGGGCTGCCGGAGCGCGCCAGATCGGTCAGCGCACGCGTCGCCTCGGGCGAGTCGTCGCCGGACAGCACGTTCAGCCCGGCGGAGGCGACGGCGCCGCCCTCGTCGCGCACCATGCGCAGGGCGATGGCGCGGGCCTCCGCCGCGCCTCCGGGGGACTCCGCCAGCGCCCGCAGGGCTTGCTCGCGGGACACGCCGGGGCGCGAGGCCAGGCCGACCAGGGCGGCGTGGGCGGCGTCGCCGTCGAGGCCGGCCAGCGCCGTGATCGCGTCCTCGCCCGACTCGCCGGGCGCCGCGCGCCCCGCCGCCTCGACCAGCGACGGGATGGCCGCTCCGTCGCCGCGCAGCGCCAGCCACCGTGCGGCGGCCGTGGCCACCGCCGCGTCCGCGGCGCCTACGTGCATCATCACCGCAGCGCGCACGTCCTCCCCGTCGAAGGGCACGAGCTCGCTCAGCGCACGGCTGCACACCGCGGGGCGCGGATCGTACGCGGCGCGGACCAGCATCGCGCGCGCGTCCGCGGCGTCGATCTCGCCAAGGGCACGCAGGGCGTAGTCGCCGTCCTCGCCCCCGCGCTGGATGGCCGCGTCCAGGAGCGCCAGCGCCGCGCCGCCCACCTTCGCCGCCGCGCCAAGGGCGGCCCAGCGGACCTCGCGGGACGGGGACGCCGCGAAGCGACCGAGCGTCGGGGTGCAGGCGGGATCGCCACCCTCCCCGAGCGAGGCCAGCAGGGTCTGCTGCTGCGCCTGGGTCGCGGTCGCGAGCTCGCTCTCGAGGAGCGCCGTCGCCTCCGGGGCGTGCGCCTTCGCCAGCGCGCCGACGGCCGCCACGCGCGCCGAGGGGTCGCCGCCCCGGGCCACGTCGAGGACGGCCCCGCGCGCGACGCCCTCGTCGCGCAGCGCGAGCGCGTCGAGGGCCGCGTCACGGACGTCGGTGTCGGCGTCGCCGGTCAGCGCGACGAGGCGCGCCGCGGCGGCCACGCCGGGGACGCGGCCGAGCGCCGAGATGGCGCACGAGCGCACCTCGAAGTGGGGTCGCGTCAGGATGGCGTCGACGATCGCGTCCTGCGCGACGGCGTCGCCCGTCCACCCCAGGCCGGCGAGCGCGTCGCACGCCTCGTCCGTCCTGCGCGCGCTTCGCAGCTGCGCGACCAGGCTCGCGGCCCGATCGCCGCCGCCCCGCCCGTCGGCCAGGAGGGGCGCCTGTTCCGGAGGGTCTGCGCCGGCGGGCGCGTCGTGCTCCGGGGGCGCGGCGATCGACGTCGTGGCCCGCAGCGGGCGGAATCCCAGGACCAGCGCGAGGCCGAGGGCCCCCACGGTGGTCACCTTCCACACGGAGGTGCGCATACTCGAGTTCGTACGCTCGAGACGTCCCCGCGATTCCTCGTCCCGTCCGCGGCATCCGCGCCATCCGCGCCATCCGCGCCATCCTCAGCGCCCGAGGCGCCGGCGCACCGCCGCCATGATCTCGGCGAGCTCCGGCGCCCGCAGGATCCGCGCGGCGACGAGGAAGACCACGGTGAACGCCGCCATCCCGGCGACCCCGGGCAGCGCGCGCGCCACGCCTCCGGCCGGACCGTCCGGCGCGAGCGCCCTCGCGGCGCCCCATCCCGCCGCCGCCGCGACCAGCGAAGCGGCGAGCGTGCGCGCCATGGAGGTGGCGAGCGCCCGCCCGCCGATGGCGCCCAGTCGCCAGCGCAGCCCCACCAGCAGGAGCGCCATCTGGACCGCGCTCGATCCCGCCACGGCGACGCTGATCCCCACGTGCCCCATCGGCCCGCGCAGCGCGACGGCGAGCGCGATGAAGGCGCACAGGTCGACGGCGCTGACGACCACGGGGGTGCGCGTGTCGCCGAGGGCGTAGAAGGCCGGGACGGTCTGGCGCACGGCCGCCACCGTCCAGATGGCGCCGCCCTGCCAGAGCAGCGCGCGCGCCGTCTCGTGCGCCGCCCGCGCGTCGAACTCGCCGCGCTGGAAGAGGGCCACGACGATGGGCTCGCCGAGGACGACCAGCGCCGCGCTTGCCGGCAGCGCCACGAACATGGCCAGGCCCATGCCGTGGGCCCAGGTCTTCACCAGCTCGCCCCGCGCGCCCTTGGCGGCCAGCGTCGAGAGCGACGGCAGCGCCGCCGTCGACAGCGCCATCACGAAGATCCCCTGCGGGAAGTCGCACAGGCGCATGGCCCAGGAGAAGTAGCTCTGGGCGCCCGTCCCGAGCTCGGACAGAAAGCGCCGCGAGAGGACCAGGTCGACGTAGTAGATGCCGATGCCGAAGGTGAGCGGCGCGATGCGGCGCAGCACCTTGCGCACGTCGGCGTCGAGCGAGAGCGCCGGGCGCCCCGCGTAGCCGATGCGGCGCAGGGCGGGCCACTGGGCCGCGACCTGGAGCAGACCGCCCGCCAGCGCGCCGCAGGCCAGCCACCGCACGCGGTCTCCCTCGGCGCCGAGCGCGGCGAAGGCGGCCGCGACGAGGGCGACGTTGAGCAGGCCGGGCGCGAAGGCGGCCACGGCGAAGCGGCGGTTGGCGTTGAGCGCGGCCATCCCCAGGGCGGCCGTGCCCATGAAGAAGATGTACGGAAAGACGACGCGCGTGAGGGCCACGGTGCGCTCGAACTCGCCGGGGCGGTCGTGGTAACCGCCGGCGAAGAGCTCCGTCAGCGGCCGCGCGAAGAGCACGCCGAGGACGGTGACCACCGCCAGCGCCAGCAGCGAGACCCCGCGCACGCGCGCGAAGAAGCGACGGGCCGCGTCGTCGCCCTCGCGGGCGAGCTTCTCCGAGAGCACGGGGACGACGGCGCTGGAGATGGCGCCCTCGCCGAGCAGCGACCGCAGCGCGTTGGGGATGGTGAAGGCGACCCACCACGCGTCGGTCGCGTCGCGGTCGAAGATCGCCGCCAGGGTGACGTCGCGCAGCAGGCCGAGCACGCGCGACGCCAGCGTGCCGGCGCCGACGACCCCGGCGCGCGCCACCAGTCTGCCGCGCTCGCGGCGGCCCTCCTGCTCGATGGCGCCGTCGTCGGGCGTGGCCATCTCAGAGCCGCGGCATCTCGCCGTGCCCGGCCGGGCGGCACGCGTCGCACTGGCAGAGGGCGCGCAGGAACTTGTAGCTGTAGATGCCGCTGGAGTGTCCGTCGAACCACTTGAGCGCCAGCGCGTAGCCGCCGACGGTCTCGATGTCCTCCAGCTCCCGCTGCGCGTCGGTGGTCTCGAGGAAGCGCACGTCGCCGGTGTGGCCCTGGCAGCCGGCGCAGGGGCAGTAGCCGCGCAGGACCGCGTGCGGATAGATGCCCTTGTGGCCGTCGGCCCAGTCGATCTCGGTGGTGCGCGCCCCGCGCGGCGAGCGGATGGCGAGCGGCTTGATGCGGGGGTCCTTGGTCACGGCTCTCTCCTCACACTCTCGACGACGGCGCGGGCCCGGCCCAGGTGAACCAGACCGGCGACGGCGCCAGGGCGCGATACGGCCTTCTTGCCCATGATGTGGCCGGCGCGCAATGCCGCTCGCCACACCGCCTCGTCGCGCCACGCCGGCGAGCCGGGGACGGCCCGCGCGGCGACGAGCGCCGACAGGGCGCCGGCGATGAAGGCGTCGCCGCCGCCGGTGGCGTCGACGCACGGGGCGCGGAGGGCCGGGGCGCCCACCTCGCCGTGCTCGCCGATGGCGCTGGCCACGCCGGAGCCCCGCGTGATGAGCCACGACGCCCGCGGCGCGTGCCGCTCCAGCCATCGCAGCCCATCGCCTCCGCCGCTCACGGCGGCGAGGTCGGCGTCGCTCGCCTTGACCAGGGCGGCGCGCCCGGCGAGGGCCCCGATGGCCCTGCGCATGGTGCGGTGGTCCCGCCACAGGTGCGCCCGCACGTTGAGATCGACGAAGACACGCGCGCCGGCGCGCTGCCCGACGTCGAGGAAGCGCCCGGTCGCGCGCGCCAGATCGCGGGTCATGAGCGTGCTCGAGCCGACGAGGATCCACCGCGCCCGCCCCATGGGGGCGGTGACGTGCGCCGCCCGGATGGCCAGGTCCGCCGAGTCGTGCCGGTAGAACAGGAACTCCGGCTCGCCGCGCGCGTCGCGCACGACGAAGGTGAGGCCGGTGCGGTTCGGGAGCTCGACGACGAAGCGCGTGTCCACCCCGTCGCCGGCGAGGTGCTGCACCAGCGCCGCGCCGAACCGATCGCGCCCCACGCCGCCCACCACCGCTGCGCGGGCTCCGAGGCGCGCCAGCCCCGTCGCCACGTTGGCCGGCGCGCCGCCCAGCTCCCGCCGGAAGGACCGCGCGATCGGCTCGCGACCGCGCGGCCGCGCCTCGAACACGTCCCACAGGATCTCGCCGAAGCAGACGACGTCCAGCATCTCCCCCCTCAACGCTCGAAGCCCGCGTGGGCTGCCATGGCCCGATCGACGATGGCCAGCACGGCCTCCGCCTCGCTCGCGGTCGCCTCGGCGGTGCGTCCCTCCGCGAGCGCACGCGCAGCCAGGCGCATCTCTGGCAAGAGCACGGTCGACGAGCCCCCGCAGGCGCGGCACACCAGCCCTCCCCGGGCGGGATCGATGCAGGCGGCCTTGCCCTCGGGGCACTCGCGACCGCACACCACGCAGCGCTGCAGCTCGAGGCCGTAGCCCACGGCGGCGAGCAGGGCCAGGCCCGCGCGCGCGAGCTCCTTGCGGGCGAGGGGCGTCCCGGCGTCGAGCACGTCGAGCAGCGCGATGAGCACGCGCCACCCTTCCGGCTCCGGAGTGCGCGGGGGAAAGAGGTGCCGGGCCCAGCGCAGGGCCACCCCGGCCACCTCGAGCGCGTCGAGGTCGGAGACCACCCCCGCGCGCATGCGCACGATGCGCGACTCCTTGAGCGTCGCCAGCTCGCCGCCCTTGTCCTCCAGCAGCACGGCGATGGTGTGCACCGGCTCGAGCGCGCCGCCGACCCGACGCGAGCCGCGGCGCGCGCCGCGCACGATGGCGCTCACCTTGCCGACCTGCTGGGTGACGAGCGTGGCGATGACGTCGCTCTCGCCGAACTCGACGGTCCGGACGACGAGCGCCTCGCTCTCGATGCGGTTCACCCGACCAGGGGATAGCCCGACACCCGCGCCTGCGACAGCTCGGTCGGCATGTCGTGTCCCCGCGGCTTGAGGACGATCGACAGCGCCAGCGACAGAAGGATGAGCAGCAGGACGAACGCGATCGCCACGCCGAAGCGGCGACCCTGTCCCTCGCGCGCCGCCTGGAGGGGCGTCTGCACCGGCAGGGGCGTGACGTACGCCACGCGGCGGCTCGACGTGTAGCGCGCCAGCACCTCGGCCGGCACGAGCGCGACCGCCTGGGCGTAGGCCTTCAGGAACCCGCGGACGAAGACCTCGCCGGGGAGCTCGTCGAAGCGGTCGTTCTCGATGGCCTCGAGCGAGGCGAGCGGGATGCGGGTCACGCGGGACAGCTCGGCGACGCTCATGCTGCGCCGCTCGCGCTGCTCCTTCAGGAAACTGCCGAGGGTCTCGGTCATCGACTCCGTGCTCATGGTGCCTTGCGCCTCCGCCGCGGCGGCCCCCTCCCTGGCCTGAGGCCGAGGGAAGGACCTTGCTGCGATTCGGCTTTCGGACGGTTGCATCGCGTTCATTGGATCCTGGCCTGCGCGTCGACACACGCCTTCCCGGTCAGCGAATCGGCCGAGATGTCACGACACTTCTGGAAGTCCGCTTTGGCGTCGGCCAGCTTGCCGAGCTTCATCCGGACCTGCGCCCTCTCGGCCCACGCGGCCTGGAGGTTCTTGCATTCGGGCGCATCCACCGTGACGGCGTTGGTGAGCGATTGTTCGGCGGCGGCAAGGTCTCCTTTCTTCTCGTAGGCGACTCCCAGTCGATAGTGGCCGACGCAGAAGCGCGGCTCCGTGACGGCGTTCTTCAGAGACTCGATCCCCTGATCCGTCTGCCCCCCCAGCACCTGCGCCCAGCCGAGGTTGCCCCAGGCGAGGTAGCTCGACTCGAACGACGGGTCCTTGGTGAGGGGCGCGAGGACGGCGATGGCCTCCGGATATTTCTTCTCGAGGATCAGGATCTGTCCGAGTGTGTTCTTGGCTTCGCGAAAGTTCTCTTCGACCTGCAGTGCGCGGCGGACGTACTTCTCCGCGTCGGCCAGACGGCAATCGGGATCGGTCAGCTCCAGCTTGCCGGAGCAAAAGAAGAGGTGAATCGTCGAAGCGAAGTAGAGGGCCTTGGCGTTCTCGTCGTTCAGCTCGATGGCCCTGCGGCAGTGGTCGAGCGCCAGCCTGGGCTGGCCCTTGTAGAAGTAGTCGCG